>NC_014168.1:315752-631505 GCF_000092825.1 Segniliparus rotundus DSM 44985 | reverse complement strand
GCTTCCCGCTGCTGGACGCCAGCGCCGTGCCGCTCAAGGATGGAGCCGCTGTCCATCGCCGAGGGGAAGCTCTCCGGATCGGCGCGCAAACCGAACTTGTTCGAGACAGCCGCTTGCGCGGGGGCCGCGCCGCCCGCGCCATGCATGCCGCCTTGCGCGCCGCCCATCTGGCCCCCGGAGGCCGCAGCGGGTTTGTCTTTGTCCTTCTCGTCCGATTGCGCGTCGTCGGGCGAGTCGCCCTCCAGGTCGGCTCCTGTGTCCGAGCGGGCGAAGTCATTCGTGCTCGACGCCTCGGAACCGTGGCTGGCAGGTCCGGAAGCCTCGCCGCCATGGCCCCCTGCGGCGAGGTCGGCGCCCATGCCCGCAGGGGGAGGTCCGGTGAACCCCTGCGCGGCGCCGGCCTCGGACTCGGCGCCGGCGAAGGCCCCCGTCGCGCCCGCCGTGCCGTCGAAACCGCCCATGCCCGCCATGCCGCCGCCCGTGCCCATGCCGCCGCCGGAACCGAGCGCGGTGCTGACGATGGAGGAAACTCCCTGCAACAACCCTTCGGAACCGCCCTGTTGCGCGTTGCCGTATTGGTCCGAGTACCCGGCGCTCGCGTATCCGGCTGCAGCGCCCGCAGCAGGAAGGCCATGCAGAGCGGAGTCCGCCTCGCCCGGCAGGCCCCCGAGATTGCCGACCGGCTGACCGGAGCGGGGGAACTCGCCCATGCCGCCACCAGCCGAAGAGGGCGCGGCGGGGACATGGCTTGGCGCGGCGGCGGGCCCCTCGCCCGAGGTGCGGCTGGTCTCCGCTCCGCTCGCGGTATGTGTCAGGCCACCGCCGGATCCATGCGCCTCGCCCAGAGCGCCCTCGTGTCCTGCCGTCGAGCCGACGACCCCGAGACCAGCACCGCCCTCAGAGCCAAGCGCGCCATTGCCCAAGGAGGCGCCTCCCTGCGACAGAATGTCATCCAGGCTCCGGGAAGACGGCTGCGACGAGGCAGACTGTGGCGACGGGCTCTGTGGCGAGGAGTGCGGCTGCGATGCGCTGCCACCGCTGCTGGCCGCTGGAGAACTACCGCCCGAGGAGCTGCCAACCGGGGAGCTGCCACCGCCTGACGACGAGGAGCCGCCGCCCTGGGGCCTGGCGAAAGCGCTCGGGTCCGCGATGCGCGCACCAGTGCCCGAACCAGCACCACCTGCATCCGCAGACCCGCCCCCCTGCGGCCTGGCGAACGTGCTCGGATCCGCCATCGTGAGCCCGCCATCCACGCCCTCGTCCGGTGTCACACCGCCTTTCGGCCTGGCGAACGTGCTCGGATCCGCCATCGTGAGCCCGCCATCCACGCCCTCGTCCGGAGTCACACCGCCTTTCGGGACACCGTAGCTGCTGGGATCGGGGATGGTTTCGCCGAGCTGCCTCATGATCTCGGCGTGCTCTGAGTCCACTTCCTCAAGTTGGTCCACCGCCCCGGAAAGTTGGTCCGACACATGGGCGATGGAGTCTGCGAATGAGGTGATACCGCTGCCGATCTGCTGGTAGACCATTTGGAGAGCTGCGGCGAACGGGCGGGCGATGAGCCCGTACACATCCGACCCGACATGGACCCCTGATGCTTGCTGCCCGATGTCCGAGAGGGTCTGGCCTGCCGCCTGGATGTCGCTCGCGTCCTGACGGACGGAGTCGGGGTCGAGTCGGAAACCTTGCGATCCGCCGCTGCCGCCGCCCGAAGAGGACCCAGCCGTTCCCGACGGTTGCGAGCCGCCCGACGAACGTGGATTGTGTATCAACATTTCTTCTCCTCATCACGCTGCCGGGCGCCGCCCATGGACGTGCGGCTGGCCTGTTCGCCGCTCAGCGACCCAGGGTTTTGTACTGCACGGCGTCTTGATCGTCTTTCTGTTCCTCCAAGCGCGCTTTCGGGATCCGGAAACGCTCGGAGAGCTCCGCGGCGGCGCTGCCCTCGTCCATCTCGACGAGCGCAGAACGGTATTTCTCAAGATTGGCCTGCTGCGCCCGGCTGACCGCGACCACGACCGACTGCGCGAGTTTGGTGGGCCCGAGCTTCTGGTACGCCTCATCGCTGATCCGCACAGCCTCCACTGCCCCGCCGGGGCCGACGATCGCCTTCACTCCGCCGTCCGCGGCCTGCCCGCCCGAGCGAGGGTTGCCGACCAGTGATTGCGCTTTCTGCGCTTTCTGCGCTTTCTGCCGCAACGCCGCCAGCTCGCCCTGCAATCCCTCATCCGATCCCGCAGTGCCAGATCCGGGCAGAACGCTCGACATTGAGACCTCCTGGACAAGCAACGGGGCCCAACAGACTGATAAGTATGCCCCGCTGGTTATTATTCGCGACTTTTCTTCGTGTTTCCGAGCCTACCACCGGCACGGCTTCCGCGTCCAGATCGGAAACAAGAAAAATTTTCACATGCTAAATAAAATCCTCCGCATGGGCGAACCTCAGACGCGCACGGCTTTCATGCAGGTCAAACACTGTCAATGCCAGAGCCGCGCCCTATGGTCGAGAAAAAATCGAAGAAATCCGCGCGTTCCCAGAGCCGGAGGCCTAGCGCGTCCGCCGCTCTGACTGGTACCGTGAGGAGAGACAGGTTATACCGTGCTCACAGGCGGACGGGCCGTGTTTGCCGTCCCCCAAGCGAACGCGAATTCCCCTATTCGTCGAGGACGAGGAGGCAGCATGACGAATCAGAAGCTGGCCATGGAGTCTGCGGATTTCCGCGCAGCGGGGCATCGGCTGCACAACGTCGGCGAATCGCTCGCCGCCGCGTACGCCGCCTTCTGCGGCGAAGCCGCTCAGCAGGGCAACCCTTGGGGCTCCGACCAGTACGGGACCGTGTTCGCACAAGGAGAAGGCAAATACTTGTCGGGGATGCGCAACATGCAGCAGGCCGCAGAAGGCGAAACCGGATACCTCGCTCTCTTGCGCAAACTCGGCGAGAACACTGTCGCAGCCGCAGACCAGGTCGAAGCCGAGGACGAAGCCAACGCCGCGGACCTGGAGGCCGAACGCTCGGGGCTGTTATGACCCTCCAGCTCCCCCCCGAATTGCTGGAAGTCTACGAACTCGCCGGCGGCGGCCACTGGCCGCAAGGCGACGAGGACGCTTTGCGGGCGCTCGCCGAAAGCCATTCGGCGTACGGCGGGGCCGTCGCCTCCCACCACGGGGACGCCGTCGGCTCTCTCGACCAGGCGATCGGATCCGTGGAGGGGAAACTGCATGACAGCCTGAGCGGGATCAGGGGAGAGCTCGATCACGAGCTGCGGGAAGTCTCCCAGGCGCACGGGACCGCCGCCGCCGCTTTGCAACAGGCCGCGAACGCGGTCGAGCACACCAAAGCGATGATGCTCTCCTGTTTGGCGGTGCTCAAGTCCGAAATAGCGACCGCACGGGCAATGGAAGCGTTCACCTGCGGCGCCGCGCGCGCGGCCGAAGCGGCGGCTATCGCGTCCGCCAAACTCGCCATCGCCACACTGGCCGGGACGCTCACCGGGGAGCTCGGCGCGGCCGGAGCGGTCGGAGCGGCAACGACCATCCGAAGCGTCTCCGTGCAATCCTTGCTCCCCCAGGAAACGTCGGCTCGCGCCACGGCTGGAGCTGACGAGAAGGCGAACAACACCGAGCAATCCGCCGCCCCCGCTGGGAACAGCACCGCCCAAACGGCGAGCCTCGGGGACCGGCAGGCCCCGCCCCCCGCTTCCCCCTCCTCCGACCCCGCCGCATCCGCCGACACCGCAGCCCCGGCCCCCGTTCAGGGCCGACCGGCCCCGGACGCCCGCGCGGCGACAGCCCCGCCCGGGCCCTCGAGCGCGAGCACAGGCCCCGGCGGTGTCGCGCAGGCAGGCAACACGACCCCGGCGGCGCGAAGCATGGTGCGCACGACCACAGCGGAAAAAGCTTCGCGAGAGGCCGCAGCGGCTCGCGGCGCGCAGGGGGCGACAATCAGCGCCGACCCGGACGCCCTGCAAAGCGGCTTCGAGCAGGCCGCGCCGAACGCGAGGCTCGCCGATCTCGCGCCGATGGCAGACGACTCCGCCCTGGCCGAACAGGCCGGGCGGTACGGGCCAGGCACCATGGGGCAGAACCTCTCCGAACTCGTCCAACAAGGACAGCAAGGCGCTCAGCAGATCACGCAAACCGTCCAGCAGGCCGTGCAACAGGCGTCGCAGCAGAACTCCATGCAGGCCGCGCAGAGCATGATGAGCGAAGCCGGCGACACGGAACGCTTCAGCCTCGGGCAAGGAGCCGAATCCTCTGCCAAAGCGCCGCACGGCGGACTGTCCGCAGGGGGGGCTCCCCAAGGCGCAGGAGCGGGCGCGGGGCACAGCCTGTCCGCCGCCCCGCCATCGGGGTCCGGCGCCCACCCCGAAGCGGCAGCAGGGCGAGCGGGCGGCGGGGCGGTCCCGACAGCCCTGCGCCCGTCGATCTCCCAGAGCGGCGGAGGCGCGATGGGCGCGATGGGGGCAGGAGGAGCCTATCAGGGACAGCAACAGCGCAGCGTGCCCGTCCCGGAGTATTTGCGCGGTTCCTTCGACAGCGAGGCCCCTCCGATCGCCGTGGTCGACAGCGTGATCGGCGATCTTTCCGCCAACGAGCGCGATGAGGCAGAAGATCTGCACACGCTCGCCCAACAGCGGGCCAGCTTCGGCGACGAGGTCCAGCTCGACAGCGCCGAATGGGCCTCCGAGCATTAGGCGAACATCCGGGCGATGCCGGGAACCCCGAGCGGGCATCACCAGAAGGAGACGGAAATGATCACTCCAGAAGCCGCGGCGGCCAGCAAAGCACGCGCCGAAAACCTGCTCGACATCGTCCAAGGGCAGCTCAGCGAGGCGGTTCAGTTGAAGAAAAGCCTGCTCGACATCGTCGGGAAAGGCAGCAGCGCGAACCGGTTGGCGCAGGCCAGCTGCGGGGCGGACGGGACCTTGCTCTCGTTGCGCATCGACCGAGAACGCGCCGGGCAGATCGCATGGGAGCACATCGAGGAGGCGGTTGTGCAGGCCGCGAAGGCCGCCACACATGACGCGCGCAAGCAAGCGCTGAAAATGACCACCGAATTCCGCAAACAACTCGGCGAGGTCCCGACCTCCGGTGAATTCCTCGCCGAAGTGCTGCCCGACGCGGACATCGAGTACGAACAGCTCCCCGTCTCGCCGATGCGCAAAATCCCCAAAGCGATGCTCCACGAACCGCCCGAGGAGCAGGCCGCAGCGGCGGCTGACGAAGAACCCGACTTCGCCCCCCCGGATGATTGGATCGTCTCACGGGTCCGACCTCCGGCGCATTGAGAACTCACCGCCCGCTCGCTCTGGCGGCGGTGCGCGTGGAGGGATTCGAACCCCCGACAACTGGTGTGTAAGACCAATTTAACCTTGATTTTGTTTGGCTTCGAATGCGAATTATGTCCAGCTAGAAAGCATTTTTTCAACAAGAGTAGTCGAACTTCTGTAGCTTACGAACTCTCGGTATATCCTCACGGCTTCCATCCCCACTGGGAACATAAATCTGTATCGCCAGGGCAGATCCGCTCTAAGCTTGAAAAGCGAAAACCGCCCCCACGCAAGTGGGGGCGGTGAGAGTAAAGCCAGGTGATGAGAGCAGGAGAAAGAGACCGCGTGCCCCGATGATGGGGGACGGGCACGCGGCCCGCTCACCGGCCAACGCCAGAAGGACACCGCCGAAGAACTGGGCGCCAGCCACGCCGAGACACCGTAGTATCCTGTTCCCACGCACACGGAGGAACGAATGGGACAAGCGCTGAACGCCGACCAAGCGGCCATGATGGCGCACGCCGAGCAGACAGAACAGATGGCGCTCATGCTCGACGGCACCATCGCGTTCGACCCCAGCGTGTTCCAGGGCATGATGACCGCCCTCGGCCCTGTCGGAGCCCCGTTCGCCGCAGCGTTCACAGCCGCGATCACCAACCAGCACATCAACGCCCACGAGGTGGCAGCAGCCTTGCACGCCCACGCTGAGGCCACCCGCGAATCCGCCCTGCACTACGAGACCACAGAAGAACTCAGCGCCGCCGAACTCGCCGCCGACCAACACCTCGCTGAAGAACTCGGCGACCAACTCGACAGCGTCAAAAGCGAAGCGGACAAATTCGAGCCGTTCAAAGACGACCCCAGCCCGATCCCGAACAGTGAAACACTTCACGGCGTTCACCCGGAGCAGTTCGAGCATGTGTACGGCAGGGCTCCCCAGAGCGACGCCGACTGGAAAATGGCCGCGATCATGGACACCCAGAGCATGGTCGGACGCAACCACGGTGTGCCCGCCCGCGTCGATGTCGGCCGCATCAACCCCGTCCCCGGCCAGGGAATCGTGCGGGTCGGCCTCTACATCCCAGCCACAGACGTGCTCAACATGCCCAACGACCTAGGCGACGCGCGCGGACCGAAAGAACAATTCGACCCTCGCGAAACCAGAGTGTCCCTGTACATCGACTACGAGAACGGCGTCGTCGCGGCCAGGCAGAACCCATCCGTCGACATACAAGGCAACACGCAGGTGCAAGACCCAACCGTCAATGTCTCGCAAACCGCTGACGGAAGGCTAAGAATCCAGTACGACGCGACGAACCCGCTAGCACCATCTCCATCTCACGCTTTGGGCCTGTCAGTCAACGGCGACATCATGCTCACACCGACTGCGAACGGGGTCCACATAGACGGGCAAGTGGGCAATTACCCCTCCCTAGAGATCTACCAAGACCGGGACGGAACGACAACCCCCGCGTACAACTATGAGGCATCCGGCAGCAAGTTAGGCCCTGTGGAAGGTTTGCAAGACCATCACCCGCTAGGAACAGGAAATGCTAGCGCTGTGCCGAACGTGGGCACCGCTCCTCCACGGGAGTATCAGCCGGGAGTCCAGTGGGACGGGCCTGGAATCCAAAGCCATCAGACTCCACCGGAACTACCGGTAGAGTCCATGAAGTTAGAGCCCGAAGACTCAGACAATGTACCCAGCATCAATCCCGTCGCACCAAGCGTGCCGCCCGCCACCCACGGAGAGATCTAATGCCACCGACACGATTCCCTGCCATCTCGTGGAACGCCGCCACATGGAGCGTCCCAGCGGCCGTGCCCGTGTGCGTCATGGCGTACTCCCTTATCCGGTACTTCATGCCGCATGAAGCCGCCAGCCAGCATCCGAGCCTTGCCATCGTCTGCCTGCTGGTGGCAGTAACCGCTGTCCTGCTCGGCGTTTTCGGCAAGAACCCTCGCATGCGGGGCATAGCGGTCGGGATCTTTTTCGTGCCCTTCGTCCTCAGCGCGATCCATTGGGGCCTGGAATGAGCAACACCAACCCGCGTCCCGGCGAAGCCTCGCCCGCAAACAGCCCTACCAGTTTCATATCCTGTGCGATCACAAGCGCGATCCTGATCGTCTTCGGGTTCACGCTCGGCAACATGTTCGGCGTGACCGTGCTCCTCGCCATCGTAATCGGCATATATGTCATGCGGTCTGATGACCGGTGGCGAAACATCGGCAAAGGCATCACGGCGGCAGCCCTGGCAGCATTCCTGTTCTACTTCGGATGGACAGTGTTCTATGTGAGCGTTCCAGGTGCCATAGTCTCTATCTTCCAAATAGGCCAACAGCCCACGATGATGCGCTAATGCGGCAATCGGGCATCAAATTTCCCGCTGTGTCGTGGGCTGCTGCTACTTGGAGCGCTCCCACGTCTGTCGCGGCCACGCTGATGTCTTGCACGGTGGTGCACAAGGCTCAAGAGTTTTATTACGCGCAACGGCACCAGCGTGTGGGCGATGAAAAGCTCACGCTCTATGTCGCGGTCTGCGCCTTGTTCGTCGTCGCAGCCCTCGCGCTTTGGTTCGGTGTGCGGACGCCCGTGGCGCGGGGAATCGCCCTCGGCGTCGTCGGCTTCCCCTTCGTGTTGGCCTGGTTCAGCTATTGGATAGTCGGATGAGCAGGAAAAACACAGAGGCGGGGGGGCTGGACGGCCCGAAGCACGGCCCTGAAAGCTTCTTGGCCGTCATCGCCACCACGCTCGCCCTCATGGCAGAAGCGATGTTTGGCAAAGACGGCTGGTACCCGTACACGCTCCTCGGGCTGGGAATGCTCGGCTTCGGCCTCGCCGTGCAAACCGGAACGGCGAGAAGAGCGGGCATGGGCGTGCTCGCCGCAGTGCTCGGCGCGGTGGTCTTCCGGTACCTGTTTTGGCTGTTCGCCTATACGATCCCTGGAATGTTCTTCGCGATCTTCTCAAGCGATCCGTCCGACATGCGGTTTTAAGCGGGAGCTGCCAGATGTCCCTGCGGTCGAAACTCCTCCCTGTCTCGTGGGCTGCTGCGACATGGAGCCTTCCCGCTGCCACATTCGCGACCATGCCCCTCGGCGTGTTTTTCGCCAAAGCCCAAGGGCAGCACTCGAATACGGCGCTGGCCTACGCCGCCGTGTTCTTGGCGCTCCTGCTCGCCGCGCTCGTCGTAGGGTTCCGCGTCAAAACACCGCTCGCCAAAGGCGCGGCGCTCGGCGCGGTGGGGTTCCCGATAGCTCTCATTCTGGCTTTGTCCGAACTCAAACGGAACCGCACCGGCCCGCAGAACGTAGCGCCCAACGCCGCCTATGGCCCTGAGAGCTACGTGGCGCTCATAATCGCCACGGCCATCACCTCGGCGGTCGGAGTATTGGCACGTCCTCCCCTCTACGGCTGGGCATTGGTGCTCGCGCTCATACTCGGCGGCGTGGCCATATCGACAACCGGGGCCACTCGCCGTGTCGGCACAGGAATACTCGCCGCAGTCGCCCTCGCGTTCCTCCTGAAATGCGCGGTCGCCGTCTGCCTCTGGCTGTTCCACATCACCACATAGCGGCCACAGGAACAAGTGGTGGCTGCGTGCCCCGATGATGGGGGCGGGCACGCGGCCCGGTCAGAGCATAGACGGCCTCAAATGCGCGCGATCAACGGCCCGAGCAGGTAGAATAAGACAACGTTCTAGGCGAGGAGCTGACAGTGGCAAGTGTTGTCGATGTCGCGCAGCACATCATCGAACGTCTCGGCGGTGAAGTCGAGCCGGAAAAACTCCACTGCCTCTTGTACTACTGCCAAGCGTGGCACCTCGTCGCGCACGGAACCCCCCTGTTCCCCGAACAGATGCAGGTGTGGCCCGCGTTCGGCCAGCAGGAGCCGTGATCCTTGCGGAGGGCGGATCAGGGGAGCCTCAGTGTTTCTTGCGGTACGCGAGGGCAGTGGCGGTCAACCGTGTCAACGCGAACACCAACGTCCCGCACAGGACAGTGCGGACGATATCCCGGCCCGGATAGGCTTGCTCGGTCCACGCGCTGAAGGTGTTCTGCGCTAACACCGCCGACAAAGCGGCCAACACCCACAGCACAGCCCGGCCGGCTCCTTCGACATCCGCACCTCGTCTCCGCTTTTCGCTGTAGCTTACGTTTGGGATACGGTGGGACGAGCTGGGACGATGCGGAGTCCCCGTACCAACCGAATAAGCAGGGCTTTTAGGGCCATTTTGGCTGTTCAGCCTAGGTGCGCGTGGAGGGATTCGAACCCCCGACAACTGGTGTGTAAGACCAGGACTCTAACCGCTGAGCTACACGCGCGTGGGACTGGGCGCCATGATGGGTGTTCCTTGGCCCAGCCTGTGACGGGATATGAGTTTACAGACCGCCGGGAGCAGACCACAATCCATGATCCACGACAGCGACGAGCGCCAACACAACCGCCGCCGCCGTTGCTGTCAGCGCCGCGCGCCCCGCTGCGGGGCTCGCTCTCGCGCCAGTCTTCCAATCCGCCCTCGCGAAGCTCCGAACAGCTTGAACAAGGCTCAGCGCACCGACAGTTCCGCCAAGGAGAGCGTGGGCTTGGAGCCTTTGCCGATGCCAGTCACCCCGTCCGCGGACGGCGCGCCGCGCAGCGTCACCCGCACGAACCGGGCTTGGGTCCCGGCGGGCGGACGAGCGTCGATTTCCGTCCAGGCGTCCCCCGCCGCGGAGATTTCGAGGACGGACTCCTGCGGCGGGGTCGCCCCGAAATCGAGCGCGACCTCATGGATGGGGCGCGTCGCGCCCAGATCGACAGTGAGCGCGGCTTCGTCGCCCGCCGCGCGCCACACGGTCGCGGCGCTGCCGTCGACCGCCGCGGCGGGCGAGGAGTTGTACGCGCTGCTGGTGGCGGTGACCGGACGGCACAGCGCCACATCGCTGGATTGGGCGAGGTCGGGTCGGCGGGTCGGGATGGTCACCGGTTGGCCCGCAGCGACCGTCTTGTTGCCGTCCGGGGCGGCGATCCGCGCCGGACCGCCCGAGACGAGGCGCACTGTGGTGTCTTTGGGCCCGATGTCGATGTCCAACCGGCTGCCGCGATACGCGAAACCGGTGATGCGCAGGCCGCCTTGGGCGAACCGCTTCGGCAGGAGGGGGTCCAGGCGCAGCGCGTCCTGCTCGAAGCGCGCCCCGGTCGGGCCGACGAGGAGGGCCTGCAGGAAACTGGCCTGCCCGGTGACGAAGATCCACGCGGCCTCGTTGCGATGCCAGACCGGGTCCAGTTTGCCGCCCGCGGTGTCGGGCGCGACTTCGGCGGACATGTCGAAGGGGCCTTTGATGTACGGGCCGGAAGCCTGGTCGAGGAAGGTGTCTGTCGCGCATCCGGGCTGGCCGAGCTGCGCTTCGAGGATCGCGCCCATCCCATTGGTCATATTCGGCCCGGTGGGGTCGGTGCGCGGGAAGTAGTAGTCCACCGTGGCCTGCTCGCTGTAGCCGGGTTCGTGGTCGTCGAACGGATAGCTCAGCAGCACAGTGTCGGCCTGTTTGATCTGTTGGCCGTGGTAGCCGGAATATTCGGCGGGGACCCCGGGGGCGATGTCGGGGGGCGCGGCGAGGTGGTCCGCCACCTCGGCCCACGCGGGGTCCGCGGGCTGGCCGAGGACGTCGCGGACGCGCTGGGCGGCGCGCAGGGTGTTCTTGGCCCCGACAACGGTGAGGGCGTGGTCGTCGATGCGCTCGATGTACTCGTCGGCTCCCGCCGTCTCGCGGTAGTGGTACGCGCCGTCCGCGCCGGGCGGGCCGATGCGCGACACCAGGTAGTCGGCGATGGCGGTGATGACTGGGGCTCCTTTGTCCGCGAGCCACTGGCGGTCCCCTGTCGCGAGATAGTACTGCCATTGCGCGAGGGCAATCTCGTTCTCCAGATGCTCCTCGTAGCGGACGCATTTGTACGGGTTGGGCAGGCACCGCATGGCGGGGCCGTTGTTCCACGGGTACGCCGCGCCCCGGTAGCCGAAGGCTTTCGCGTTCGCTCGAGCCTGCCCCAGCGCGTTCGCGCGCATGTCCACCACGGCCCGCGCAAGCTCGGGATGAGTGGCGAGCAAGGTCGGGAAGATCCAGGTGCCCGCGTCCCAGAAGAGCCACCCGGCGTAGTCGTCGGAGGACAAGCCCGCAGGCGGCACGGACCATCGTGCTCCGGCGCGCACACTCGAGAACAGGGCGTAGAAGGAGCTGTGTATCCAAGACTGGAAATCGCGTTGGCCCGCGGTGACGATGTCGGAGGCCCATAAGTCCGCCCAGTCCCGCTCATGCGCGGCAAGGGCTTGGTCCCAGCCTTCCGCGGCCCCGCGGAAGGCGGCCCGGCGCGCGGCGCCCTCGGGGTCCGGGTCGTCGTCCTCGGTCGCGATCCCGACATATTTGGTGAACGTGTACGCCGCGCCTGCTTCGACCTGCTTGTCCACGGCGATCTGCGCGGAACCGGGCCCGGCTTCCTCGGCGCGGGCCGAGGTCGAGCCCTGGGCGGGCTGGAACACGGACGACACCGCCGCGCGACGCCCCTGCGGGCCGTCGGCGCGGATCACGACGGCGCTGGTGAGCCGGTCGGCTTCGACGTGCGCGGCTTCGGGGCGGGCGCGGCGCGCGGCGCGGCCGTCAATCAGCCCGGTGACGGTGATCTGGCCGTCGAAGCGCGGGACGACTTGGACCGAGATCGCCGCGAGGTTCGGCTCGGCGCGCGAGACGAAGGCCCGATAGGTGAGGTCGAGCGCGCGCCCGGCCTGCGGGGTCCAGGTGACGTGGGTGGTCGCGACCGCGCGGCGCTCGTCGAGGGTTTGGCGGAAATCCGACAATTCGGCCGGGTCCACACCGGGGGCGTACTCTTTGCCGCCGACCGCGACGGACAGCCCGGACCAGGCGGGGAGCCCGACGATCACTTCGTCGCCGCCGAATTCGTCGGCTTGGGGCGTGAGAGGCTCCGTGTCGTAATAACCCGCCACGAAGGTCCCGGTGTACCGTTCGGCGAGCAGGGGGTACGAGCCGAAACGGCCTGGGAAGGACTCGTAGCCCTGCCCGACCCCGGCGAGGGTGGTTCCGATCCTGCCGTTGCCGAGGAAAACCCTGGCATACGGGTCGTCGGTGTACTTGGTGGCGGCGCGGACCCAGGACTGCGGGTCGGCCGCGGCCGGCCGGGCGCGGCCCGGCTGGGCGTGCGGGTCCTGCTCGCGCAGGCGCCACACGTACCCGGCTGCGAGCAGCAACAGCACAGCCGCGACCACCAGCATGGCCTTCATCGGCGAAATCAGAGTTCTGCGCACAGCAGCGAGAGTCTACCCGCTGGGCCTGGGCGCGTTTAGAAAAGTTTCCCCTCGGCGTCGTCCTGGCCTTGCAGCCAGCTGTAGTCCACGACGACGCAGCGAATGCCCCGGTCCTCGGCGAGGACGCGGGCCTGGGGTTTGATCTTCTGCGCGGCGAACACGCCCGCCACCGGGGCGAGCTTCGGGTCGCGGTTGAGCAGTTCGAGGTAACGGGTCAACTGCTCCACCCCGTCGATGTCGCCGACTCGTTTGATCTCGACGGCGACCACTTGTTTGTTCGCCGCGTCCCGGCACAGCAAATCCACCGGGCCGATCGCGGTGGGGAACTCCCGGCGGATGAGCGCCAAACCGGGCCCGATCGCCTCGAGGCGCTGCGCGAGCAAGGCTTGCAACTGCGCCTCCACCCCGTCTTTGACCAAGCCTGGGTCCACGCCCAGTTCGTGGCGGGAGTCGTGTTCCACGTCGAAGAAGGTGATCCGCAGCTCCTCGCCCGCCTTGTTCACCACTGTCCAACCGGTCTCGGACTCGGTGGTCCAGCAGGGCGGGGACATCCAGTTCAGCGGCTTGTACGAGCCGCCGTCGGAGTGCACGAGCACCGAACCGTCGGCTTTGACGACGATGAGCCGTTTGGCGGCAGGCAGCCGCGCGGCGAGCCGCCCCGCGTATTCGACTTCGCATGTCGCAATCACCAAACGCACGGCGGGAATCCTACCCGGTAGGCTCATTCCCCATGAGCCGACAAGACGTGAGCGCCGCGCCCCTCGGCTCGCGCCTGCTCGGCAGACCGGACGAGGACGTCACGATCCGCCGCATCCGGGTGCAAGTGCTGTTGACCTTCTCCATCATCATCGCGAACCTCGGCGGCATCATCTTGGTGTCAGTCCTGATCGGCGCGGTGCTGCCGGGGCCTGGCGTGTTCGGCCACGAATTCTTCCTCATCGACTTCGTCGCCCTGCCGCTTTTCTACATGTTCGCGATCGTCATCGGCGCGATCGTGGGCACGGTCGAGGGCCTGCGAGCGCTGGAATGGGCCAACTCTGGCACGGAGCCCACGGAGGACGAGGCCCAACGCGTGTTCCACATGCCGTGGCGGCTGACCCGGCTGCAGGGGGGCCTGTGGGCGGTCGGCGCCGGGCTCTTCGCGCTGTTGTTCGGCCTCGTCGACCCCGCGCTGATCGGGAAGGTCCTGCTCGGCACCTTCCTGTCCGCCATTTTGGTGTGCACGGTGGCCTATCTGCTCACCGAGTTCTCGCTGCGCCCGGTCGCCGCGCTGGCCTTGCAGTCCGTGCAGTTGCGCCGCCGTCGAGGCGTCGCGGGCCGCAGCCTCGTGTACTGGGCGATGTCCACAGCGGTGCCGATCCTCGTGCTGATGATTCTGGCCGTTGAGGCGCTGGTCATGGACAGCGTCTCCAAAGAGCGCCTCGCCATCGTGATCCTGTCGATCGGGTCGGTCGCGCTCGTGGCAGGCGTGTACGTCACCTATCTGACGATTCGGGCGATCACCGTGCCGATCGACGGGCTCCGCTCCGCGATGAAACGCATCAGCCAGGGCGATTTCGCCGCGCGGGTCGTCGTGTACGACGGCACCGAGATCGGGGAGCTGCAAGGCGGGTTCAACGTCATGGCGCGCGGGTTGCAAGAACGTGAGGAAATTCGGGAGATCTTCGGCCGTCACGTCGGCAAAGACGTGGCACGGGCCGCGCTCGCGCAAGCACCTGAGCTCGGCGGCGAGGACCGCGACATCGCGGTGCTGTTCGTGGACATCATGGGCTCCACGACCATCGCGGCGACCCGTCCGCCGCTCGAAGTGGTTCGCCTGTTGAACCGTTTTTTCGCGGTCATCGTCGCCGAGGTGGACAAGCGCGGGGGTTTCATCAACAAGTTCGAGGGCGACGGGGCGCTGGCGGTCTTCGGGGCTCCGTCGATGCTCGAAGACCCCGCGGGAAGCGCGTTGCAGGCGGCGCGGTCGATCAGCCGCCGCCTGAAGAAGGAAGTGCCGGAGCTGCAAGCGGGCATCGGCGTCTCGTACGGGGTCGCGGTCGCCGGGAACATCGGCTCGGACCAGCGCTTTGAGTACACGGTGATCGGGGACCCGGTGAACGAGGCCTCCCGCTTGTGCGAGCTCGCGAAAACCAAGCCGAACAAGGTCTTGGCGTCCGAAGCGGCGGTCACTGCGACGAACACCGCGAACAGCGCTTCCGGCGAAGCGGCGAAGTGGCAGCTCGGGGAGGAAATCGTCTTGCGCGGGCGCACCAATCCGACCCGGTTGGCGCAACCCGCGGCGCCCTGAGCGCCTGCGTCGCCCAACCCTGTTCCCACAGGCCCGCGCCCGCAACGCGGGCGGGCGCTTCCCGCGTCTGCTAGCCCCGCCCCTGCTCGTCCCGAGCCTGGTAGTCCCGCTGGAAGATCGCCATGCGCACCGCGTCGCGGTAGCTCCCCGCCGCGAAATACTCCTCCCGAAGGACGCCTTCGGCGACGAACCCGGCTTTCTCGTAAATATGGACAGCTTTGACGTTCTCCGCGTCAACGAGCAAATACACCTTGTGCAGATTCAGGATGTCGAAAGCATGGCGCAGCCCCGCCAGCACAGCCCCTTGCACGAGCCCGAAGCCTTGGAACTGCGGCACGACCGCGATCGCGAACTCGCAGTTGCGATGGATGTAATCGATCTCGACCAGCTCCACGATCCCCGCCTGCTGCCCGTCGTGCTCGATGATGAACCGGCGCTCTCGGACATCGTGGATGTGCCGCTCATAAATCTCGATCAGTTCGGCGAGGGATTCGAACGGCTCCTCGAACCAGTACGACATCGCCTGCGAGTCGTTCGACACGCTGTGCACGAACGGCAAGTCTGATCGCTCCAACGGCCGCAACCGCACGGCAGGCTCGGCGTCCATACGGGAGAGTCTAGCCGCCCGCGCCGAGGCGCCCCCGGTGACGGTTTGCGCGGCGCCCCTCAGACAGCGCGGCTGGTCCCCGCCGGGCCTGTCCCACCAGAAATCGGGCAAAACACCCCGACCACGAACTAGTGCGGCTTCTCTGAGGAAGATTCGGCATCATCAGCTCCGACCGGCTGATCCGGCCTGCTGGTGTCGACCCAGCGAGCAGCCGCGTCAAAGGTGTTCTCCGGTGCGTTGTTGAACGCGATTGCCGCGCTGGGGGCATATCGGCGGATCAGGTTGACAACCTGTTCGAACAACTCGACTTGGTCTTCCGGTTTGCGCACCCCGCCGCCGACAACCACGCATTCCCAGGACCGTGAGCGCAAGGCGTTGCTGAGGATTGCTTCCACATCGTCGCTGCCGTCAAGGCCGAACAGGCACGTCTCGAAGCCAACTCCTTGCTCGGTGAACCGAGCAAGGCCCTTGTTGAGCGAGTCGACCACGGGTTTCGGATCCAAGCACCCCGGCGCTCGATACGGATCCAAGCCGATCACCAGGACGCAAGGAGTCAAAGACGGTATGCCCATCCTGCGAACCTACATCGCCGCGAACCGAGGATCTGAGCCGAGGGACACCGACGCAAACGACAGCGAGAGCGCGGCCCTGAGGAGAGATCTGTGGCAATACGTCTGCTGCTCCCGCGCCGAAGGCCGCGATCATCCTGAGCACGGACGCCGGTCCACGTCCGGTTCGATGTAAATGAGGTCGATCTCCGGCACCAGCCCGCGCAGACGAGCCTCCGCGGCGTCCACCGCGCGCGCGACCGTCGCGAGGTCCGCGGTGCCCGACACCGCGACTTTCGCCGCGACGAGCAGCTCCTCCGGGCCGAGGTAGAGCGTCCGGCAATGGATGACGCGCTCGATTTCGGGGCCTTCGCAGAGCGCGCGCAGGATCTGGCGTTGCTGGTCCGGGGTGGCTCCCTCGCCGATCAGGAGGCTGCCCATCTCGACGATGAGCACGAGCGCGATGACGGCGAGCAGCACGCCGATGCACAGTGTCGCGATCCCGTCCCACACCGGATTGCCGGTGACGAGCGTGAGGCCGACCCCGCTGAGGGCGAGCACCAAACCGATGAGCGCCCCGAAGTCCTCCAAGAGGACCACGGGCAACTCTGGGTTGCGGGTGTGCCGGATGAACTGCCACAAGGACTGCCCGCCCATGCTCTTGCGGGACTCGCCGAACGCCGTGAGGAAGCTGTAGCCTTCGAGCAACACCGCGAAACCGAGGATCGCGACGCCGATCCACGGGTTTTCCAACGCGTGCGGCGCACGGACCTTCTCGACGCCCTCGACGATCGCGAACACCGCGCCGAGCAGCAAAATCACCAACGCCACGATGAACGCGTAGAAGTACCGGGACCGGCCGTACCCGAACGGATGCTGCTGGTCGGCGGACCGTTTCGCAGCAGCCTGCCCGCGCAGGAGCAGCGCCTGGTTGGACGTGTCCGCGACCGAGTGCACGCCCTCGGCGAGCATCGCGGACGAGCCGGTGAGCGCGAAACCGACGAACTTCGCCACAGCAATGCCGAGGTTCGCGGCCAAAGCCGCGATGATCGCTTTCTGGGAATTCCCGTGGGGGTTCTCGTCCACATCCAACCTTTCCAAGCGTCGGCGGTCTGCGCGGCCGCGCAGACCGCCCTCGACTGTGCTGCGAGAAAGGCTACACCGAGGCCCGGAACACGACTGTGGCGTCCGCGCGGGCGGTGATGTCCACATCTCGCTCGTGCGCGGGCCGCCACACGGCTTCGCCGGGGGTGATGCGTTCACGGCGCCCGCCCGTTTCGATCTCCGCCTCCCCGGAGACGCAGAGCAAAATCTCCGGTCCCGGCTCCAGCGCAGGGCCGCTTGGCGCGCGTTGGGCTTCGCCGTTGGCCAGTCGGGTGACGCGCAGACGGAACTCCGTCGCCAAACCGGGGTACTGGGACGAGGCGGGGCTGTCCTCGCTGCGGACCACCAGTTGCCGCTGCGGGATCGGGGCGAAATCCATGACGGCCAACAGCTCGTCGACGTCCACATGCTTCGATGTGAGCCCGCCGCGCAAAACGTTGTCCGAGTTCGCCATGACCTCGACGCCGAGGCCCCCGAGATACGCGTGCAGCACTCCCGCCGGGACGAAGAGCCCTTCGCCTGGCTCAAGAACGATGTGGTGCAGCAGGAGCGCGACAAGGACGCCTGGGTCGTGCGGATAGCGCTGCGCCAAGTCGGCCCCGACGGGGTGCCCGGCCGCGCGCACCGCCGCCACGCGGCGGGCGACCTCGTCGACCGGCATGAGCAGCCAACGCTCGACGAGGCCGCGCAGGTCGTGGTCCCGCAGCAGCACAGCCTCTGGGAGCTGCGCGAGGAGCCCGGCGCGCTCCAACTGCCCGAGCGTCTGACGCGCGTCGCGGAATCCGGCCAGCGCCTCGAACCGGGTGAGCGCGACGAGCAGCTCCGGCTTGTGCCTTGGGTCTTTGTAGTTGCGTTTGGGGTCGTCCAAAGCGACGCCGAGCGCGTTCTCCCGCGCGAAACCCGCCTGCGCCTGGGCGGCGGAAGGGTGGGCCTGCAAGGACAGCGGTTCGCCAGCGGCGAGCAATTTGACCAGGAAGGGCAGTTCGGCGCCGAATCTGCGGACGACGTTCCCGCCGAGCTGGAGCCCTGGGTCGGCGGCGATCGTCGCCGCGAGCGTGCGTTCCCCGTCGTCGCCAGCGTCGCCGAGCGCGCAGGGCTCGGCCGGGTGCGCCCCGTACCAGATCTCGGCCTCGGGCTGCGCGCTCGGCGACAGCCTGCCGGTGAGTTCGGCGAGATGCGTGCGGGAACCCCAGGGATAATGCCGCATCTGCCCGTGCAGCTTGCGCATCAGTGTTCCTCGCCCAACCTCAGATACACCGACGCGAGCGCGAGACGTTGCGCGAGGACGGCCAACTGGGGCAGGTCCGCGAATTCTTCCTGCCGGGGGAAGCGGCGGATCTCCGGCTCCGGCTGGATCGGATCCACCACGACAGACTCCGCGTCGGGCAACCGGCGGATCTGCGCCTCGACCTCCCAGCGGCCTCGCTCCGCGGAGAGCGCGAACACGCGGGGCGCGGCGGGCAGCGGGCCGTCGAACTCCGGGTCGTGGAAGAGGGCCGCGTCCGCGCTCAGCCCGCCAACACCCAGCCGCTCGCCCGCGAAAAGCGTGGTCACGAGGTCGGTCGCCTGCGCGGGCTCGCCCGCGACGCGCAGCAGGGCGTCCGCGCCGTACCTCGCGACGGCGACTGCGGCGGGGCCGTCCCCCGCGAGCACCACGCGCCGCCCCCGCATACGCTCCGCGAGCGCTCGGGCCGGATTCTCGAAGACCGGCCGGGACGGATGCGCGGAGAAAATTTCCTGGTCGATCTGGTCAGCCAGCGCCGCGACGTCCACGAGGGAGGCCCCGCGCGCCGAGCGCACCGCGCGGGCCACCGCGATATGCGCGGCGAGGGACTGGACGAAACCGAACGAATCGCCGCCCGCCAGCCGAGGCGCGAGGTCGAGCGCCCGACCGCTCGCGGCGGCCTGCAACGGCCCTTCCAACGGCGCGGACACCACTGTGGTCACACCCCGGCGCAAGGCCGTGGACACCGCTTCCACCAGAAGCGGGTCGCCGGGGTCGGAGCCGACGACAAGCAGCACGTCGAGCGGTCCAGCCCAGGACGGCAGCCGGGCGGAGCGCACCACGGGGACGTCCCATTCGTCTCCTGCCACCAAGGCGAACACATCGGCCCCGTGCGCGGCTTCGGCGGACCCGGCGACGGAGAGCAGCGCCCTCGGCTGGATGGATTCGAGCGCGTCGAGCGCGCCGCCCGCCACGGCAGCGGCCACGGCTCGGGCCTGCGCGCCCCCGTGCGCGGCCACCTCGAACAGCACCATCGCCGCGCGTTCGGCGGCGGGTGCGTTCGTCAGGTCGACCATCCCTGTCATCCTCGCAGGATAGCAGAAAAAACTCGAATCCCAGCCAGAAAAACCTGCTCAGCGATAAGATTCAGCTCAGGGCTGAGCCGTTCGGCGTGAAGACTTTCGCCCGAAGGCCCGTGCCCGGCCGTGTCCTGCCAGGCAAGCCAGGGGCCGACGCGGAGCAACGTTTTCCGTGAAGCCCGCGCGAAAAACGCGGGGCTATTCGCCACGAATCAGCGTGAGCACTTCTTCGGTGATCGCGTCGACGTTCGCGCGGTCGGCGGCCTCAGCGTTCAACCGCAACAACGGCTCGGTGTTCGAGGCGCGGAGGTTGAACCACGCCCCGTCGCCGAGGTCCACCGTCACGCCGTCGAGCTCGTCCACGGACGTCGCCCGCTCGGCGAAGCCGTCGAGCACCCGCCCGATGGCCGCCTTCGCGTCGCTGACCGTCGAATTGATCTCGCCGGAGGCGGCATAGCGCTCGTAGCCGTCCATGAGCTCCGAGGCCGTCCGGTCGCTGGCGCCGAGGGCGGCCAGCACATGCAAGGCGGCCAGCATGCCGGAGTCCGCGCCCCAGAAGTCGCGGAAGTAGTAGTGCGCGGAGTGCTCCCCGCCGAAGACGGCTCCGGTCTCCGCCATCCGTTGCTTGATGAACGAGTGCCCGACCTTGGTGCGCTCCGGGACTCCGCCGCGTTCGCGCACCAGCTCGGGAACGGCCCTGGAGACGATGGCGTTGTGGATGATCACCGAACCGGGGCTCTTCTCAAGCGAGCGTTCGGCGACAAGCGCCGTGATGGCGGACGGCGAGATCGCGTCGCCACGCTCGTCCACCACGAAGCAGCGGTCCGCGTCGCCGTCGAAGGCGAGGCCGAGGTCCGCCCCGGTCGCACGCACCTTGGCCTGCAGATCGACGATGTTCTTCGGGTCGAGCGGATTCGCCTCGTGGTTCGGGAAGTTGCCGTCCAGCTCGAAGAACATCGGGATGACGGTGAGCCCTTCAATCGGCCCGAGCACGGCGGGCGCGGTGTGCCCGGCCATGCCGTTGCCCGCGTCCACCACCACGGTCAGGGGCCGGATGCGGGCAAGGCCGACGAGGTCGCGCAAATACTGCGCGTAGTCCTCCAAGACGTCTTTGGCGGAGCGTTCGCCGGGGGCCGCGCCTTCCGTGTCGCGCACGCCCGAAATGAGCGCCTGGGAGATCTCGCCGAGGCCGGTTTCCTTCCCGACCGGCTTCGCGCCCGCGCGGCACAGCTTGACCCCGTTGTACTTCGCGGGGTTGTGGCTGGCGGTGAACATCGCGCCGGGCCGGTCCAGGACCCCGGAGGCGAAGTACAGCTCATCGGTGGAGGCGAGTCCGATGCTCGTGACGTCCAGGCCTTGCGCCAGCGCGCCTCGGGCGAACGCGTCGGAGAGCGGGCCCGAGGAATCTCGCATGTCGTGGCCGATCACCAGGCTCGTCGCGCCTTCAGAGCGCATCAGTTGCGCGAACGCGGCCCCTAGGTCGGCGATCAAACCCTCGTCGATTTGCTCGCCGACAACGCCTCGGACGTCATACGCCTTGACGACGACGGCAATGGCTTCCGGGGAGCGCGCGCCGCCCCGTCCCGCGCCCGTCATTTGTCGCCGGCAGGGCTCGGGTCGGCCAGGTCCGGCACCACGCGCAGATGGCCGCGGCGGCCAGTCGCGCCCGCGCCCGCGACCGCGGGAAGCCGGGCGCCTTTGCGCTCGCCCCGTCCCGCTTCGCGGACCGCTTCGGCGAGCGCGGTCAAATCGTCGTCCTCGGCGTGCACTGGCGTGAAGGACCCCTCGCAGCGCATCATCGCCCACCCTTTGGGCGCGGTGATGCGCTGGGCGTGGATCTCGCAGAGGTCCCAAGCGTGTGGCTCGGCGTTCGTGGCGAGCGGGCCCACCACAGCCGTCGACTCGGCATAGACGTAGGTCAATGTCGCGACGGCAGGCATTTTGCAACCGGGCCTGGAGCATCGGCGTGGAATCCTCACGGGGGATCAGCCTAGCGGCATCGGGCCCGAAACGCGAGTCTGAGAAAGCAGGCCGCGACTCGACTGTGACACTGTCGGTATCATTCGCCGGGAAGGGATTACACTGAAACGATGACGGCTCGACCTTCGCACAGCCCTCAAGCTTCCAACACCCAGCGCCGCAAGCACGCGCGGCAGACCGGTCCGGGACAGCCCGTCCAGAGCACGGGCCTCGCGGGGCGCGCGACCCGACGGGCCAACCGCAGGGGGCGCGATCTGCGCGGCGACCTGGTGCCGCAGCAGCTTCCCGCATGGCGCAGCAAACGGGAGAAGTTCGACTCGCTCGTCCTCGAAGCGCTCTCCCCCATCGACCAGCGCTGGCACGACCACCTCGTCGGGCTGGACATCGCGGTGGACGAGGTCCCCCGGATGCATCCGTTGCACCAGCAGTTCGTGCAATGGCCCCCCGAGGTGACAGCGGACGGCCCCGTGCCCCTCGCCCGGCTCATTCCGGCGGGAGTCGACGTCTCCGGCCGCCACACGCGGGCTCGCGTGGTGTTGTTCCGCAGACCGCTGGAGGACCGGGCCGAGGACCCGGACGAACTCGTCGACCTGCTCCATCACGTTTTGGTGCGCCAGATTGCGACATATCTCGGGCTGACCGAAGAGGCGATCGACCCCGAGGGCACCACGTACGACTATTAGACGCGGCTGTTAGGCGAGACGGCGGCGCAGGCGGCGGCGTTCGCGCTCGGACAGTCCGCCCCAGATGCCGAAACGCTCGTCGTTCTGCAACGCGAACTCCAAGCAGTCATTCTTGACCTCGCAGTTCAAGCAGATGCGCTTCGCCTCCCGGGTGGAGCCGCCCTTCTCCGGGAAGAAGACTTCCGGGTCGGTTTGGGCGCACAGTGCGTTTTCTTGCCATTGGCCGGCGCCCTCTTCTTCCGCTATGGCGAGGAAAATCTGTTGGGTGATGTCAAGCGAGTCTTTCATGTGGTCCCTCGGCTGTTCTCTCATCAGGATCACCGAGCCGTCGCCGGAGCGTCGCGCCTGGTTGACATAGTCTCGAACGGATGATCTAATTGTGGCTGAACAGGTGTCCAATCTTGAGCTGCGGCGTTGCTCACGCCGTCCTCGCTTTCAAATGACACACATGTGATTACACATGGCGCGCCGCGTCTGGTCAAGTCCGAAGATTTATATTTATGCTTCCGTCATGTTCACGTCGGCGTGTCGCGGCAATCGTCACGCTGGCGTCACATTCCGGCAGAACTGGAATGAAGGCTCAGAGGAGCCAGGTAACCTGAGCCCAGTTTGTGGTCACGCCGCCACTTGACAGCATGAAACGGAGACACCCCATGCCGCACCGCCTCGCCGCTTGGCTGCCAGCCGCGGTCCTCGCCGCCGCCGCGGCCCTGCCCGCGCCGACCGCATCGGCAGAGCCCGACGCGATCGTCCTCGCGCCGGGCGCGCCGCTCGCGATCGTCGCGGCCCCCCTCGCCCCCGGGGAGCAAACCACAGCAGAGGCATGCACGCTCACCGCCATCGGCTACGACAACGAACAGCGTCTCGTGGGGCTCACCGCCGGTCATTGCGCACGGGTCGGCAAAATCGTGTACTCGGAAGACTCCTCCGGGGTCGGCATGATCGGAAAGATCGTCAAAATCAACCACGACATGAGCCACCCCGCTGTGGCGGACGAGGCGCACCCGTGGGTCGAAGACCTCGATTACGCGGTCATCGAGTTCAACGAGGAGAAAGTCATCCCGAGCTCGCAGGTGCGCGTCGGCGACCGGACCATAGACGTCGCCGACGTGGGCGGGGAGCCCGAAGTCGGCGACAAAGTCTGCAAGGTGGGCCGAACAACCGGTTTGACCTGCGGCGAGGTCACCGAAGTCAAGGACTGGGCGCACGCGGCGACCTTCTGCACCAAAGAAGGCGACTCCGGCGGGCCGGTGTTCTTGGGCGACCGCATCGTCGGTCTCGTCACAACATCGGTGACCATCGTCGGGAGCAACGCCTGCGGCACGGAGACCGGGTCGAACATCGACACGGTCCTCGGGGCCATCGGCCCCGGCGTCGGCGACGGGTTCCAACAGTTCACGGAGTGACCCCCGGCCACCGCGTGCGTGCTGGCCCGACGCCGGGGCGCAAAGCCGAGCGGCGGGCGGCGAGCTGGCCGATAAGCCGGATTCTGTCGTGAGCGGCCATCCATCTGCGACATCCGTCGCCGGACGCCTGATGCGGTCCACCCGCAAGCTCGGGCGAGCAGCCCTCATGCGCTTGCGCACCCGCACCACGGGGGTGCGGGCATTTGACCTTGCTCCAGGTGGGGTTTACCGAGCCGCCCCGGTCGCCCGGAGCGCTGGTGCGCTCTTACCGCACCGTTTCACCCTCACCGGCCCCATGGCGAGCCATGCGCCGGCAGTCTGTTCTCTGTGGCACTTTCCCGCGAGTCGCCTCGGGTTGCCGTTAGCAACCACCCTGCTCTGTGGAGTCCGGACTTTCCTCGACCTCGGACTGGACCCGACCAGCGGGCCTGTCTCCGAAGCCGCGGCCGCTTAGCCAGCTCGCCGCAAGAATCAGAATACCCGCCGACGGCGCCTGCCACGGACACGGCGGCGAGCTGCGCCGCCATTGCGGGACTTGCTCAACGCGAAAGGTCCCAACGCGAAGTGTCCCAATGCGAAATATCGTTGACGAGGCGCACCGAGCTGCGCCCGCCCGGCGCGAACTCGACAACCGACAACGAAGCGACGTCGAGAAAGAGCCTCGTCAACAATTCCCAGCCGGACCCAAGGGCGGCCTTGAGCACGAGTTTGATGGGGGTCACATGGGAGACGAGGACGATTTCCTCACCAGGATGCTCCTTGACCACATCGGCGATGAACGCCTCCACCCGCGCCGCCGCCTGGGCGAAGCTCTCCCCGCCCGGCGCGGGCGTCGCGGGCTCGGCGAGCCATTGCTCGCGCAGACGAGGATCGCGGTCCTGAATCTGCTGACCGGTCAGCCCCTCCCATTCGCCGAAGTCCATCTCGACGAGCCGGTCATCGGTGCGCACACGCACACCGAGCGCGTCCGCCACCGCCGTCGCGGTCTGCGTGGCGCGGCTGAGCGGGGAGGAGTAGACCTGGGTGATGGCGCCCCGCGCGCCGAGCCTGCGGGCAGCGGCGCGCGCCTGGGCCAGGCCCTCTTTGGTCAGCGGGAGGTCGGACCTCCCGCACTGGCGGAACTCGCGCGAGGCCTCCGTCTCGCCATGCCGGACTAAGAGCAGCCTGGTGGACACGGGCTTCGGCGGCGCCCAGCTCAGCTGGGCGCCCGGCGCGACGGCCGGGGCCGTTTCAGGCGCCGGTTCCGGGGCCGCGACCGGCGCGGCCCCGCCCGTGTTGATCTCTTTTCCGTCGAGCACCGCGTTGAGCAGCGCGTCGGCCCGTTTGTTCTGTTCCCGAGGCACCCAGGTGTAGCGCACCGCGTCGAACGCGCGGGACAAAGCGGCCGCCCGGCTCGCGAGCTCGCGCATGCCTTCGTGCTTGACCTTCCAGCGGCCCGACATCTGTTCCACGACCAGCTTCGAATCCATTCGGACCAGGACTTCGCTCGCGCCGAGCTCCTTGGCGGCCTCCAACCCCGCGATCAGCCCCCGGTACTCGGCGACGTTGTTCGTGGCGTGGCCGATCTGCTCGGCCCGTTGCGCGAGCACCCGATCCCCGTCGAGCACGACCGCGCCGAACGCGGCGGGCCCAGGATTGCCCCGAGAACCGCCGTCCGCCTCGATCACCACTCTCATGTCACATTCGCCTTTCCGAAGACGTCCGCCGCGCCTGCCTGGCCGCGATCGACTACGCCCCCACCCTGATGAGGATCGCGTCGCATTCTGGGCACCGCAGCACCTCGTCAGGGGCGGCGGCGGACATTTCCGCCATCTGCGACACGGTGAGCTCCAACCGGCACGCGCCGCATTTGCGCCCGTCCAACCGCCCAGCGGCGGTCCCGCGCGCGCGCAACCGCTCGTAGAGCGCCAGCAGCTCCCCGGGAATCTGGGCGGCACGCGCTTCGCGCGAGGACTCCGCGGCCTGAAGCTGCTCTTTGACCTGCGATTCTGCTTCCGACAGCGCCGCGCGCGCGGCCTGGGCCGCCGCCTGAGCCTCGGCCCTGCGCTCCTGAGCCCGCGCGAGCACCGCGAGCTCTTGTTCGCGCTGCTCCATGAACCCGAGCAGCTCGTCCTCGAACGCCGCCTGGCGTTTGCGCAAGCTGCCGAGCTCATGCTGGACGTCGTTCTGCACGCGGGAGTCCAAAGCGCCGGATTTGAGCAACTGCTCGTCGCGCTCCTCGCGTTGCCGCACCGCGTCCACATCCCCTTCGCGTTTGGCGATTTCGCGCTCCACGTCTTCGATCCGCATGGCGATCACAGAGGCTTCGTCGGCCGCGGTCCGGGCGGCCGACGTGGCGGCGGCGAGGCGTTCCGCTTCGGGAAGGGCGCGCAAACGGTGGGTCAGCTGGCGCACTTGTGTGTCGAGCGCGGCGAGTTCGAGCAACCCGCGCTGCGCCTGAGGGTCGGCTTTCATTCCACTCAGATTAGGCGAGCGCGCCGAACGTCACTGCGCCAGGTAGTCCGAGGCCTCTTGATCGCGCGCGGCGATGTGATCGGCGGCGTGGTCGAGCTGCTCGGCGGTGTGGCCGATGATCTGCCCGTACGCCTCGATGCCGCTTCCGGCAGCTTTGGTCGCGTAGCCGAGCCCCCAGGCGAACGGCCTGCCGAGGAGGCCGAACACATCCCAGCCGAGCTCGGTGTTCTTGCCCGATTCGCCGATGGAGCCGAACTGTTCACAGATGCCCCGCAGGCTGTCCGCGTTGCCCCGGATGCCGTCCGGGTTGATGTCGAAGCCCATATTCTCCCTTTCTTCGGCGACGCACGGGCAGTGCGTCACCATCGCTTGTGTCCGTCGTCTTTGCGCACCCACGAGGCGCTCGGGCGGTCCTCGAGGTCGTCCCCCGCCGCGAGGCGGGCGTCGGGCGGGCTCAGGTCTTCCTCGTCGTCCGGCAGCCGGTAGCGGTCCAGGAACTCGTGGGCTTTCTCTTCCCCGATCAGCCCGGCGACCGCGTCGCGCGCCGCGTCGATGGCGTTGTTCTGCGCCTTGCGCAGCGCGGTGAGGATCGCCTCCGAGAGCTTGGTCGGACCGAGATGCAACGCCTTGTCGTTCAGCTTCAGCGACTGGACCTGGCCGCTCTGCCCGACCACGACAGTCACGTCGCCGTTGGCCGCCGTGCCCGTGCCCTGCGCTTGTTGCAGAGCCTCATTGGCCCGTTGGCCTTGCTCTTGCAGATTCGAGAGCTCTGTCTTCAAGTCCGCGAGCCAGGACTCCGGGTCGCTGTAATTTTCCAGCGGCTGCATACTGCTCCTCGGCCTCCGTCAGGTGTTCTGCACTGTCTGCGAGTTTAGACGCATCGCAGAGGCCACCGGTTCCATATCGCCGAAGTCGGCGATATGGCGGCACGGGCTCGCGCGGGCGGGCCGGCCCTCACCCGCTGTTGCGCAGCGCGGTGGCCAGACCGTTCATCGTCAGGTGGATGCCCAGGCGCACCCGGTCGGACTGGTCCCCGGCCCGATACCGGCGCAAGAACTCGACTTGCAGATGGTTCAAGGGCTCAAGATACGGGAACCGGTTGTACACCGAGCGTTTGAGCGCCGCGTTGTCCGCCAAAAGATCGTCCGTGCCGGTGATCGCGGCATGCATCTTGAGCGTGCGGGCGTGCTCGGCGCAGATCGCGCCGAAAACCTGCTCGCGCACACGGGCGTCGGGCACCAGCTCCGCGTAACGAGACGCGAGGCCGAGGTCGGATTTCGCGAGCACCTGCGCGAGGTTCGAGAGCACCGCGCGGAAGAACGGCCACCGCTCGTTCAAATCGCGCAGCACGGCGAGCTTGGCCGGGTCGTCCCCCGCCCACTGCTCGAACGCCGTGCCGACGCCGTACCAGCCGGGCAGCATCACCCTCGACTGCGACCAGGCCAGCACCCACGGGATCGCCCGGAGGTCTCGGATCGACGCGGTGGGTTTGCGCGAGGCGGGGCGCGAACCGATGTTGAGCGCGCCGATCTCCGACACCGGGGTGGAGGCGAGGAAGTACTCCACAAAACCAGGGGTCTCATGCACGAGCGCGCTGTACGCGACCCGAGCCCGCTCCGCCAAGTCGTCGAAGAGCGCGTACACCTCCTCCGCCTGCTCGCCGAGGCCCTCGGTGTCCAAAAGCGAGGCCTCCAATGTGGCGGCGACCAGGATCTCAAGGTTCCGATAGGCCCGCCGGGGCTCCGCGTACTTGGCGGCGATGATCTCGCCCTGCTCGGTCAGCCGCAGCGATCCCGCCACCGCGCCGGGCGGTTGGGCGAGGATGGCGCTGTAACTGGGGCCGCCGCCCCGTCCGACGGTGCCGCCCCTGCCGTGGAAGAGCCGCAACCGGACCCCGGTCTGCTTCGCAGCCTCCACGAGGTCGAGTTCGGCCCGGTACAGGGCCCAGTTCGCGGCGAGGTAGCCGCCGTCCTTGTTGGAGTCCGAGTACCCCAGCATGACCTCTTGCGCCATGCCTTTGCCCGCCACGAGGTCGCGGTACAGCGGCACGCTCAGCGTCGCGACGAGCGTGGCCGCGGACTGGCGCAGGTCTTCAATGGTCTCGAACAGCGGTATCACGTTGATCGGGCAGCTCGGCGGCTCGGCGCCCGCGCCAGGGTCGTAGACGCCCGCCTCTTTGAGCAGCAGCAGCACTTCGAGCATGTCGCTCACCGATGTGCACATGCTGATGATGTAGTTCGGGATGGCCGCGGGCCCCAGCTCGGCGATGATCTTCGCGGCGACGGCGTTGATCCCGAGTTCCCTGGCGGTGACCTCGCTGAAGGCCGCTCGTGGCCCGACGAGGGGGCGGCGGGTGGACAGCTCCGCGGTCAAGAGGCGCACCTTCTCGTCCTCGGCGAGGGACGTGTACTCACGGCACGCGCCAGCCCACGCCAACAATTCGGCCACCACCTGCTCGTGCACTTCCGAGTTCTGCCGCAGGTCGAGGCTCTGCAAGTGGAAGCCGAAACTCGACACCGCCGCGCGGACGGCGGCGAGGCGCCCCTCGGCCAGGGCGGCGCCGTGGTGCGCGCGCAACGACGAGTCGATCACGTCGAGATCGGCGAGGAACGCCTCCGGCTTCGGATACGCCGGGGCTCCTTCCGGGTCCGAGGCTCCCTCGACCAAACCGGGGGCAACGGCGGCCGCGGTCGAGGACAGCCGGGCGCGCAACCAGGAGAGCGCCTGCCGGTACGGCTCGTCCGCCCGCCACTCGGCCGACGGCCCGGCCTGGGCGGCGAGCTGCCGCACCGCGTCGTCCACCTCGACGAGGCGGCGGGACATCGAAAGCTCGTTCTGCAGGAGGGCGAGTTCGGCGAGGTAATGCTCCAAGACGACGGCGGAGGCTCGGCGGCTCGCCCGCTCGACCACCGACGCGTCGACGTTCGGGTTGCCGTCCCGGTCCCCGCCGATCCACGAGCCGGGCCGCACGACGGGCGGCGCCGAAGCGGGCCGCGCCTCGGGCCAACGCTCGCGCAGCTGCCGGTCCACCTCGAGGTTGAGCTTCGGGATCATCTCCAACAAGGACGCTTGGTAATACCGCAGGCCCATCTCGATCTCGTCTTGAATCCGCACCCTCGACAGCCGCGTGATGGCGGTTTGCCAGAGCGCGGTCACATGCCGTCGCAGCTCCTCGACAACCTCGTCGCGCTCCGTCTCGTCCAGGGCGGTGCGGTCCAGGTAGCGCATGAGCTCGGTGATGCGGCCTTGCGCCTCGAAGACGCTGCGGCGGCGCGTCTCGGTGGGGTGCGCGGTGATGACTGGAGCGACCAGCGCGTCGGCGAGCGCCGCCGCCACACGGTCCGGGTCCGGCCGGGACTCGTCGAGCTTGCGCCACGTCGCGGCGAGGGTGCTGTCCGGCGCGGCCTCGCCCGATTGGACGTGCACACGCCTTCGCCGTTCGGTGTGGATGTCCTCGGCGAGGTTCGCGAGCAGCAAGAACTGGCAGAACGCCCGAACCACGGGGATTGCCTCGTCCACGCCCACATCGGCGAAGAAGTCCGCCAGCTCGGCGCGGTCGATCTCCGAGCGGCGAACTCGGAACGACTCGGTGCGGGCGTGCTCGACAAGGTCGAACACATGCTGCCCGGACTGCTCGCAAATGATCTCGCCGAGCACACGCCCCAGAAGACGGATGTCCTCCCGGAGCGGTTCGGTCGCGACCCTCTCGGGATCGTTCGGGTCGAAGAGTGATACCGCGTCAGTCACAGAACCCAGTATTCCCTGATCTTCGCGAGAGTGCGAGCCCTACGTTCAGCGCGTTGCCGGGGCAGGCGTCGCGGGCGCAGGGGCTTGACTCGCCGGGGCGGCAGGAGCAGGGCTCGCGGGCGCCGGGGCTTGACTCGCCGGGGCGGGGATCACCGGCGGGACGTTGGGCGCCCCGCCACCGGGGCCGCCAAGCCCCCCGCCCATGTCGGAGAAGCTCGAATCGTTGGCCCGGCGCTCGTCTTGCTCGGTCTTGAGCTTGATCTGATAGCCGATGCCCACGATGGCGATGAGCCAGACCAGGGACACGAAAACAGTGATCCTGTTCAGGTTGCGCTCGGCCTGGGTCGAGCCGGCGAGGCTCGACTGCACGCCGCCGCCGAAGAGGGAGGACAGGCCGCCGCCCTTCCCCCGGTGCAGCAGCACAAGGAGAACCAGCAGCAAGCTGGTCACGATAATCGTGATCTCAAGCGTTAACCTCACGGCGGGCAAGTCTAATCCATCAAGACCGGACAACGGTAATCGTCGGCGGCTTCCGCCCTTCGGCGCGCGATGGGCGAACCCCTTGAGCGGGGGGACACCCGGCCGCAATATTCTTCCGCTATCGTGACCGACATGACAGTCGAAGCGTCCGACCGTTCCGCGCCGAGCGGACTGGACATTCCGAGCGTGGTGAATTTCCGAGACGCGGCCGGGCATCCCCGCCCGCTCCTGGGCCACGGCGGGACCCCGCTGCGCGCGAGACAATTCTTCCGGTCCGGCACCCTCGACCCCGACGACACCGACGGCGCGCGCCTCGCCGAGCTGCCCGTCTCGCTGGTCGTGGACTTGCGCACGCCTTGGGAAGCGCAGAACCGGCCGGACCGGGTGCCGCCTGGGGCGCGTTATGAGCACATCAGCGTTCTGGGCGCGGGGACCCAGGCCGAGCAGGCGGTCTACGGGCACATCCCGGACCCCGACGAAGCCCGCGAGTCGCTGCGCAGGCTCAATCGTGGTTTTGTGGCCGACCCGGAGCAACGCGACCAGTTCCGTGCCGTGTTCCATTCGTTCGCCAAAGCCGAAGGCCCGGTCATCTTCCACTGCTCCTACGGCAAAGACCGCAGCGGCTGGACCGCGGCCATGCTCCTGGCCATCGCGGGCGTGCGCGAGTCCGACATCGTCGCGGACTACCTGCTCAGCAATGCGTTCCTGGCCGAGATCAACCATCGCCGCTGGGAGCAAACCCAGGAGAAGGAAGGCATGGCGGCCGCGAACGCGCGAGCGCCGATCTTCGAGGTGCGCTCCGACTATTTCGGCGCCGGCCTCGCCCAAATCGAGCGCGACTACGGGACTGTGGACGACTACCTGCGGCGCGGACTGGGCCTGGACGAGCAGGTGCTCGCCGCGCTGCGCGCCAAACTCCTCACGGCGTGAGCAGCCGGGCGGGCTAGGATTTCGCGGCCAATGCGGCGAAAGCGACGATCGCCGCGAACTCTTCGACCTTGAGCGAAGCGCCGCCGACCAAGGCCCCGTCCACGTCAGGCTCTGCCAGCAGCTCAGCGGCGTTGCCTTTGTTCACCGAACCGCCGTACAGCACACGCGCCGCGCGGGCGACGTGGTCGCCGCCGATCTCCGCGAGCGCCTTGCGCATCGCGCCGCACACCTCCTGGGCGTCCTTCGGACTCGCGACCCGGCCGGTGCCGATGGCCCAAACAGGCTCGTAGGCGATCACAACCTTGGCGAGCTCGTCCTCGGACAACCCGGCGAGCGAGGCGCGCAATTGGCTGTCGCAATGCGCAATGTGCCTGCCCGCTTCCCGGACGTCCTCGCCTTCGCCGACACAGACAATGGGGGTCAGGCCATGTTTGAGCGCCGCTTTGGCCTTCGCGGCGACCAACTCGTCCGTCTCGTGGTGGTAGGCCCGGCGCTCGGAGTGCCCGACGACGACCTGCGTGCAACCGAGTTTGGCGAGGAACGCCCCGGAGACTTCGCCGGTGTAGGCCCCCGCGTCGTGCTTCGAAAGGTCCTGAGCGCCGTATTCGACCGGCAGGCCGTCCGATTCCACCACTGCTTGGACGCTCCTGATGTCCGTGAACGGGACGAGCACCGATGTCTGCACCGTCTCGAAATGCTCGGCCTTGAGGGCATGGCACAGTTTCTGCACCAGGGCGATGGCCTCGAAATGATTCAGGTTCATCTTCCAGTTGCCCGCGATCAGGGGCTGGCGTGACGGGGAAGTCATCGCTCCTGCCCTGACCGGTCGAGCACGGCGATGCCGGGAAGGGTTTTGCCCTCAAGGAATTCCAGGGACGCGCCGCCGCCGGTGGAGATGTGCGAGAAGTCGTCTTCGCCCAGCTTCAACGTGCGAACCGCCGCGGCCGAGTCGCCGCCGCCGACCACGCTGAACGCGCCCTTGGCAGTCTCCTCGACAATCGCCTCGGCGAGAGCCCTGGTGCCCCAGGCGAAGGCCGGGAACTCGAACACGCCGAGCGGGCCGTTCCAGAAGATTGTCTTCGCGTCGGAAAGCGCTTGGCGGAAGTGCCGGTGCGAAGCCGGGCCGACGTCCAAACCCATCCAGCCGTCCGGGATCGCGTCCGCCGCGACGGTCTGCGTCTGCGCGTCCGCCGCGAACGTGTCCGCGACCACCACGTCCAACGGGAGTTTGAGGACCGAGCCGTACCGCTGCAAGAGGCTCTTCGCGTTTTCGACCTGGTCTTCCTGCACCAGGGAGCCCCCGACCGAGTGCCCCTGGGCGAGGAGGAAGGTGAACGCCATGCCGCCGCCGATCACCAACGTGTCCACCCGCGGGGCCAGATGTTCGATCACGGCCAGTTTGTCGGAGACCTTCGAGCCGCCGAGCACGACGGCGTAGGGCCGCTCCGGGGACTCGGTGAGCCGCCGCAGCACTGCGGCCTCGGCGGCGACGAGGTCGCCCGCGTACGCGGGGAGGAGCGTCGCCACGTCGTAGACCGAGGCTTGTTTGCGATGCACCACGCCGAAGCCGTCGGAGACGAACGCCCCGTCCTCGCCGACCAGCTCCACCAGATCGCGGGCGAGCGACTGGCGCGCGCTGTCGTCCTTGCTGGTCTCACGAGGGTCGAAACGAACGTTCTCCAACAAGAGCACATCGCCAGAGGTGAGCCCCTCCGAGCGGGCGAGGGCGTCCTGGCCGACCACGTCTCCCGCGAGCTGGACATGCCTGCCCAAGCGCTCGGCGAGTTCGGCGGCCACCGGGCCGAGCGAGTATTTCGGGTCCGGGGCGCCGTCCGGCCTGCCCAAATGCGCGGCGACCACGACTTTCGCGCCAGCCTCGGCCAGCTTCTTGAGCGTCGGGACCGAAGCCGCGATACGGCCGGGATCGGTGATCTTCGAGCCGTCGAGCGGCACGTTGAGATCGGAGCGGACCAACACGCCACGCCCGGAGACGCCAGCGGCGAGCAGATCGTCGAGGGTGGAAATCGCCATGAGCAGTGACCCGCGCCTTAGAGGGACTTGCCGATCAGCGTGATGAGGTCCACGAGCCTGGAGGAGTAGCCCCATTCGTTGTCATACCAGGCCGCGACCTTGATCTGGCCGGAGATGACCTTGGTGAGCGGCGCGTCGAAGATGCTCGAATGCGGGTCGCCGATGATGTCGCCGGAGACGATCGGGTCGGTCGAGTACTTGAGGATGCCCTGCAACGGCCCCTCCGCGGCGGCCTTCACCGCCGCGTTCACCGCGTCGGCGGTGGCCTCCTTCTCGACGTCCAACGTGAGGTCGGAGATCGACCCGGTCGGCGTGGGCACGCGCAGGGCGTAGCCGTCGAGCTTGCCCACCAGCTGCGGCAGCACGAGGCCGATGGCCTTCGCCGCCCCGGTCGAGGTCGGGACGATGTTGAGCGCGGCGGCGCGGGCGCGGCGCAGGTCCTTGTGCGGGCCGTCCTGCAGGTTCTGGTCCTGGGTGTACGCGTGCACGGTGGTGAGCCCGCCCCGGACGATGCCGAACGCCTCGTCGATCACCTTGAGCACCGGGGCGATGGAGTTCGTGGTGCAGGAAGCGTTGGAGATGATCTTCTGGCTGCCGTCGTACTTGTCCTCGTTGGCACCGAGCACGACCGTCAGGTCCTCGCCGGTGGCGGGAGCGGAGATGACGACCTTCTTCGCGCCGGCGTCGAGGTGGCCCTTCGCCTTCGCGGCGTCGGTGAAGATGCCGGTGGACTCGACGACCACGTCGACGCCCAAATCGCCCCAGGGCAGGGCTGCGGGGCCCTCCTTGACCGCGAGGGCGCGGATCTTCTGGCTGCCGACGAGGATGTCCTGGCCGTCGACCGAGACCTCCTCGGGGAAGCGGCGCAGGATGGAGTCGTATTTCAACAGGTGGGCGAGGTTCGCGGGATCGCTCAGGTCGTTGACCGCGACGATCTCGAAGTCCGCCCGCCCGGCCGCTTTCGCCGCGTGCGCCGCCCGGAAGAAGTTCCGGCCGATCCGTCCGAAACCGTTGACGCCTACTCGAATAGCCACCGTGCGAACTCCTTCGTCAAGTCAGTTGTGCTGTTGCAGAGATCAGCCTAGTGGTTTCCCTGAGCCAGGCGCGACGCCCCCTGCCTTCTCACGGGCACGGGCCTGGTCATGAGGTCCACATACCAGTCGTCAAAGCGCGGGTTGTCGAATTTGGTGATGACAGTCACCGGGCGCCGCCCCGGCTTCGGGGCAGGGGCGTAGGACACGCTGCCGTCGTTTTCGCCGAGCTGGGCGCGCACCGTCGGCCACACCACGCGGGACTCGGTGGCGAAACCCGGATCGACGGCGTACGCGAACGCCAGCTCGTCCCAGAGCGGCTGGGTGTAGTCCGGGTCCCGGTCAAAGCCGCCCTTGCCGTCGAGACCGGCTCCGACGATGTCGCGGTACAGGCCGGTGACGGGCGTCGGGCTCGGCGGGAACGCGATGCGCCGGTACAGCGCGTCGTCGAGGGGCACGGTGTTGCTCAAGTCCAACGGGGTCACGACTTCTTCGACCGGCAGCTTCAGCACCTCGTCCGCAGCTTTCGGGTCGAACCACCAGTTCAGCTCCGCCTTCGCCGTGGAGTTCCCCGGCACGTCGAACGCCCCGCCCATGATGACGATCCGTTTGACGAGCCCGACCGCGTCCGGATGCTCCTTGGCCAACAGGGCCAGGTCGGTCAACGGCCCGATGGCGACAATCGTGATCTCGTGCGGGAAGGCGCGCAGCTGGTCCGCCATGAAATCGACGGCCCGCTGGGCGCGCGGCCTCGCGCACGTCGCGAATCCGTCCGGCGGCGCCACGAGGTCCGCCCGCGACACCGGCTTCTTCGTGCCCCACGCCCCGGTGAAGCCGTCCCCGGTCGCGAGCGCCGCCGCGTCGGCTTTGACGGCCGCGGGCCCGTGGTCGAGGGGGTAGTCCGCGCCCGGATACACCCCGACCGCGAAGTCCGCCGGAACGCGCCGACAAGGCCCCGGGTCGCCGACGCCAAGCCGCTCGGTCGCCCTGACTGCCTCGGCGACCTCCTGGTCGCGCCACTCGTCGCCGGTGACCACGGTGACGCCGAGCAGGTCGATCTGCCCCTCGGCGTGCAGCTGCGCGGCCATCGACACCACTTGCCCGTCGTCCAGCATGGTGGCGAAGTCGGTGTCGATGATGATGATCTTCTGCGGCTCGGAGTCCACGAGCGCGGCCCGCGCGGCGGCGGACGGCAGACCCGCGAGGAGCAGAGCGGCGCAGAGGATCGCCGCGCAGGCGCTCCGAACCCTCACTCGTCGTCGTCCAAAAGGTCCGAGGAGACCGCCGACTCGGTGTCGGGGACCCCCCGGAGCGCGGCGACTTTGTCCGCCATCGACAAAAGTCTGCGGATGCGTCCCGCAATGGCGTCTTTCGTCATGGGCGGATCGGCGAGGGAGCCCAGCTGTTCGAGCGAGACCTCCTTGTGCGCCATGCGCAACCGCCCGGCGACCAGCAGATGCTCGGGCACCTCGTCGCCGAGGATCTCAATGGCGCGGCCCACCCTGGCCGCCGAGGCGAGCGCGGCGCGGGCCGACCGGCGCAGGTTGGCGTCGTCGAAGTTGGCGAGGCGTTGGGGGGCCGCGCGGACCTGGCGTTGCTGGCGGTGCTCCTCCCACACCTTCCAACTGTTCTTCGCGCCCATCCGAGTGAGCAGCTCGCCGATCGCCTCCGCGTCGCGCACCACGACCCGGTCTTGGCCGCGCAACTCACGGGATTTCGCCGGAACACCGAGCCTTCGCGCCGCGCCGACCAGCGCCAGCGCGGCAAGCGGACTGGGCGCGACCACCTCCAGCGCGGCAGTGCGGCTCGGCGCGGCGAGCATGCCGCTCGCGAGGAACGCGCCCCGCCACGCCCCTTCCACGTCTTCCAAGCTCCCGTTGACCACAGCGGCGGGCAACCCCACCACCGGGCGGCCCTGGCCGTCGATCATGCCGGTCTGCCGGGCCAGCATCTCCCCGCCCCGCGTCACCCGCACCACGTAACGGTGGTACTTGTGGGAGCCCCCCGGCGGCAAGACATGCACCCCGCTGGTCGACCCGTGGAGTTCGTGCAAACCGACCCGAAGCCGTTTCGCGGCGCCGGCGTGGTCGAGCTCCGCGCCCACCACGATCCTGCCGGACAAGATCTGCAACCCCCCGCCGAACCTGAGCACAGCGGCCACCTCTGCCTTGCGCGCCGACAGCGCGCCCGGCGGGACCAAGCACAGCTCGTCCTTCATCTCCGTCGTCATGCCATTGGTCATCGACCACCATCCTCTTGCCCAGGCACGTCCTGGCCTACCAAGTCCTTGAGCACGCCAGCCAGCGCCTCCGGGTCGTGCTGATGCGTTCCAGGGATCGCCACTCGCGCGAAAGTCGGGCTCGCCCCGAACCTGTCCGCCGCCCGGACGAGCTGTTCCCGGTCTGCTCCGTCCGGCACCGAGGCCGCATCGACCACAATATGGTCCACACGAAGCCCCGGAGCGTGCTGCGAGAGTACATGCAAGTGCCGCTCGGTGGAAAAACCCGCCGTCTCGCCCGGCTCCGGCGCGAGGTTCAACACGAGGACTTTCCGGGCGTCGGTCGCCGTCAAAGCCTGCAACTGCTCCGGCACGAGCACATGCGGGATGACGCTGGAGAACCATGACCCCGGCCCCAACACGACCAGGTCGGCCCGCATAATCGCTCCGACCGCCGCCGCGCAGGCCGGCGGCTCCGTTGGCAACAGCCTCACCCGCCGCACCTTACCCGGTGTGGTCGCAACCGCAACCTGGCCTCGGATTCTTCGGATCAGGCGAGGATCGTCCTCGATGCCAGAAACTTCCGCTTCGATCTCCAGGGGAACCGCGGACATGGGCAGCACCCGGCCCTGCGCGCCGAAAGTCCGGACCATCGCGTCCAACGCCGCCACCGGGTCGCCGAGCACTTCGGCGAGCCCGGCGAGCAACAGGTTGCCCACGGGATGCCCGGCGAGGGCCCCGACTCCGCCGAACCGGTGCTGCAGCACCTGCGCCCACATGCCCGCGTCGCCGTCGTCCGGGGTGAGCGCGACCAACGCCATCCGCAGATCGCCCGGCGGGATCACGTCGAGCTCTTGGCGCAGCCTCCCCGAGGAGCCGCCGTCGTCGGCCACCGTCACCACCGCCGTCACGTCCGGGGTGAGCCGCCGCACCGCGGAGAGCGTCGCGAACAGGCCATGCCCGCCGCCGAGCGCGGCGACGGCGAATCTTCCCGCCGCGCGGCGCGCCATCACTCCAACCCCAGGTCTCGGTGGATGACACGGACCGTCAGCTGCTGGTCTTGGCCGATGAGCGCCCCGAGCGCCACCGCCATCGCGACGCTGCGGTGTTTGCCCCCGGTGCAGCCGACCGCGATCGTCATGTAGCGCTTCGCCTCTTTGCGGTAGCTGGTGAGCATCAGGCGCAGCAGCTCATGGTAGACGCGCAGGTACTCTTTCGCCCCCGGCGCGCTGAGCACGTACTCCGAGACTTCCGGCGTGAGCCCGGTTTTGTCCCGCAAATGCCGCACCCAATGCGGATTCGGCAAAAACCGCACGTCGGCGACCATGTTCGCGTCGAGCGGCAGGCCGTATTTGAACCCGAAGGACTGCACGGTCACGCTCGTCTTCGACCGGGAGGCCGACCCGCCCCACTCTTGCTCCACGACGTCGCGCAGCTCTTTGACCGACGAGACCGAGGTGTCGAGCACCGAATCGGCCTCCGCGAGGAGCGGGGCGAGGAGGTCGCGCTCGCGTTTGATCCCCTCCGCCAAGGTGTCCTGCCCTTGCAGGGGATGGCGGCGGCGCACCTGCTCGAACCGGCGGATGAGGACTTCGTCGGAGGCTTGGAGGAACAACACCTTCGGATCGAGGCCCTGCGCGCGCAGCTCGGCCAGCAACGCGTGGATGTCCCCGGTGAAATCCCTGGTCCGCGAGTCCACCACGACCGCGAGCCGGGGGATCTGGGTCTGCGGGTCGAGCCCGATCTCCACCATGCGGGTCACCAGCTGCGGCGGCAGGTTGTCCGCCACATACCAACCCACGTCTTCGAGGATCTTCGCGGCGGTGCCCAAGCCCGCCCCGGAAAGACCGGTGAGGAACAGCACTTCGATCGCGGCCCGGCCAGTCCCGGGCTGGCCCACGCCGCCGGGCGGCGCCACGTCGCCGGTCGCCTCCTGCGGTTCCGAGCCGCTCTGCGGTGTTTCTGGTTCTGTCACGCGGAAGCCTCCTGCGGTGGGGTTTGGCATGCGGCCAACGCCGTCACGACGGACTCGGCGAGCACGGGGCCGAACCCCGGCAGCGCGGCGATCTCGTCCGCGCTCGCGTCTGCGAGCTTGCGCACCGAGCCGAAATGCTTGACCAACTGGGCGCGCCTGCGCTCGCCGAGGCCTTTCACCTCGTCCAGGGCGGAGACGGTCATGCGTTTGGAGCGCTTCTTGCGGTGGTGGGCGATCGCGAAACGGTGCGCCTCGTCGCGGACCCGCTGCAAGAGGAACAGGCCGGGGCTTCGGCGGGGCAGGATCACCGGATCGTCGTCGTCCGGCAGCCACAGCTCTTCGAGCCGTTTCGCGAGCCCGACCACGGGGATATCGGCGGCCCCCAGCTCGACGAGCGCCTTGTGCGCCGCCCTGACCTGGGGCTGCCCGCCGTCAATGACCAGCAGGCCCGGGTCTGGGCGGTCCCCTCGTTTGGCGAAACGGCGAGCGATGACTTCGGCGACGCTCCTGGTGTCGTCGTTCTGCGGCGCCCCGTCCGCGCCCATTGCGCCTTTGATCGTGTAATGCCGGTAGTCGGCCTTCTTGGGCAAGCCGTCGTCGAACACCACGAGCGAGGCGACCACATCGGTGCCCTGGACGTGGGAGACGTCGACGCATTCGATCCGGATCGGGGGCGCGGGCAGGTCGAACGCCTCGTAAATCTCCTGCAACGCGGCGGAGCGCTCCGTGAAGTCGCCGCTGCGGCGCAGCTTGTGCTGGGCGAGGGTCTCATGGGCGTTGCGGGCGACCGTCTCCATGAGCTTGCGTTTGTCCCCCCGCCGCGGCACCCGCAAGGCCACTGGCGTGCCCCGCAAGGTGGAGAGCCAGGTGGCGAAACCTTCGACGTCGTCCGGAAGCTCGGGGACGAGCACTTCTTTCGGCACCGCGGACATCCGATCGGACTGGCCGAACCTGTCAGCCACCGATTCGAGTTCGGCGAGGTCGCCGTAGAACTGCAAAAGGAACTCCTCCACCATTTCGCGACGGCTGGCGGCTTCCCAGCCGCGGCCGTCTCGGGTCCGGTCCCCGTGCGGCCCCGGCGAATAGGCGTTGTCCACCACCCAGCCGCGTTGGCCTCGGACTCGGCCCTCGCGCACTTGGAACACCTGCACCGCCACTTCCAACTCGTCGTAGTCGAAGGCCACCACATCCGCGTCCGAGCCGTCGGCGAGCACCACGGTCTGATGCTCCAGCGCCTTGTCCAAAGCGGCCAGCTCGTCGCGCAACCGGGCGGCGGCCTCGAAGTCGAGCGCCTCGGCGGCGGCCAACATCCGCTTGCGGGTCTCGCGCACCAAGTTGTCCGCTCCCCCCGCGAGGAACTCGCAGAACGACTGGACGATCCGCCGGTGCTCGGCGGCGCTGACCGCGCCGACACACGGCGCGGAACATTTGTCGATGTAGCCGAGAAGGCACGGTCTCCCGATTTGGCCGTGCCGCTTGAACACGCCGTTGGAGCACGTCCGCGCCGGGAACACCTTGGTCAGCAGATCGACGGTGTTGCGGATCGCCCACACATGGGAATACGGGCCGAAGTAGCGCACGCCCTTGCGCCGCGCCCCCCGGTAGACGAAGAGCCTCGGATATTCCTCGTTCAGGCTCACCGCCAACATCGGGTAGCTCTTGTCGTCGCGGTAGCGGACGTTGAACCTGGGGTCGAACTCTTTGATCCAGCTGAACTCCAGCTGCAACGCCTCGACCTCGGTGGCCACCACTGTCCATTCCACAGCGGAGGCCGTTGTCACCATGAGCCTGGTGCGCGGCGCGAGGGCGTAGAGGTCCTGGAAGTAGTTGGACAGCCGAGCACGGAGATTCTTCGCCTTGCCGACGTAGATCACCTGCCCGGACGGGTCCCGGAACCGGTACACGCCCGGCTCGGTGGGGATGGCCCCCGCCGCCGGGCGGTAGCTCACTGGATCTGCCACGGCGTCAAGGCTAGCGCGCGAGTGCGTGGGCGCATCAGCGCTCGGCGGTGAAATAGCCGGTCGAGGACCACAGCGCCGCGAATTGCTCCGGGAACGGCCTGCCATAGGAGGCGGCGACCTGGGCGCGGCCGACCGGGGCGACCGTCCAACCGCGTTCGGCGAGCCACTGCTGCGGGTCCGCCCTGGGATCGTCGTACCACAGCGTGGTCGGGTCGAAATCCGAGCCGCCGCTGCGCAGGACCACGCCTTTGGCGGCGGCTTCGCGGACCCGTTCCACGTCCCCGGGGCGGAACCCGTTTTCCACACCCATACGGCTCCCTGGGGCCGACAGCGCGTGCATCTGCGCGAAGAGCGCGTCTTGCGCCGGGCCGGGCAGGTAGATCAACAACCCCTCGGCGAGCCAGGCGGTCGGCTTCTCGGGGTCGAACCCTGCGGCCGTGAGCGCGGCGGCCCACTCGTCCCGCAAGTCGAAGGCGACCTCGCGCCGGTCCACGAGCGGCTGCGCGCCCAGCTTGCCGATCACGTCCGCTTTGAACCGCAAGACTTCGGGCTGGTCCACTTCGAACAGCACCGAGCCCGTCTGCCACGGCAGCCGGTAGGCGCGGGAGTCCAGCCCCGCCGCGAGGATCACCACTTGCGGCGTGCCCGCCCCCGCGAAGTATTCGTCGAAATAGCGGGTCCGCGCGCCGAAGAAGTCCGTCCACAACGCGGTCTGCTCGTCCCATTGCGCTTCCTCCGGCGCGTTTTCGAGGAGGGCTTGTGTCTCAGGATGCCCTGCCGCCGTGACGAAAGCCTCAGCGAAGGGGTCGACCGCCAGCGGCTGCGCCCTCCGGTTTTGCAGCGCGCGGGCCGCCGCGACACCGAGCGCGGTGAACCCGACACTGCTCACGATGTCCCAGCTGTCGTGCTCCGTGCGATCAGAAGGATTGTTGACTGCCACACCCCAACTGTAGTCCTCCTCGGCGACAAACGTCCGGGCTCATACGAGGCAGGCGAGCACCGCACGCGCCGACTGCCGCGTCGTCGCGGAGCCGCCGAGATCCGCGGTGACCTGCTCGCCCCGGGTCATCACCGCGCGCACCGCGCGGCGCGCCGCGCCCGCCTCGGCCTGCGCGCCGAGATGATCGGCGAGGTCCGCGACAGCGAGGATCATGCCGAACGGGTTCGCGATCCCCCGCCCCGCGATGTCGGGGGCGCTGCCGTGCACCGGCTCGAAATAGCTCCACCGCTCGCCCACGTTGCCGCTCGGCGCGACGCCGATGCTGCCCGCGACCCCGGCTGCCACGTCCGAAAGGATGTCGCCGAACACGTTCTCGGCGACAATGACGCCGAAGCCCGCCGGATCGGTCACCAACCGCATCGCCACCGCGTCCACGTTGCAGATCTCGGCGCGCAGCTCCGGGTACTCCGCGGCGACGCGCTCGACCCGTTCGCGCAGCCGCCCGCCGCTGGAGCGCAGGATGTTCGGTTTGTCGGCGACGACGACCCCGGACCGCCCCTGCGCGCGGGCGAGGCCGAAGGCGAACCGCAGGATCCGGTCCGTGCCGAAGTCGGTTTGCAGCCGCAACGCGACCCGCACCCCGTCCGGGCCGCTGCGCGCGGCGTTGGGATGCGAGCGCACCAGATCCCACAGCTCGCCCCGGACTTCCGCGACGTCGAAGCCCGCGTAGAGCCCTTCGGTGTTCTCCCGCACGATGACGTAGTCGAACTGCGCGGGCTGCGCCCGGTAATCGACGACCGGGCGCAGATTCGCGTACAGGTCCAGCCGTTGGCGCAGCTGCACCACCGGCGAGCGGTACACGCGGCCCGCGCCGCGCAGACGCGGCGCCAGCTCCGCCTGGGCCTCCTGCTCCGGTTTGCTCGTCACGGCTCCGAGCAGGCCCGCGTCGCTGTCCTCGATGAGCCGCCAGGTGTCCGCCGGGACCGGCTCGCCGTCCCGCTGCCAGCACGTCCAGCCGATCTCTCCGAACAACAGCTCCCAGTCCAAACCCAACGCCTCGACGACCGGCAGGGCCGCGTCGAGGACTTCCGGGCCGACGCCGTCGCCCGGCAGCACAGCGACCTTGGGCCTGCGCATCGCGGCTTTCGGCCTGGGCGCCGCGACCTCAGGCCTGGGCGCGGCGTTCTCAGATTCGGCCATCTGTGTAGCGTAACGATATGAGGTTCCTGCTCGCAGCCGTCCTGCTCGGCGGCGGCCTGGTCGCCTGCGGGACCGGGCGTCCCCCGTCGTCGGCCTCGTCGGACTGCGCGGACGCCAGCCCCGGCACGGGCGTGGCAAAAACCGCCGTCCCGACGACGCACGGCCCGCAGGACATCGCCAAGCGCCCCGAGCACGCCAACGGCTACCGCACCGGCATGCGCGCCGTCACCACCCGCAGCTTCATGGTGGTCACGGCGAACCCGCTGGCGAGCCGGGCCGCGTGCGGCGTGCTGCGCGCCGGGGGGACCGCCGCCGACGCGCTGGTCGCGGCGCAAACCGTGTTGGGCCTGGTCGAACCTCAGTCCTCCGGACTGGGCGGCGGCGCGTTCCTGCTGTACTACGACGCGGCGACGCGCGCACTCGACGCCTACGACGGGAGAGAGACGGCTCCCGCCGCCGCAAACGGCGACTCTCTCCGCTGGATCAGCAACGCCGACCGCGGCGAGCCGAAGCCTGACACGAGGGCGAGCGGGCGCTCCATCGGCGTCCCCGGCGTGCTGCGCCTGCTCGAACTCGTCCACAACGAACACGGCTCGCAACCCTGGCGCTCGCTCTTCGACCCGGCGGTCTCCCTCGCGGACGACGGTTTCGCGATCAGCCCGCGCCTCGCGGCGGCGCTCGCCCCCGAGGCGGCCCGCCTGCGGTTGGACCCGCAGGCCAGCGCGTATTTCTTGAACCCGGACGGCAGTCCCAAACCGGCCGGGACCCGTGTGAGAAACCCGGCCTACGCGAAAACCCTCGGCGCCATCGCCGGCGAAGGGCCGGACGCGTTCTACACGGGAGCCATCGCGCACGATGTCGTGGACGCGGTCGCGAACACGGCGGGCGGGCGCACCCCCGGTCTGATGACGCTCGCCGACCTCGCCGGGTACCAGGCCAAAAAACGCGCGCCGATCTGCTTCGCGTACCGGCGCAAACAGGTCTGCGGCATGCCGGGGCCGTCCTCCGGCGGGACCGCTGTGGCGCAGGTTCTCGGGATGCTCGGGCACTTCGACCTCGGCGCATTGCGCCCCGCCAGCCCCGGCGAGGACGGCGGGCGGCCCGACCCGCTCGCGGCGCATCTGATCGCGGAGGCCGAACGGCTCGCCTACGCCGACCGGGACAAATACCTCGCCGACCCGGATTTCGTGACGGCGCCGCCTGGGCTGCTCGACCCCGGCTATCTCGCGGGCAGGGCCGCGCTCATCGACCGGGCCCGCAGCATGGGCACCGCGCGGGCCGGGGATTTCGGGCCGGTGGATTTCGCCGTCGCCCCCGGCCACGAGCACGGCACCAGCCAGATCACTGTCGTGGACTCGCGAGGCAATGCCGCGAGCATGACCACGAGCGTCGAGTCCGCGTTCGGATCGTACCACATGGTGGACGGTTTTTTCCTGAACAACCAGCTCACCGACTTTTCCGCGCGGCCAACCGACGCCGAAGGGCGTCCGGTGGCCAATTGCGCGCAGCCGGGCAAGCGCCCGCGCAGCTCGATGTCCCCGACATTGGTGTTCGGCGCAAACGGCCCGGCAGGCGGCAGCGTGGAAGACGTCCTCGGCTCCCCCGGCGGCGGCACGATCATCCAATACGTGGTGAAGACCCTGGTGGCCCTCGTGGACTGGGGCCTGGACCCCCAGCAGGCGGTCGGCATGGTCGACTTCGGCGCGGAGAACTCCCCGGTGACGAACCTCGGGGGCGAGCACCCGCTGGTGGACGCGGCGGACAACGGGGCGAGCGACCCGCTCGCGCAGGCGCTGCGGCAGCGCGGGCACACCGTCGACGTCACGCCGCAAGACTCTGGGCTGTCCGCGGTCCGCCGGGCCGGGCCCGGCTGGGAAGGCGGGGCCGACCCGCGCCGCGAGGGCGTGGTCATGGGCGACGCGGAGCGCACCTCGCCAGCCTCCTAGCTCGCCGGCCTCCGAGACTGTCGCCATGTGGCTGTCTGAAGGGCTGGTTGTATCGGAATGCCGAAGCGCAGCCCGGCGCCCCTCATCCCCGGCGCACGAGGCGCCACAGCAGCAGTCTGAGGCCGCCCAGCGCCGCCCACACGACGGCGAGGAACGCGGCGACGCGGAACGCCGCCCATTCGAACCCCCGGTCCGCGACCCGCACCAGGTCCGGATTCGCGCGCGAATACTCCACCATCACGCCCTCGCCCGGCTGCGGCACATCCGTGGTGAACAGGCCGAACACCCCGCCCGGGGAGAGCAATCCGTTCGTGCGCAGGCTCGGGGCCGCCGTCACCGCGTAGCGCACGACCACTTTGTTCGAGACGGTGGAGACCACTTCCGCGCGGGTGGTGGACATGTCGGCGTCGATCTTCCGGTCGTCCCGCCACGTCCCCGCCAACAGCAGCCCGCACATGACGGTGACGAGGCACCCGACGGCCGCCAGACCCCGCCAGGTCCATGTGGCGGCGGCCGGGTTCACCGGGCCTCGCCGAGGTCGAACTCGCGCATGGCCCGGTGCAGATCGCGAAGCGCGCCCCGGTCGGTCCTGACTTCGACCACGCGCAGACCCTCGGCCTCAGCGCCGAGCGCCGCGGGCAGCTCGTCCAGCGCCGCCCGGACGTGCGCCACGCCCAAGCCCGCGCACAACGCGGAGAAGTCTTTCCCGTGCGGGGTGCCGAAAAGACGCTCGTAGGCGTCCCCGTACGCTTCGGCCCGATACTCCGGCCCGCCCTGTTCCAGAAGCTCGAAGATCCCCCCGCCGTCGTCGTTCGCCACGACAATGGCGAGCGAGCGAGGCTTCGGCTCGTGCGGCCCGATCACCAAACCCGAGACGTCGTGCAGGAAGGTGAGGTCGCCGAGCAGGGCGATGGTGCGGCCCTCGTGGGCCAACGCGGAGCCGACCGCGGAGGAGAGCACCCCGTCGATCCCCGAAACGCCTCGGTTGGAGCGCACCGCGACCCCGGCGGGGACGCCGCCCGCGAGCGCGACGTCCCGGACCGGGTTGGAGGCCCCGAGCACGAGCTGGTCCCCCGGCCGCAGGGCCGCGAGCACGGCGCGGGCCACATGCAGGCCAGTCGTGGCCGCCTCGGCGTCGAGCCCTCGGCCGACCGAGCCGAGAGCCGCGGCGTGCGCCCGCGCGCAGCGCTGCAGCCACGCCGGGTCCGGGGAGCCGACCGGGACGGCGCGCGTGCCGGTGCCCGCGACGTTGCCCGCCACATCGGGCCAGCGCGGCCCGGTGGTCAGCGCGTAGACCCGCACGGCGGGGTCGGCGAGCAAGGAGGCGACCTGGCGGTGCAGGGTCGGGCGCCCGCAGATGACCGCTTGTTCGGCCCCGACGTGGGGCACGGCGAACGGGTGCAACGGATTGGCCGGTACCGGCGCGGTCGGCTCGGCGACCGTGGGGAGCGCGGCGAGCTCGGGATGCGAGCCCGCCCCGTGGCCGGAGACGACCACGGTCGGCACGGACAGGTCGATCGGGGTGGGGATCTCGAACCCGCCCTGGGGGATCTGCGTCCACGGCCCGCCGCCGGGCCTGCCCGCGAACGCCCCGCCGCAGTGGCTTTCCAAGTCGTCCTCGGGGGCCTGCGGCACGAGGGGCTCGCGGAACGGCACGTCGAATTGGACCGGCCCCGCGTTGCCGGTGCGCGTGCCCGTGGCCGCCGACAACGCCCGGACCACGCGGGCCCGCCATTGGCTGCCGGACGTCGCCGCTTGCTCGGCGAGCCCGGCGGAAACCGCCTCGCGCACTTGGGAGCCGAACAGGCCCAGCTGCTCGATCACCTGGTTGACCCCGGAGCCGAGCACTTCGTACGGCCGGTTGGCGCTGAGCACGATGAGCGGCACGCGCGCGTAGTTGGCCTCGCAGACGGCAGGCCCGAGATTGGCCACCGCCGTCCCCGACGTCATCACCACGATGACCGGAGCCCCCGAAGCCGCCGCGAGGCCGACCGCGAGGAACCCCGCGGAGCGCTCGTCGATGCGCACATGCAGCCGGACCCGCCCGGCGCGTTCGGCGGCGTGCAGGGCGAAGGACAACGGCGCGTTGCGCGAGCCCGGGCACAGCACCGCCTCGCGGACCCCGCCGCGCAGGAACTCGTCGACCAGCACCCGCGCTTGCAATGTGGACGGGTTCATGCGTCCAGCGTGCCAGATGCGGCCGACGAGAAACCAGTTGGGCCGCAGGGCGCGCACCCAGTAGGCTCTCAGCTCATGCACGACCTCGACGTCCTCCTGACCCCGGAAGCCGCCGCGAAGCTCGCCAGGCGCGGCTACCAGCTCGACATCGCGCGTTTGGAGTCTCTTCGCGAACAGCGCAAGGCCCTGCGCCGCCAGGCCGACGAGCTGCGCGCGCAAGTGCGGGCCCTGGGCAAAGCGGGCAAGGACGCGGTGGACAAACAAGCGCACGCCGAACACGCCCGCGCGGTGAAAGAGCAGGTGCGCGAGACCGAGGCCGCCCTCGACGAGCTGGAGGCAGCGCTGCGAGCGGAACTGCTGACGATCCCGAACCTGCCCTCGGACGCGGCTCCGGAAGGGCTGCGCGAGTCGGACTACCAGATCGTCCGCGTGGTCGGCGAACAGCAGACGTTCGACCCCGCCGAGTACCCGGACGGCCCGAAGGACCACGTCGCGCTGGGCGAACAGCTGGGCATCCTCGACCTGGGGCGGGCGGTGAAGCTCTCCGGCCCCAGGTTCAGCTTCCTCAAAGGCCAGGGCGCGCGGCTGGAACGGGCGCTGGCCTCGTTCTTCCTGGACCTGCACACCCGGGAGCACGGCTACGAGGAGTTCTCCGTGCCGCTCATCGTGGGCGCGCAGACGCTCACCGGCTCGGGACAACTGCCGAAATTCGGCGAAGACCTGTTCAAGATCGCCACCGGCGAGCCGCAGTATTTGATCCCGACCGCGGAAGTGCCGCTGGTGAACTACTACGCGGGGGAGTTCCTCGGCGCCGACGCGCTGCCCATCGCCGCGACCGCGCATTCGAGCTGTTTCCGCTCGGAGGCAGGCTCGTACGGCAGGGACACCAAGGGCATTCTGCGCCAGCACCAGTTCAGCAAAGTGGAGCTGGTGCGGGTCGTGCTCCCGGAGCACGCCCAGGCGCAGCAGGAGCTGATGCTCGGCCACGCCGAGCGGTGCCTGCGCGAGCTGGGTTTGCACTACCGGGTGATCGACCTGCCCGCGGGCGACCTCGGTTTCACCGCCGAACGGACCTTCGACATCGAGGCGTGGCTGCCCAGCCAAAACGCCTACCGCGAGATCTCCAGCGTGTCCAGTTGCGCCGACTTCCAAAGCCGCCGCAACGGGCTGCGCGTGAAAGGCAAGGACGGCGAGCGGATCTGGCCTGCGACGCTCAACGGCTCGGCGCTGCCGATCGGGCGCACGGTCATCGCGATCCTTGAGCAGTTCCAGCAGCCGGACGGCAGCGTCCTCGTGCCGGAGGCCTTGCGCGGGTTCATGGGCGCGGACGCGCTGCGCCCGGTCTGAGCCGTAGGATCGGCGCATGGACGTTTTGGCGAGCAAGTTCATTCTGTACCCCTCCGATTACGAGGGGTCGCTGCGGTTCTACCGGGACGTGCTCGGCCTCGCGGTCTTTCGCGAGTACCCCGGCGGGACGGTGTTCTTCGCCGGGGGCGGGCTGATCGAGCTCGCGGGCCACGGCGAGAGCGCCCCGCCCGAGCCGGGCAAAGCGTCCGCGGTCTACCTCCAGGTGCGCGACGTGTACGCCGCCGAGCGCGAGTTGCGCGCCGCCGGGGCCGAGATCGAGCGCGAGGCGAAGCAGGAGCCGTGGGGGCTGCACGAATTGCGCGTCCGCGACCCGCAAGGCACGTTGTTGATCTTGGCGCACGTTCCGGAGGACCACCCGCAGCGCAGGGCCGGGAAGCCTCCGGCGCAGCCGTGAGGGGCACCCGGCGGCAAGCCCCGCCGAAGCGTTTCTGAATATCAGGTGAACTCCGGTTGTCGCGCGGGAGGCCTGCGCAACAAACCTCGGCCCCGAGCTAGACAACAGCGGCCCCGCCCGACACAATGCATGGTGTGAACACCGAACTCATTGTCTTGGCGCTGGTCATTGTCACCGCCCTCGGCTTCGATTTCACCAACGGATTCCATGACACCGGCAACGCGATGGCCACCTCCATCGCCACCGGCGCGTTGAAACCGAAGGTGGCAGTCGGCCTCTCCGCCGTCCTCAATTTGGTCGGAGCGTTCCTCTCCACCGAGGTCGCGCTGTCGGTGGCGACGAAGATCGTCAAGATCTACGACGGCAAAACCGGGCAGGCCGCGCAGGGGGTGCAGCCGAGCGTTCTGCTCACCATTGTCTTCGCCGGCCTCATCGGCGCGATCCTGTGGAACGTGTTGACTTGGCTCCTCGGCCTCCCGTCCAGTTCCTCGCACGCCTTGTTCGGCGGCCTGATCGGCGCGACCATCGCAGGGCTCGGCGTGAGCAAAGTTTTGTGGAGCGGCGTCCTCAAGTCCGTGGTCATCCCCGCCGTCGTCTCCCCGATCGTCGCGGCCGTCGTCGCCGCGACCGGCACCTGGCTGGTGTACAAAATCACCTCTCGGGTGACCGGGTCCGCGCGCGAACGCGGCTTCCGCATCGGCCAGATCGGCTCCGCCTCGCTCGTCTCCCTCGCCCACGGCACCGGCGACGCGCAGAAAACCATGGGCGTCATCACCCTCGCCCTCGTCGCCGCGAACCACGCGACCACCGACGCGCAAGGCTCCCCGGTCGTCCCCCTCTGGGTCGAAGCCGCCTGCGCGATCGCCATCGCCCTGGGCACCTACTCCGGCGGTTGGCGGGTCATCCGCACCCTCGGCAAAGGTTTGGTCGAAATCGAGTCGCCGCAGGGGATGTCGGCGGAAGCCTCCGCCGCGGCCATCATCTTGAGCTCCAGCTACGGCGGCATGGCGTTGTCCACCACGCATGTGGCGACCGGCTCCATCCTCGGCACCGGCATCGGCAAGAAAGGCGCAGAGGTCCGGTGGAACGTCGCGGGCCGGATGGCGGCGGCCTGGCTGGTCACCCTCCCCGCCGCCGCCGTGGTCGGCTGGACCTGCTTCCAGATCGCCCGCTTGGTGCCCGGCCTCGGCGGGCCGCTCACCATCTTCGTCCTCCTCCTGGGCGCCTGCTTCTGGATGTGGCTGCGCGCCCGCAAGCACAACATCAGCCCGGACAACGTCAACGCGGAGTGGGCCGACGAGACCCCCCCGGCCGCGACAACGACAGCAACCGAGACTTCCCCCGCGCCCCCGAGGGCGACGGTCGGCGTCGGCGTGAAGGGAAGTGCGGAGTGAACCAGTTCAACGCTGACTATTTTCTCGGCGTCGGCAAAGCCGTCATCACGGTGCTGATCGTCGGCGTCATTTTCGGCGCCGGTCTGCCAGCCTTGTTCGCCGCGGGGCTCACCAGCCTCTACGGCGGCGAGCCGGAAACCGCCGGCACGGTCGCGGCGACGAAGAACCCGGCGCGGGTCGCCCTCGCCTGGCTTGCCTTCGCCGCCGTCCTCGCCCTGATCGCCTTCGGGATCGCCGTGATCGTCTTCGGCAAGCCCCTGCTGCACGCTGTGGGTTTGGTCTAGGCTCGCCGAGCGCTCGCGGCGTTCGATCAAGTAACCTGGACCGAACGGGAACCTGAAAGGAGACCTGCTATGTCACTTCCTCCGACGCTCAGAGCGATCGTGCAGTGGCTGCGGGCCGCCTACCCCCAAGGAATTCCGGAGCAAGACTACGTCCCGCTCTTCGCGCTCATGCCGCGCAAACTCTCCGAAGGGGAGATCCGCCAGCTCGCGGAAACACTCAACGAGAACGGGCGCGGCGCAGCGTCCAGCATCGACATCGGCGTGCTCATCACGAAAATCACGAACGAGTTGCCCAGGGCGGAGGACGTCGACCGCATCCGCCAGCGCCTCGGCGACCTGGTGTGGGAAGACGAGGACGGATCCGGCAAGACCGGTGCCTGAGCGCACGCTGAAGGCGCTGCCGGTTCCCGACGGAGCGCGCGCTCTCGAACTGCTCCCCCTGATCCGCGCAGCCCTCGACGGCGAAAACCCGCACGCCTTCCTGCCCGTGCCAGAACAGCAGGAACACCACGCGGCCATGCTCCGCACCGCGTTGCGCGCAGGCGAGCCCATAGAAGACGGCCCCGCCTTCGTGCTCGCCACTTCCGGCAGCACCGCAGCCCCGAAAGGGGCGCTGCTGTCCCCCGCCGCCCTTGCCGCGAGCGCGGCGGCGACACACGCGCGGCTCAACGGCCCCGACCAAGAGCAAGGCGAAAAGCCAGCGCAATGGCTGCTCGCCCTGCCCGCATGGCATATCGCCGGGCTCATGGTGCTCGTGCGGGCCGTTCTGGAAGGCGCCGAACCCGCGGTGATCGACGTGTCAGGCGGATTCGACCCCGCCGCGCTGCCCGCCGCCGTCGCCGCGCTCGGCGCGGGCAGACGCTACACCTCGCTGGTGCCGAACCAACTCGTCAAGGCGCTTGGCGTGCCCGCCGCGCGGGAAGCGTTGGCCGCATTGGACGCTGTGCTCGTCGGAGGCGGGGCCCTCGCCCCGCAGATCCGCGCCGAAGCGCACGCGGCAGGCGTGCGGGTGGTCACCACCTACGGCATGAGCGAAACCTGCGGCGGATGCGTCTACGACCAGGTCCCGTTGGACGGCGTGCGCGTCGAGATCGACGCGCACCAGCGCATCCACCTCGCCGGTCCCATGCTCGCGAGCGGGTACCGAGGCATGCCGGAGCATCCCGCTTTCGCCCGGCCCGGCTGGTTCGCCACCTCGGACGCGGGACAGCGCGAAGCCGGGCGGCTGCGGGTGCTCGGCAGGTTGGACGGAGGGATCTCCACCGGCGGCCTCACCATCGCCCCGAAAGTGGTCGAGGAAGCGCTGCTTCGACATCCTGGCGTCCGAGAATGCGCGGTCGTCGGCGTGCCAGACCACCGGCTCGGCGAAGCCGTCGCGGCCGTTGTCGTGCCCGAGGGGTCCCCGCCCGCCCTGGACGAGCTCCGCGAGCACGTCACCCGGCTCCTCGATGCGCTGGCAGCGCCTCGGGCGCTGCGCCTCGTCGGCGAGCTGCCTCGCACCGGGCTCGGGAAAACCGACCGTCAAGCCCTCGTGCGCCTCTTCGCGTAGCGGTCCTTCCCCAACGCCGAACTATCTTGGCCTGCAGCGGCGCTGGTCAGGGCGCGGGTTCGGGCTCGCTCTGACCGGACCGCCAGCTCGTTGTCATGGACGATGGCGACCTCTTTTCACCCCTTCAGCCAGGTCGGAGGGCACGATGCTGCTGTCGCGCGGGATGTCGGCGGTGATCCGCGCAGTTCTCCCGCGCAACCCGACCGCATCGTAAGCGACAGGCTCCCAAGCCTTGCCATCATCAGTCATCTCACGCCTCTCTTTGGGGTCGATACCGAAGTGGGGTCGTCAGCAGTGCTTGTACTGCTGACGCAGCTCGTTCTCTAGATCGGCGAGAAGTTTCGAAGGCTGGGGCTGCTCACATACGCCTTCGACGAGCTCGATCCGCCCGTACTCTGAGCCGAACCTGAGATCAACGATGTCCCCGAACCCGAGGGCGGCCGCCGCGACTGAGCGCGCGACCTGAGGAACCTTTTCTTTCGAGCTGTGATCAATGATTTCAAGGTAGACGGGCGCGCGGCCAGCAGGAGCTTTGATCGCGTCGATCTCTAAGTCGATCTTGTCGCTGGCGCCGAGTTGTTTGAGGAGTTTTTTCCATAGCTCGCGCCGGTGCTTGTCGGGGAATTCGCCACGTAATTTGTAGGCGGCAGGGCGCAGGCCCGCTTCCCAGTCCGGGATTGTCGTGACCCAAGTGGCCGTGTCTAGGCCGGGGTGCTCATGGATGAAGTCGGAAATGGTCGCGTCGTCTGTATCGAAAGGTAGCTCGATGAACATGTCTCTGGAGGAGTCTGGTCCCTCGAAGGTGGGTTGGGTCATGCCGACACCAAAGAAAAAAGGTGATTGGGCGACCGTTAACCACAAGGCCAGGCTGTCGGACGTTTCCGCGCCCGAGGGACCGTTTGGAGGGTTCGCGCGCTCGTTGAATTTGAGAGTTGCCGAAGAGCCTCGTGCCGGTTCGTTGGCGGTGCTGCTCGTAAACCTATACTGGACGTTGAGAGTGACATCGAATTGGTCGAGCTCGGAGGCTCTCATTCGATCCACGAACACTCTCCCCATTGCCGCCGCCTGCGCGGCGGAGGCATTGTCTGCAAGTTTTACGTCCAGGTCGAAGTGCGCACCGCCGTCGAAACTCGTGTCATAGCGGACATCAGCTGAGGCAACGCCCGGCAGTGCGCGCACGGTTGCCCCTACGGAGTTCGCCTCCGAGCGCCGGTCTGGGTAGTCGCAGCCGCCCAAGCAGACGATGAGCCCCGAGACCGCGAGGAACGATGTCAACAGTTTCGACACCCTCGTGCTCTTGTGAGGGGCCGCGTTAGCCCCGTCCCGCCTCCTATGCAGGCCCGATTTCATGTCCGGATTATAGATGTAATGAACTCTGCGCAGCCCTGGATACCGCAACTGTCAGCAGAAGGAGTCACGCGCCAGCACACGAAGAGAACCTTGCCGCCGCTTTCGGCAAGCTGCGGAAACCTCACTCCCCCGGCGTGAACCACTCCGACCTGCCGAAGAGCGACTTGTCCAAACTCAACCGACCCGGTCCCGAAACAGTCAGGGCGAGGGCCGCGACACCGAAGACGAACGCCTCCGATCCGGCCCAGTGCGTGCCCGGTGGTCGCGCAGCCAGAGACGAGGGCTGCGGCGAGAACAGCGACAAACACCGGGGAAAGCTTCATCGCGTCGGCGCAGCGCTCGGCTCGTCGTACAGCAGCTTGTCTTTGCTGATGACCCTCGGTTGCGGCACGGTGTCGTCACGAAGGCTCGCAGGGAAGCACGGCGTGCCACCAACCATTGTCGGTTCATAGGCCCCTGCCGACTGGATGCTCAGGGTGTAGCCGTCTGGCGAGTGTCCGTAGCGGTTGGGCTTGTCGTCGTCGCGTTCTTCCACTCGCCAACCCCAGCTTTTCCAGATATCCCCGACTTTGGCGATGAGGGCGTTATAGTCGCTTCCTGGCGGGGTGTGCATGTCCCGATAGTCCCCGAAGTCCACCGGGGAGTTCTCCCGGTCCACGCGCTCCGAGTCGCACGCGGCTGTATGGCCTCCTCCGTACCCGCCGTAGCGTTTGTTGTCGAGGAAAATGTTGTCCGGCAGTCCTTGCAGCGTCTTCTGCATGTACCCGTACAGGGTCTCTTGGGCTTGGCGTTGGCTGGTGATGTTGGGGGAGACTGTCATGGGCTCTGGTTTCATGTCGAGGGTGGTCACGTCGTTGTGGTGTGGCGGTGTCGCTGCGCTCGATTGTGTGTGCTCGTGTCCGCCGCACCCGGCAAGGATCGCGACAACGAGCGCAGAGAAGAGCAGGGCCGTTGTCCCCTTCACGCGGATGTCGCTGTTCTTCATGGCGGCGTTCACTTGTGCTCCGGTTCTCGTCCGACAATGATCCGGCCCATGTTCTTCAATCCCGTGCTGTTTGGCTGGAAGTAGCTGCCGTGGGCGTCGCCGCTGAGGTCTCCGGTGAGCCAGCCGTCGCCCTTCTTGCCCGGATCGGTTTGGAATTGGGTGGCGTCGCCCCATGTGCTCGGATCATTTCCCAGCGGGTTGTCCCCAATCGGGGCGAGCGTGGTGGCGACTCGGATCATGTCGTTGTCGGCGGTCGCGATGTAGACCTCCCCGCCCTGGTTGATGTTCATGTCGTGGGCGCTGTTGCCGATCATGCCGGGGCTGCCCACGCCGACCATCGCGTCAGCGTCCAGGTGGTGCCCGTTCGACGCCGCCGCGCCGACCTCCACCGATCCGTAGCTGTGCCCGATGACCGTCTGATACGCCCTTCCAAGGTTGGCGTCGTCGTGGGAGAATCGCAAACCAGACTGCCAGTCGTCCAGCGCTTGCGCGCCGTCGAGCGCGAATTTCGGGTCGCCCGCCCAACTGCCCTTTGTGGGGTCGAAGATGTCCATAGGCCGGTCGTAGCACATCCACGTCGTCACCGAGATATCTGTTGGTTGAATCCCGTGCTCTTTGCCTTGGTTTAAAGCCTCTGTGTAGAGACGTGCCGAGTAGTCGTCGGAGCCGGTCATCTTGGTCATGTCCTGCCCGGTTCCCGGCACGAACGTGGCGACTTTCGTCGCGTGGTCCGCGTCCCCGATGGTGACCGCCGTGTGGCCCTTGTCGTCAAGGAAGCTGAGGAAGCGCGGCAGGCCGTCGCCCCCGAGCGCTTTGGGCAGTGTCGTCTTGTCGAGCGTCGCCTGGAGGTTGTTGTAGCCGTCCAGGCGGTGCTGCATCTCGGCAATGCGTGTTTTCCACTCGTTCCACTCAGGGTTGTTCAACTGCTGGGCTTGTTTTTGCTCCTCGTTGAATCCGGGCGGCATGTGCGGATTCTCTTTGTAACCGGGGATCTGGTCAGTCTTCCAATCGGGGTGCTCGTTCTGCAATCTTTGGATCTCGTCCCGTACCAGCTGTTTCAGGTCGTTGAGGTGGAGCCGGTTGCAGTAGTCCCGGTTCTCGAACGGAAACCCTGGTTTGTTGCCGATCTCGGGGTAGCGGCGGTACAACTCGGCCAAAATCGACTTGTCCCCATCCGGGCCGTCCTTACCCCCGTGCAGGTGCTTGAACACTTCGTTCAACTCTTTGGGATCGGTCGGCAGGGGCTCTTTTCCGTCCGCGATGCGCCCCGCGCGTTCCTTGGCGGCTTTGTCCGGGTCCAAAGGCTCGTCTTTCAAGTTGCCGAACTTCTGGAAGTAATCGGCCTCCCGGTAGCCGCCCTCGGTCCCTTCTTTGATCTTGTCGTTGAGTTCGCGGATTTTCCTCGCGTGCTCTCGGTCGGCCTGCTCCAAAGCGTGTTTGGCCTCCCCGATGCTGGCCGTGTACTTCTCCAGCTCCTCGCGCTGGCGGGGCACCTCCCCGGACACTTGGCCGTCGTCCCACACGACCAAACCGGCCTTGCGCGCCGCTTGCGCCTCGGTGAGCACCCGGTCGGCTTTGGCCTTCAGGTCGTATCCGGCCTCCTCCACGAGCTGCTGGTGTTGCACCATCAGCTCGTGCTTGCTGTAACCGAACTTGGTGGTGCGGTCGATGAAGTCGAAACGGGCCGTCTCACCAGCCCCGGAGGACTCACCGGCCATCCTGTTCGTCGCGTCCTTGATGCCGTCCAAGATGCCGAGCAGTCGCGTGTTGTGCGCCTTGGCCTCGTCCGCCCCCGCGATGAGGGTTTCCGGTCGCCAAGACGCTATCTGGCTCATCGTAAACTCGCCCATGCTCACGCCTCCGCGCTCTGCGCGCCCAAGCCCGTCGCGCTCTGGTCGATCTCATCGTAGGTCTGCCGGAACCGGGCCGCGTGATCCTCCTCGTGCCCTTGGAAACGCGCGGCATCCGAAGCCGTCTCCTCGCCCGCGTACGCGTACTCGCCGCGCAAACGCCCCACCACCGCCCGATGCGCCTGCGCCGCATCCACGGCGGCTTGCGCGGTCTCCGCTCCTGGTAACGAGACCGAGCCATAGAGTCCACCCGCCCCTGCGCTTTCGGCCTGCTCCGAGCCGTCCGACACATTCTGCCCGAACAAGCGCAAACGCTCGATGTTCGTGCTTAACGGGTCACCGGCCATACGAGGAACCTCCTCGCGATAGGCCGCTGGGGCGCGGCGGGATCGGCGGCGGGCCATACGGTGACGGCGGGCCGTAAGGGCTCGGGCCTTGCGGCGCTCTCGGCGGCTCCACAGGCACAGCGCCCCGACCAGGCTCGACAGGCGGCGGCGCGGGGAAACCCGTGTCAGCCCCCGACCCGTCCTGCGCCGAAACGCTCGGCCTCGCCCGCAACGGCGCGGCAGACACGCCTTTCTCCGGGCTCCACCGCATCGTCGCGAACGACTGCGGCCCACGCCGCTCGTACTCCTTCAACACGGCCTCGGCCTTACGGGCCTTTTCTTGCAGAATCCTCGGGTCGATCTGCTCCTCATCAGCGCTCTCGAAGTGCCCGAACTGCTTCACACGCGGGCCGACATCCTCGTAGCCGTGGCTGCGACCCCCATATGTCATTGCAGGTTCTCCTTTTGCAGGTCCGCGCCCTCGGTGGCGCGGTGAGGCCGTTTCGTTTCGTCTTGTCTCAGTTTGCGTTTCGTCTTGTCTCAGTTTGCGTTGTCTCAGGCTGAGCCATGTGCCGCCGGGGAGGTGGGAGGGCCGGCGGCACATGGAGTCTTGGCTGAAGCGCGTTGGGGCCTCCGGAACTCCGGGCCAGGGCCGGACAGGAGCGCTCTCCCGGCATCTGCGGTGGTCATGGTCGCGAACCTAGCACTCCCGAATAAGGCTGACAATGCCTCGCTTGAAAAAATGTTTGAAGCGGCAAAAATGGTTTCCAACGAGCTTGTATCTGCTTGTTCCGCACAGGAGTGATGTGCAAGATTGTGGCGTGTGAATATTCGTCACCGGGATATTGGCATGAGAGACGGACAGCGGGGCTGCGCCGAAGCGCCAGCGATACCCCGGATCCGGTGACCGGCGATGGCGGATCGCGAAAACCTCACTCCCTGGGCGCGAACCACTCTGGCCTGCCGAAGAGCGACTTGTCCACACTAAACCGACCCGGCCCCGCAACGGTCAAGGCGAGGGCGGCGACGGCGAAGACGAACGCCTCCGAACCGGCCCAGTGCGTGTCCAACAGGTTGACGACGCCCTGGTCCATGTGGGCGGCCCCTGCTGTGAAGAAATGTTTTGGCGCGGTGAAGACCGCCCCGAGCATGGCAACGACGGCGACAAGACCGGCGATCGGGGTGAGCAGGCCGAGGGCGAGGAGGATCGAGCTGGCGAACTCCCCGGCGATGGAGACGCCCGCGGCGACCTCGGGGAAAGGCACGCCCATCTTCGCGAACCCGTCCGCCGTGCCCGAGAAGCCGATGTCGTGCAGCTTTTCCCAGCCGTGCGGCAGCAGGGCGAACGCGAAGCCCAGCCGCGCCAGCAACAGTCCGACATCCCGAATACCTCGCGCCATGAGCACTGCCTCTCAGAGTAGGAACGTTCCGACTCTGAGCATAACGGACTCAGCTCGACACAGGGTCGTCGTTCGCGGCCTGCTCGGCGCTTGCGGCGAGCGCGGCGTTCGCCTGTCCCCACTGCCCGTAGTCCGGTTTCAGGATGACGCTCACATCGCACGGCACGCCGTCGATCACGCGCAGATTGCCTTTGGAGTTCGGCAGCTGGTGCAGATTCGCGGCAGCGTGCTCGGCCCCGGAGGGGTTGCCCCAGTCGTGCTGCCAGAAATACGTGCCCAGGCCCGCGCCCAAACACCAGTCGATGGTCTTCGGGTTGCAGTACACGCCGAGGCGTTCGTTGCCGATCACGTCGCGCCACGCCGTCAAATACGGGGCGATGAGCGTGTCGAAGGCGTCTCTGTCCGGGTCGTCGTCAAGAGCCGCGTAGATCACGCCGTCCGCCGGGCCGCTCGCCGCGAGGTGCAGTTCGACCCCACGACGGGCCGCGTCGACTCCGCCGTCGTACCCGCCGCGCCAGTCGGCGGTGAGGTTCTTGCCCCACTGGTACACCGAGGCCACGGCGAGGCCGTGCTCCCGCATGCCCGCCACCTCGTCCGAGGTCACCGGTTTGGCGAGCATCCACGGCTCCGTGGGCCTTCGTTCGCTGACGTAGCGCACCGCCCCAAGGTGCCCTGCTTCCTTGATCGCGGCGGGGTCCGGGACCCGGGCCGAGAAGTCCACCAATGTGCCCAGACCCCACAAACCCCCGTCCGCGTTGTCGGACTCTTGGTCGGCGCGGGCCGGGGCGGCGATCGCGCCGAGGCCCAGCACTGGCGCGGCGCTCAGGCCGCGCAGAACGTCTCTCCTGCTGAGAGCCATAGTTATCACCATTCGTCACAAGAGCGGCATATGCTGCCTTCGAGATCTGACCGAGATATGTCTAGCAGAGTTGGCGGGGTTTGGCGAGGCCGCGCACGCCGAAAAAACCCTGGGCCGCCGAGGAGCCGGGGCGGGTCACCACTGGCCGAAGGCCATGTTCAAGACCGCTGTCTGATCGCACTCCACGTTGTCCACCTGCACCACCCACGGTTTTCGGCCGGGGAGTTGGTGCAGGTGGGCGGCGGGGTGCAACGCCAATGTGTCGTTGTTCCAGTCGTGCTGCCAGAAATACGTGCCCAGGCCCGCGTCCAAACACCAGTCGATGGTCTTCGGGTTGCAGAAGACGCCGAGCCGCTCATGGCCGATGACCTCTTCGAAACCCCGCAGGTAGTCGGCGATGGAGTCTTCCCAGAGGTCGGGGGTCGGGTCGTCGTCGACGCACGCGTAGATGGCGGCGTGGTCCGGGCCTCCGGCGGCCTGGTGCAGGGTGATCGCGCGGCGGGCCGCTTTCACGCCCGCGTCGTGCCCCCGCCGCCAGTCGGCGGTGGTCTGTCCGCCCCACTGCCACACGGAGGCGATGATCAAGCCGCTCGCCCGCATCGCGTCGGCGACCGGGCGGGTCAACGGCTTCGCCTTCATCCACTCCTCGCCTTTCGCCTGGTCGGACACGTAGCAGAAAGAGCCGAGGTAGCCTGCGGCTTTGATCGCTTCCGGCGCGGGGACGCCCGCCGAGTAGTCGAGCATTTTGCCGAGGCCCCAGTTGACAGGGCCCGGCCGTTTGGGCCGAGGAGCGTCGTCTTCGGGGTCGTCGGCGTCGTCGTCCGGGTCGGCCCAGGCAGGAGCAGCATGGACGAGTCCGGCGGCCAAAGCCGCGCCGCCCATCCCCCGCAGCACATTTCTTCTCGACAGGGTCATAGGCCCTTCTTAGCAGACCGGCCTGTGAGGGCTCGATAGGATACCGGCTATGACGGACGCGCAGAGCCTGGCCCTTTCCGACAGGTTCCTGGCCTGGCTCGCACGGGCGGGGTGGGCGGCGAGCCGCTGGAACGACGACGGGTCCTTCGACGAGCAGGGGGACTGCTCGATCTGGGAGGAAGACCAGGGGGGCCGGGTCCTGACGGCGTACCTGCTGCATCGCCGGGAGAGCGACGGCTGGGTCGAGGTCGCCAAGGGCAGCGCCGAGCGCCTCGTCTTCGCGGCGAGCGGCCTCGCCGCAGTGGAACGGTATTTCTGGGGCCTGCTCGCCGACGCGGTGCGCGAACGGCTCGGCCTGCGGGAACTTCAGGCGCGGACGGACATCGCCAGCGGCTACCGGATCGAAGACGGGTTGCGGGACGCTGCCGGGCGGCTTGTGGCCAAGGGCGAGCAGCAGAGCCTCGTCGCCCTGTCCCGCTCTCTCGCCCCGACGCTCGACCAGCTGGAAACCTCATTGCTCGACCCGGAGGGCAAACCGCTCTTCGCGGTGCGGGATGCGACCGCGCGGGCTGAGACCGCAGCAATCCTTCCCGCTCCTGGTCAGCCGCGCGGCGCGTGACGACAGGGCGCCAGTATTCTTCTTGCAGAGAATACTTTCTTCATGCTCACCTTCCCCGCAAGGCAATCACCACCCTATTCCAGGAGGGGCGAATGATACGGACAAAGGCGTTCGCGTTCGGCAATGCCGCGCTTTTGACGGGCGTGTGCGCAGGCCTTCTCGCCGTCGCCCAGGCCCAACCGGCAGCGGCCGACGCGGAGCTCTGTGGGGACACCCCGCATTTCAGCGGATGCCTCAGCGACGACGGCTCGACCCGAGGCTGCATCCACACCCGGCACGGCCATATCCGGCTGTGCAATGACGACGGGGGCCGCTGGCGTGACCGCGACCGCTGGGACGACTAGGGAGAGCCCGCGCCCGACTGCGACGCGCGCCCTGAAGGCATGAGCGCCCTCCGCAGCAACCTCACCAGGCGCCGAATGACGGTTTGATGATGTCGTTGATATCGCAGAGGGTTCCGCCGACCACTGGTTGGGGCTGCATCGAGGCCGCTCGCTGGTGCAGATGCGCCGCCGGATGCGTGCGGTAGCCGGGGTTGCCGTAGTCGTGCTGCCAGAACCACTTCCCCACCCCCGAGCGCAGGCAGAAATCGATGGTCCGGGGGTTCCCGTAGACGCCGACGGCGTTGGGGCCGACGATCTGCTGCCAGCCGAGGAGGTAGCCCCGGATCGGCCCTTGCAGTTCCGCGTCGGAGGGGTCGTCGTCGATGCACGCGTAAATCGGGGCCCCGGCAGGCCCGCCCGCCGCAAGATGCAGCTGCACTCCGCGCCGCGCGTGGGTGAGCCCGGCTTGCTGGCCGCCTTTCCAATCCGCGGTCTCGTTCTTGCCGTACTGATAGCAGGAGACGATGACGAGGCCTGCGGCTTTCGACACTTGCACCTGGTCGCGGGTGACCGGTTTGGACGACCGCTTCCCTGGACCGTTGCGCTCGTCGCTCACATACCGGATCGTCCCGATGGCCCCAGCGCCCCGGATCGCCGCCGGGCTGGGCGCGGCGCCGGCGAAGTCCAACAAGACGCCGCCCGCCGCGTGCGCGCGCGGGGCGGAGAGCCCAAGGGCGGAAGCCACGCCCAGTGTCGCGGCGCCGCGCAGCACCGCGCGTCGGTCGAGGGTCATACGAACAGCACAGCACAGCCGCGGCGGCGGAGCCGCACAGACGAGCCGCCGTGGCCGAGCTGTGACCGAACCGAGAAACGGCGCGGCGCTCCCGCGCGGGCCCGCGTCAGCGAGGCAGGACGGCGCTGAAGTAGACCATGTGCCGCACGATGTCCCGGATCTCCTCGGGGAGCTCCATGGGAGGGACCCCGTACTCGTCGCAGAGCTCGAGGATGTTCGCGGCCCGCACGGCCCACCCGCGCTCACGGAGCCACTGCTCGGGGTCGGCGCGCTCGTCATTGTAGAAAAGCTTGGAGATGTCGATCTTGGCGAACGGGTTGCCTTGATCCTGGGTGTACTTCCTTTGGACGTCCTGGAACCGCGTCGGGTTGAAACGGCCGCGGAACGATTCGACCGCGATCTGGCTGCCGGGCGCGGAGAGCTCCACGACGCGTTGGAACAACAAGTCCTGCGCGGCGCCCGGCAAATACGGCAAGAGCCCCTCCGCCGACCAAGCGGTCGGGGCGGACGGGTCGAACCCGGCGGCCTTGAGCGCGGCGGGCCAGTCCTCGCGAAGGTCGACGGCCACCTCGCGGCGGTCAGACTTCGCGCTGGCCCCGAGCTCGGCCAAGACCTCGCGTTTGAACGCGAGCACCTGCGGTTGGTCGATTTCGAAGACCACTTGGCCGTCCGGCCAGTCGAGCCGGTGCGCGCGCACGTCGAGACCGGCGGCGAGGACGACCCCTTGCCGGGAGCCCGCCGAGGCTGCGGAGAGGAAGAACTGGTCGAAGAACTTGGACCGGACGCCCATATGCCGATGCGGGTCGAAAACAGACTGCTCTGCCAGCTCAGGCTGCTCGAGCAGCGCCAGCAGGTTCTCCTCGCCCGCCGCTCGGACGAAATGCTCGGCGTACGGGTCCTCGACCAGCCGGTCGTCGCGCTTGGTCTCCAAGGCGCGCATCGCCGCGACGCCCAGGGCGGTCAAGCCGACGCTGCTGACGATGTCCCAGCTGTCGCCTTCGGAGCGGGCCCATGCGGCGTCTGGTGTTGTCATCGTTTCTGCCTCTCATTCGCGGTCGTCGCTCGTCACCACGATAGGGCAAAATGACGGAACGTGCGTTCCTTTTTTGGGCGGACAGTTGCTCGCCGCTGGCCAGTCGCCGGCCTCGGGCGTCGTGAGAGGCGGGGAAAGGCCAGCTTCAGCCCCGTGCCCGCTGCTCGAAAGCCCACTGCAGAGCGAACTGTTTGAAGTCTTGCACCAGGGCCGAGAGCGCCATCCCGGACTTGAACACCAAACCAACCTCGCGCTCGGCCCCGGCGTCTTCCAGCGGCAGCACCACCACATTGCCGCCTTGCGGCCCGCCCGCCTCCTCGCCCTCGAACGGAATGAGCGCCACCCCCAGCCCGCTCGCGACCAAACCCCGGATCGTCCAGAGCTCCGTGGACTCGAAAGCGACTTTCGGCTGGAAACCCGCCGCCGCCGCCAGCTCTTCGACCAGCCTGCGCATACCGTGGCCTTGGGACATCAAAATGAACGGCTCATCACAAGCCTCAGCAAGGCGCACGCTGTCCTGCCTGGACAACCGATGCCCTGCGGGCACCGCCAAACAGAGCTTTTGCCGCAAAAGCGGCTGCCATGCCAGCTTCGGGTCGTTGGGGCGGGGCGCGACGATCCCGAGGTCGAGCTCTTCGTCTATGATGCGCCTGCACACTTTGTCGGCGGCGTCCTGGGTCAGCTCGAAGTTGACCGAAGGATGCTCCTCCCGGTACCCGCTGACCAATTTCGGCACCAGCCACATGCCGAAGGAATGCAAGAAACCGAGCCGGACGACTCCAGGGGCCGCGACCATGTCGCCGATCTCGCGGATCGCGGCCTCCACTTCGGCGACCGCGCGCCGGGCATGGGTGTAGAGCACCCTGCCGCGTTGGTTCAACGCCAACCGCTTGCCGTGCCGGTCGAACAGCCTGGTGCCCAACCTGCGTTCCAGCCGGTCCAGCGCGCGTGACAACGCGGGCTGCGACATGCTGTGCAGCCGGGCCGCCTCAGTCATATGTTCGGTCTCAGCAAGGGTGATGAACCAATCGAGATCTTCATTCAGCATGGATGCCCTTTTGACGTGTGCTTATACGCGATGGGGATGTCCCGGGAAAGCGAATCGCCCGCGACAGAAGTCTCGCGTCCGCCGTGCAAGGACGCCCATGCGCGCCGCTCGGGCCGAGACGTCATCGTCCGGGGGCAGGAGCGGGAGGCGCGAGCGTGGTCACCCGGGGTTCGCCCGGAACAGCGGGCGCAGGGGGAACCGCGGGGGCGGCGGAGGGGGCTGGCGCGCCCGGCGCGCCGGATGGCGCCGGGGCGGCGGGCAGCGAGCTGTCAACATTCACGCTCACCGAGCAGGTCGCGGTGGCATTGGGGCCTTTGGCGGAATCCTCCTTGACCACAGCTCCGTTGACCAGGACCCGGCAGCGGATCGTCGCGTCGGCGAGATCGGCCTGCGTCCCACCGCCTTCGGGGTCGGCGACGGCCGGCGACTGGGGAAGCGTCGCGTACACCGTCACGATGGACAACGGCGGAGCAACTGCCACTGGTTTCGTCCAGGGCAGGGCAACAGGGGCGAAGCCGGTGATCGCGCCGTCCTCGGTGTATTTGACATTCGCCGTCACGACCTCAGGGGAATCGCTGATCACCTGGTAGGAAACCACTGCGGAACTCGGCACGACGGTGTCGATGATCCCTGTGGTCGGCGCGACATAGGTCGACGGCATGGTGCCGCCGCCGCCCGGCGGGGGCGGGGGCACCGTGGGTGAGGTCGGGGCGGCAAGCGCCTCTCGCACCAGCGAAGCATCCCCTTGGCCCAGGCAAAGGCCGACGCCGCAGGCTCCCGCGACGACAAGCGCGCCAAGAATTTGGGCGCGGCGAGCGTTCTTCAGCATGCGCGCACCCTACCAGAGCGCGGGCGTTCCGGCTTATTGGAAGAAACGGACCGTCACCGCGCATTTCGCGGTGTGGTTCACTCCGCTGGCGCTGCGCTCCTGCACGAGTTTGCCGGAGACCCAGATGCGGCAGGTGGCGGTGCCCCCGGTCAGGCTGTGGTCGCCCGGCCTTCGGCTGTTGCCGTTCGGGAGCGCGATCCAGTCGTTGATCGCGGGAATGGTCGCGAACATCGGCATGAACTGCACCGGAGGCCAGGCCACTTCCTTTTGGCGGAACGGGAGGACGTACCCCTGGTGGCGCAGGGTGCCGCCCGGAGTGCCGAAAAACAAGTCGGCTGACCGCGACGTGCCGGTGACCTCGTAGTCCACTTCGGCGGTCGGCTGGTCGGAATACACGACCACGGGGTCGTCGGGGTCCACCGGACCGGCGTTGTTCCAGTACGGGGGGGCGGAAGCCCCCTCGCCGTCGTCGTCATCGTCGTCCGCCAAGGCGAGCGGGGCGACGTTCAGGGGCAGCACGGCCCCGAACAACAACGCCAGCGTCCGCAGCACTGTCTTGCTCATAGCGATCTATCTTCGCACATCCCGCCACGACCAGAGAGACGCCTCACACTTTCGGGCGCAACAGCACGTCCGAGTCGAAACAGGTGCTCGTGCCGGTGTGGCAGGACGGGCCGGTTTGGTCGACGACCACGAGCACCGTGTCCCCGTCGCAGTCCAATCGGACCTCCACCACTTCTTGCGTGTTGCCGCTCGTCTCGCCCTTGACCCACAGTCTGCCCCGTGAGCGGGAGAAGTACGTGCCCCGGCGGCTGGTGAGCGTTCGCGCGAGGGCTTCGTCGTCCATCCAGGCCATCATGAGCACCTCGCCGGTGCCGCGCCGCTGCACCACAGCCGCCACGAGGCCGTCGGCGTTGCGTTTGAGCCGCGCCGCGACCGCCGGGTCGAGCGCGGGGGCGGGGCCGGGCGCGGGGGATTCGCTCATCGCACCACGATACCTTCGGCCGCCATCGCTGCCTTGACCTCGCAGATCGCGATCTCTCCGAAATGAAAAACGCTTGCCGCGAGCACGGCGTCCGCTCCGGCGTGGATCGCGGGGGCGAAATGCCCGGCCGTCCCGGCCCCGCCGGACGCGATCACGGGGACCGGCGCGACCGCCCGCACCGCGCCGATCAGCTCCAGGTCGAAGCCGCTCTTCGTGCCGTCGCGGTCCATCGAGGTGAGCAGGATTTCACCGGCTCCGAACTCGACCGCCTCGCGCGCCCACCGCACCGCGTCGATCCCCGTGCCCCGCCGACCACCGTGCGTGGCGACTTCGAAGCCGCTCCAGGACGGACCGGCCGCCGCGCCGGGGCGGTCGCTGCGCGCCTCCGGCGGGCGCGCCCGCCGAGCGTCGATAGCGATGACCACGCATTGCGCCCCCCACCGCTCGGCGAGCTCGGACAGCAGCCGGGGGCGGGCGACCGCTGCCGAATTGACGGCGACTTTGTCCGCGCCGGCGCGCAGAAGCGCGTCCGCGCTCGCGACGTCGCGGACCCCGCCGCCGACGGTGAGCGGGATGAACACCTGCTCAGCGGTGCGGGTCACCATGTCGAGGGTGGTCGCCCGTTCGTCGCTGGAGGCGGTGATGTCGAGGAAGCACAGCTCGTCGGCCCCCACTGTGTCGTACGCTTTCGCCAGCTCCACTGGGTCCCCGGCGTCGCGCAGATCGACGAAATTGACGCCTTTGACGACCCTGCCCTTGTCGACGTCGAGGCAGGGGATGACTCGTGTGGCGAGCGTCATGCGCCCGCCCGCCTGGGCAAGGGGCTCCGCTCCTGCCGCCGAGCCACCGGCAAACAGCGCGCGAGCGTCATGACGCGACCGCCGCCAATGCTTCTTGCAAAGTGAAATTGCCGGCGTAAAGCGCCTTGCCGACGATGGCCCCCTCCACGCCGCGCGGAATGAGCCCGGCGATCGCGACGAGGTCGTCGACGCTGGACACGCCGCCAGAGGCGATCACCTTCGCGCTGGTCGCGTCGGCCACCTCGCCGAGCAGCCGCAGGTTCGGGCCCGCGAGGGTGCCGTCCTTGCTCACGTCGGTGACGACATAACGGGCGCAGCCTTGCTGGTCGAGCCGCTCGAGGGCCTCCCAAAGGTCGCCGGAGTCCGAGACCCATCCCCTGCCGCGCAAACGCCAACCGTTCTGCCCGTGCAGGACGTCCAACGCGATGGCGATTTTCTCGCCGTGCTCGGCGAGCGCCCGAGCGGTCCACTGGGGATTCTCCACCGCCGCAGTGCCGAGGTTGACCCTGGCGCAGCCGGTGGCGAGCGCCGCGCGCAGGGACTCGTCGTCTCGCAGGCCCCCGGAAAGCTCGACTTTCACATCGAGTTTTCCGATGATTTCGGCAAGCAGCTCCCGGTTGCTGCCTCGGCCGAACGCGGCGTCGAGATCGACGAGGTGGACCCATTCGGCTCCGGCCTCCTGCCAGGCCAGCGCTGCTTCGAGCGGAGCCCCGTAGCCGGTCTCGCTGCCCGCCTCGCCCCGAGTGAGGCGCACGGCCTGCCCGTCCACGACGTCGACGGCGGGCAAAAGAATCAAAGGAGAGCTGGCATGCACCGGACCATTGTGCCTGATGCTCCCGCTGCCCTGGCCGAGACTGGCTTTTTGTGGCAGAGGACGCACTCCTGCGCGGCGGCGGCTCGGTCCCCCGAAGTGTGCGTCGAGAACCGCCGAATTGTGGGTCTAGAAAAAACGAGACCGCCTCGTTATCATTCTGTTATGACGCATCAAGAGGACCCCGCTTTGTACCAAGTGATCGTGCACCACGATGAGACGGGGTTCTGGATCGCGCTCTACGACACCCAGCGCGGCCTGCGCGAAAACCGCACGGCGCTCGAAGCGGACTTGCTGCTGGATTCGGAGGACGCGGCCCCCGACCAGGTCCAAGCGGTGCTGCTCGAACAATTCGGCCTTGTCCCGCTCGACGCGTGGGAGTTGGTCACCTCGCGGTACGGCCAAGGATGGCAGGCGCCGTTCGGCTCAGCGATGCGCGCCATCGCGGCCTGACTCCACGCCGCAACGGCACTATGCCTGGATGAGCACGGCGATGCCTTGGCCGCCGCCGCCGCACAGCGCGGCAGCGCCGACGCCGCCGCCCCTGCGCCGCAGCTCCAAGGCCAAATGCAGGAGGATGCGAGTGCCGGAGGCGCCGAGCGGATGGCCCAGCGCGATCGCGCCGCCATTGACGTTGACCCGCTCAGGATCGAGGCCGAGCGCGCGGGACGAAGCGACGCCGACCGCTGCGAACGCCTCGTTGATCTCGACCAGGTCGAGATCCGCGGGGCTGAGCCCAGCCTTGGCGCAGGCTTTCGCGATCGCGTCGGAAGGTTGCAGCTGCAAGGTCGAGTCCGGACCAGCGACCGAAGCATGCGCGAGGATCTTCGCGATCGGCGTGAGCCCCAAGGACTGGGCCTTCGCCTCGCTGGTCACCACCACGGCAGCCGCGCCGTCCGACAACGGGGAGGAATTGCCCGCCGTGATCGCGCCGGCCTTGTCGAAAGCGGGTCGCAGCGCGCCGAGCGAATCCGTCGTCGCGTCCGGGCGAATGCCCTCGTCCTCGCAGATCGTCAGTGATTCTTTCCGGCCGGGAACAGTGATCGGCACGACCTCGTTCGCGAAGACCCCGTCTTTCCACGCCTTCGCGGCCCGCTGGTGGGAGGCCGCGGCGAAGGCGTCCTGGTCCTCGCGGCTGACCGGCTGCCAGCGGCCGGACGGCGGCGCGGTGTTCACCTGATCGGTGAGCGCGCCCATCGCTTGCTCGGTGAACACGTCGTGGAGTCCGTCGTACTGCATGTGGTCCACCAGGGCCACGTCGCCGAACTTGAAGCCCGCGCGGCTGCCGGGGAGCAAGTGCGGGGCCTGGGTCATCGACTCCTGGCCGCCGGCGACGACGACTTCGTTCTCCCCCGCGCGGATCAGCACGTCCGCCGTGGCGATCGCGTCCAACCCGGACAAGCAGACCTTGTTGGTGGAAATCGCGGACGTCGACCACGGCAGCCCGGCCGCGACGGCGGCCTGGCGCGCGGGCAGCTGCCCGGAACCAGCGGTGAGCACCTGCCCCATGATGACAAGCTCCACCGCGTCGGCGGGCACACCGCCGCGCTCGAGCGCGCCAGCGATCGCCGCCGCGCCGAGCTGCGGCGCGGTGAGCGCCTTCAAGTTGCCGAGCAGGCGCGCGAACGGCGTGCGCGCGCCACCAACGATCACTGAGCCGGCCATCCTGGAACCTTTCATCTGCGATTCGATACCAGGACCAGCCTACGCCGACCGGCGCCGACGAGGCCAATCAGACCGCGGCCGACGGCGGCAGGCTTTCGGGGCAGGTCTTCAACGGCGCCGGGACGGAGCGCGCCGACCCCGCGCCTGCCAACAACTGCGATGCCAATGCCGCCGCTCCCCCGCCGAGGCGTCGAACGCGGGCCAGGCGACGACGTGCGGCTCCCCCACGCCGATCTCGTGGTCGCACCCAGGACAGCGGTACGCCTTGACGGCCTTCGCGCCGGGCACGGCGACCACGACGTACTCCTCCTCGCCGTCCGGTCCGGCCTCCGAAGTGGCGAACCGAAAGCTCGGCGGCCCAGGCCGTGGGGCGGGCGCGCGCCCCTTCCTGGGTTCCGCGTTCGGCTTGCGTCGTGGCACATGTGCAGCCTACGGGCAAAGCCGGGCTGGACCGCCCCGGCACGACCCGAAACACGGCACGCCGAGGGCGGATGGGACGGGCAATCACAGTGGCATATATGTTGTGTGCCAGAAACTAATTTATCGACACGCGCACAGCGCCGCACGATCCCGCACGAACAGAACGGACAAACCGCCGTGGAGAACGCAGCACCACCCCCAGACGCGATAGACACGGGCGCGGAGCAGGCCGGCCAGCCGCCGCACGCCCTACGGGAGCGATGGCATCAGCGGCATGTGCGCGTCCGCCTCATCTGGCTGTTCGTCGCGGGGGCGGCAATCGCAGCCGGCTGGCTGGGATGGCAGGCGTTCGAGAGCTACCAGCGCGAAGTCGCCGGGGCCCAAGCCGTCCGAGCGGCGAAGAGCTACGTCCTCGTCCTGTCCAACATCAACGCCGAGACGGTCGACAACAACTTCTCCGAACTCTACAAAAACTCGACGAAAGAGTTCAACGACGCGCATTCGGCCCAAGCCGCCGAACTGCGCAAGCAGCTCATCGAGAAAAAAGTCTCGGCGAGCGGGTCCATAGAAGAGGTGGCGCTCATTTCTTCGGACGTCGACAAGGCCACCATCGAACTGCTCGTGAACGAATCAGTGCGCAACAGCGACTCGCCCGAACCGAGACAAGACCGGGTTCGCCTGAGCCTCGACCTGGAAAAAACCGGGGGCCAATGGCTGACCAGCGGGATCAGAATCCTATGAAACCGCATCAGAACCCCATGAAGCCGATGGGGAGAAGAATGCGCGTCGTCCTGCTGCTCGCAGCCGTCGCGCTCGGCGCGAGCAGCAGCGCGGCACTCTCGTCTCCCGTCGATTGGGACGCCATCGCGCAGTGCGAATCGGGCGGCAACTGGGCGGCCGACACCGGAAACGGCTTCTACGGCGGGCTGCAAATCAGCGCTTCGACCTGGCGGGCCAACGGCGGGGTCGGGTCGCCCGCGGCCGCATCGCCGCAGGAACAGATCGCCGTGGCAGACCGGATCATGGCCGCCCAGGGCCCTTCCGCGTGGCCCAAGTGCGCCATGAGCACCGGGAACGCGGCGGTCGGCTCCATCCCGAACATCTTGACCCAACTCGAAAAAGCCCTGCCCGTACGCCCGTGCTGGATCCCCTTGCGCTGCTACTAGCGGCCCGCGCCGCCCGCCGGGCCGACGCCCCGCCGCGACCGCCCGGCAGACGAACATCGCCAGTCATATAGGGCTCGATGGATCACTATAATTCGCAAAGGGTGTTGCATGTCACTTTCGAGTGCGTTACTCTCCGGAAAGAAGAAGGGAAGCGCCCGCAAGAACGCTTCCCTTCTCTTCTCATGAAGAGAAGGGCCTCATTGGAGGCGAGAAAAATTCCATCGGGAAGATTCGACTCTCTCATCGCCCCCGGCGGCGTGGCATCGGCCAATTCCCAATCAGACCGGGGCCGATCCCGCGAGAGGAGCCCCAGAACCATCCTCCCTGCGCGGAACACAGCGTCGAAGCTTCCCCCGAAAGAAGGTGAAAGTTTATGGTGAGCGCATCCGCGAAGCCGTCTTCCATCGCCGCTCAAGGAGCTTTCCTCCGACCGGCCGTCGAAAGCGACCGAGGGTTCCTGCGGGAAATCTTCACAACTGCCTTGTCCGACTATTACGGAGGAGACCACGTCGCCCACGCCGACCGCGTCCTCGCCGCGCACTTGCGCGGCGGGGAAGACCGGCACGGGCATTTCTCCCAAGCGCAGGACACCCAGATCTTGGCCACGCCCGGAGCCGACCAGCTCGGCGTCCTCAACTGCGCGCTCAAACGGCAGGGAACGGTGAAAATAAGCCCGTTGATCGTCTCGCCCCGCGCGAAATCCGGCGCAGGGCTCGGCCGGACGCTGCTTCTGCACGCGCAACAGTTCGCGCTGCGGCGCAGAGCCCGCCAAATCTACTGCACCGTCGCAGAAACCAACGCCAAAGCGCTCGGCTTCTTCCGCCGGCACGGGTTCGTCGTCGCCGGTTCGGCGCAAGACCAGTACAAAGACGGAGTTCGGGAACTCGTGCTCTACAAAGACCTCCGGCCACAGCACGGCCGTCGATCATGGATCATCCGCGAGTGCGAGGAAAACGACTTGCCCGCGGTCGTCGGCATGGTCTGCGAATTCTACGCCCCGATCTTGGCCGACCAGAGCAAGCAGGTCGCGTTATCCCTGGTGGACGGGTTCCGCAGGCGGAGCCGACGCGACCTCAACGAAAAATTCAAGGACATCAATCTCGGCCTGGACGAGAACGGCTCCTTGCTCGCCCTGGCCGCGGCAGGCCCCAAGAAAGGAGCCGCCGTGAAGGTCGCCCCGCTCTGCGGAAGAGACATGGAAGTTTTGTCCGAACTCGTCGCTCTCGTCCCCGACCTCTTCCCCTCGCAACGGTCGCGCTACTACACCCACCAAATCGCAGAACCAGACATCACCAAGGTCATGCACAAGAACGGATGGCGCGTGGACTGTTTGCTGCCCGGAGCGTACCGCTCGGACCAATGCGTCGTCCAATGGTCGCTCACGCTCGGGTGCAGCCCCGACGAATCGCGCCCCCAGGACCTTCGCCGGGCCGCGCCCGACGAGAAAGCCGAACTCGCATGAGCGGTCTCGAACAGTACGCAGGAGCCCTGGCCGAATTCGTCGCCGCGCGCGACTGGCATCTCTACGACTCCCCGAAGAACCTCGCGCTGGCGTTGGGGGGAGAAGTGGGCGAGCTCATGGCTGTCATGCAATGGCTGAGCGATGAGGAAATCCGGCAGAAAACCACCGACGACGAGGACTTCCGCAGAGCGCTTTCCTTTGAGATGGCCGACGTGCTCAACTATCTGCTCCGTCTCGCGCGCCATGTCGGCGTCGACTTGATCGAGGCCGCCGAGGAAAAACTCGCCGTCAACGAGATCCGCTACCCAGTGGCGCGAGCAAAAGGAAACGCGACGAAGCACAACGCCCTATGACCGCGCCGACCAGGCTCCGGCACTGGCGGGGAGCAGGGCGTCAGGACGCTTTCCGGGCCCGCAACAGAGCAGGCAGACCGACGGCAAGCCCTGCGGCATTGGCTCCCGCCGCCGCCCAATGGCCCCAGCTCCTCGGCGAGCGCGCAGCCGCAGCGAGATGGTTGACAGCGAACAGAGCCGAGAGAACGGCGTAACCGCGAACCTGGGCCCGCGCGGGCGCCTCTGGCTCTTTTGCCAGGCTGAGGGCAGTGACCACGGTGCCGAGGTTCCACACCGCGATCTCGCGCTGCCACCCGCCGTTGTAGCCCCAGAACGTGTGCTCGGCGAACTGTTTGCGAAACACTCCCTGCAGAATCATCGCTCCGCCGAAACCAAGCGTCCACCACGACGCGGCAAATCGTTCCGACGGCATAGCCTCTCCTCTGCGACGCGCTCCAGCTAGGAATGGCACGACGCTAGCACCGTCGCGAAATTCATGTCAACGACTCCACGAACCCGCCTTGTCGCCGCCGGGTTGTCCGTGTGGTGGCGCATGAGCGGCCCGTGCCGATCGCGGCGCCGTTTGGGTCAGGAACATCCTTTGGCGCGGAGTTCGTCGATGAGGCCGAGGAGGGCTTGCCCGTTGTCGTCCGCGTCGTCGAGCGCGGCCCAGTCGCCCGGGCCGGAGCCACCGCGGCGCCCACGGACGCCGCAACACCCAAACAAGAACCAAACACCCCCGCCGAAAGTTCGCTCAGAACCGGTTCGCCAAACCTCCGAGCATCCCCGGCAAGAGCCGATCAATCGACGCGGAAATAATTCAGCACCAGAATCCTCTGGTTTGGACACAGGCAAGCCTTAACCCCACCTGCCCTGCGGCATCGCTCTGAGAATTAATGAACCCCCTTTGTACCCCCGGTCGGGGTCGAACCGACACTGTGCGGATTTTAAGTCCGCTGCCTCTGCCATTGGGCTACGGGGGCGAGTGGTTTCACTCTACCGGCGGCAAAGCGCAGCGTTGCAGTTCGTATTTGGGAACCCGGTCGATCCGGTAGCCGGTGAGCCGCAATGCGTGTTTGAGGTTCTGTTTGAACCTGGCCCAGGTGAGCGGCGCGCGGTAGGAGTCGAGGAGCTGCGCGGTTTCGGGGCAGGTGAGCGCCTCGCGCGCCTCCCGCACCCATTGGGTGTCGAATTGGGCGGGCAGGTAGGGGTGGTCGTCGGCGCCGCCGGCGTCGGCGATGACCCAGTCGGGGAAGAGGAGTTTGTCGTGGCCGAGCCTGCCGTTCGGGATGCGCTCGGTGTGGGAGGCGAGGGGGTAGGCGAGGCCCATCTGGTCGAGCACCCGCACGCTGAGCGGCAGATTCATGCTGGACATGCCGAGGTTCAAGAAATACACGGTGGTCCGGTAGGGCTGGCCGCGCAACGGGGGGTCGGGAAGCGGGTCGACGACCCAGTCCGCGTCCCAGCCGGGGAGGAGCACGCCGCCGGAGGGATTCTCGGCGACCGCTTCGAGAAGCCCGTGCATTCTCGGGTAGTCGAGGTAGTCCTCGGCGAGGAGCGGATGGGCGTGGCCGGTGTTCGCCGAGTAGAACCGGCGCTCGTCGACGATGCCGTATTCGTTCACGGCGGTGGGGTCGCCCCGATGGGCGCCGAAGGCGGCGAAGAGCGCCCACCCGGCGACACCGGTCCAGAGCAGGGCCGGGACGGCTTGGGCGACGCTGCGCCGGGACAGGCTCTTAGGCAGCGCGACGGGCATGGCCATGAGGGGGAGCAGGGCGCAGAACAGGGGCGCGAGCAGCACCCGGCCGTGCATGAAGTCGCCGCCCTCGCGCATCCAATACACCATTTCGAGCACGCCGAAGGCGGACAGGACCCCTGCGATGACGGTTGCGCGTGTCGCCCAGTGGGCTTGGGCGCTGCCGTGCGCCTGGCCGACCCGGTCGCCGCCGAGGCCGGCGCGCAGCACGGCGACGAGCATTGCGACGATGAGCGCCACGGGCAGCCACAACCAGTACGGTCCGGCGAAATCGACGAGGTAATGCCATCCTTGGAGCCATTTCGAGCCGTTCGCGTCCTTCGCGATGGCCGGGGTCGGGACGAGAACGCCGTAGTAGCCCATCCGGAAGATCTGGTAGCCCACCGGCACGGCTCCAGCGGCCGCCGTGACGAGGAGCCGGTTCGGCCAACCGACTGGGGCGAGCGCCATGAGCAGGAGGACCGCGCCGCCGACGAGGGCGAGCTCGGGGCGCACGAGCGGGGCGAGCCCGGCGAAGAAGGCGATCAGGGCGAGCACGGGCCGCGGCGGCTTGTCGCCGCGTTCCCATATTTCGGACAGCCGCATGAGCGACCACCACAGCAGCCCGAGCCAGAAGAGGGACAGGGAGTTCTCGAGGCCGGAAGTCGCGAAGTCGCGCGCCGGGTCGGTCGCGATGTAGATCAGCGCCCCGGCGGGCAAAAGAACGCCTGGGCTGCGCCGCCACAGCCGCCGTGATCCTGCCGTCGCGAACAGCAGCCCCGCGGCGGCGAGGACGAGGGCGAGGCCCAGCACCAGGTATTCCAACCGCAGGCCGGTGAGCCAGGCGAGGGCGAAAACGAGGTAGGTCCACGCCGTGGAGGTGTTGGCCTCCACGCGCTCCCCCATGTTGAACACCGGCCCGTTGCCCGCCAACAGGTTGCGGACGGTGCGCAGCACGATCAGGCCGTCGTCCGCGATCCAGCGGTGCTCCCAGGCCCCGAACATGAACAGGGCTGTGGTCAGCGCCGAGGCGAGCCAAAACGTCCGGTCCTTGGCCCGGCTCCCCGTGGCCGCCGCGGTCGGCCTCGGCCTGGAGAATCGGTCAGACCACGAGAATCGCGACAACCATCACCCCGATCCAGGCGAGCGCGGACAGCTGGAGCACGCGGTCCGAGAAGGCGATTTCCTCCGGTTCCCCTGCGTCGCCGCCGTCCACATGCACTGCGTAGCGCAGCGTCGCGATCACGACCGGCACCATGGAGACCGCGTACCACACGCCGGCGTCGGCGGGGTGGCCGTTGAAGGCCCACAGGCCGTAGCTCAGCAGGGCGCTGGTCGCGGCCAAGGTCCACACAAACCTGACGTACGTGCTGGTGTAGCCTTCGAGCGACTTGCGGATCTTCGCTCCGGTCTCTTCGGCGACTTTGAGCTCCGCGTACCGTTTGCCCGCCGCCATGTACAGCGATCCGAAGGTCATCACCAGCAAGAACCATTGGGACAGTTCGATGTTCGCCGCCGAGCCGCCGCCGATGGCGCGGAGCAGGAACCCGGACGAGACGACGCAGATCTCCAGCACCGGCTGGTGCTTGAGCCCGAAACAGTAGGCGAGCTGCAAACAAAGGTAGATCGCCATCACGACGGCAAGGTGCCAGTTCGCGAGGAAGGAGATCGCGATCGAAGCCGCCATGAGGACCGCCGCTGCGGCGGCGGCGAGGGCGGGGGGGACCACGCCCGCTGCGATGGGACGGTTGCGCTTGACCGGGTGCGCACGGTCTGCCTCGACGTCCTTGATGTCGTTGACCAGGTACACCCCGGAAGCCGCGAGGCAGAACGCGGCGAACGCGATCAGGATCGGACCGAGGATGTCGGTGAAGCTCACGCCGGTTTTGCTGCCAAGGGCGGCCAGCGGGGCGGCGAGCACCAGGACGTTCTTCACCCACTGCTTCGGCCGCATGGCCTTGATCAGGCCGACGGCAGGGTTCGAACGGCTCGGGACCACGCTCGATCCCTGTTCGATGTCAGTCATGCTCCATCCTTCACGCCAAAAGTCTTCAGCCAGGTCTTTTCGCTTGTGAGCTCGGGCGCTGCGGCGCGGTAGCGTTTCGCGAGCGAACTGTAGTCGCGGGCGAGGCCGACGAATTCGCGGGCGAACTCTTTGGCGAGCCGGACCGCCTCCGCCCTGGAACGCTTGCGGTACACCACGCCAGATCCGCCGCCCACGGTGACGGTCACCCCGTCCACTTTCGACAGCATCCACCACCAGGCGTCCAGGGACGAGACGTTGGCCTGCGGGCGCTCATGGTGCTCCGGGTTCTCTTTGCTGAGCTGATGGGCGACGGCGGTGGCCATCCGCACAACCTTGCCGACGCGCCCGAGCGGTTTGCGGGTGCCCCCCATGTCGCGGCCGGACGGCAACGGCAGCTCGGTTGCGGAGGCGATGACGTGCGCGTCGGGGTAGTTCTTGCGCAGCGATTGGGCCTCGCCGAGGGCCTTGGGCAGCAGCCCGTGCAAGCCCTCAGGACCGGCTTTGAAGTCCCGGACGGCTTTGAGCTGCAACGCCAAGGTCGAGTACTCCATGGTGAGGGCGTGGAACAACGTCGCCTTCGCGAGGTGGAAATACAGGCCGAGACGGGAGCCGTCGTGGTGCAGCGCGGCGACGATGAGCCGGTTGCGCAAATGGAAGTACGACTGCCAGTCGATCCGGTCGTCTTTGTCCGCCCAGGCCATGTGCCAGATCGCGGCTCCGGGGAGGCCGACTGTGGGATAGCCCGCCTTGCGGGCGCGCAACGCGAGCTCCACATCGTCCCATTTGATGAAGAACGGCATCGGCAACCCGACGTCTTCGAGCACTTTGCGCGGGATGAGGCACAGCCACCAGCCGTTGAACTCCACGTCCACCCGCCGGTGCAGCTGCTTGGTCTGCAGGAGCGGGGTGCGGGCGAAGTCGTGGTCGTAGCGGGTGTTGGGGGCTTTCTCCCAAATGAGGCGCACACGGTCGAGCACTTCGCCCATCGAGTGCAGGTGCGAGCGCTCCTGCAGGTTGAGCATTTGGCCGCCGACAATGGTCGGGGTCTGCGCCCAACGCCCGAACGCGATGAGGCGCAGAATCGACTCGGGCTCCACGTCCACGTCGTCGTCCATGACCACGAAGCGCTCTGCTTTGGTCGTGGTGAGCGCCTCGTGCATCACGCGGGCGTAGCCGCCGGAGCCGCCGAGGTTTCCTTGGTGGTGCACCGTGAGGCGATCGCCCAACCGGGACGCGGCCTCGGCGAACCCCGGCTCGTCTTTGGCTTTCTTCGTCCCCTGGTCCACCATGACCACGGCCCCGACCCGCGCGTCGAGCACGGGGTCGCTGGTGAGGGCGAGGAGGGCCTGCACCGCGTCGGCGGGCCGGTTGAAGGTCGGAATGCCGATGGCGACTTTGCTCTGCTCCGGGCCACAGCCGCCCGGCGGTTCGGACGGGGAATGCCAGCTCGCCCGCTCCAAGACCACCGGTTCCTCTTCGGCGGTCACGTCGAACCACATCCAGCCGCCGTCCTCGAACGCGGTGAGCGGCAGCTCGAAGCGCAGGGTTTGCGCCTGGTCGCCGCCGCTGGTGACCGCGGATTCCAACAGGACCGGGGCCGCGTCGGATTTGGACCGATAGACCTGGACCCCGGCCCGGCCGCTGAGCTCGACCTGCAGCACCACCGAGCGAAGAGTCGTCCAGCGCCGCCAGTACGCGGCGGGGAAAGCGTTGAAGTAGGTGGCGAAAGAGACCTCGGTGTCCGGGCGCATGCGCAGCCGGGAACGGTCGATCGCGTGCGCCCTCGGCGTCGCGGAGTTGGGATGCTCCACATACAGCCTGCGCACCCCTGCGGACTCCCCCGCCCGAGGCAGGACGAGCCTTTGGAGGAGTGTTTCGTCTCGCACCCCACTCGCAGAACTCGTGGGGGGCGCCCCCACGCCGACAGGCGGGGTCTGCGCCGCCTGCTGTGCCGCTTCGGGCTGGCTCATACGGCCCCTCTCTGTGTCGCTGCCGTGCTCCGCGCGCCCGGCCAGGCCCCGGTGGCGAAGTACGGGCGCAGCTCGTTCTCAAACATCCGCATGGCGCTCGCGATGGCCATGTGCATGTCCAGGTACTGGTACGTGCCAAGGCGTCCGCCGAACAGGACCCTGCGCTCGGCGCCCTCACGTTTGGCGAGCTCTCGGTACACGGCGAGCTTGGCCCGGTCGGCCGGGGAGTTCACCGGGTAGTACGGCTCGTCGGCGCGGGCGGCGAAGCGCGAGAATTCGCGCATGACGACGGTTTTGCCCTTCGGGTAGTCCCGTTCCGGGTGGAAGTGGCGGAACTCGTGGATGCGCGTGTACGGGACGTCGAGGTCCGCGTAGTTCATCACGGCGGCGCCTTGGAAGTCGCCGACGTCGAGCACTTCGGTCTCGAAATCCAGGGTCCGCCACGACAATGCGCCCGCGGACCAGTGGAAGTAGCGGTCGAGCGGACCGGTGTACACCACTGGGGCCTGCGGGTTCTCCTCCCGAATCCGCTCGGCGACGTCGAAATAGTCCACGTCGGCGCGCACGTCGATGAGCGGGTGCTCGGCCATCTTGGTGAGCCACGCGGCGTAGCCGTCTTTCGGCAAGCCTTCGAAACGGTCGTTGAAGTACCTGGTGTCAAAGGTCAAGCGCACCGGCAGGCGGGTGATGATCTCCGCGGGAAGCTCTTTGGGGTCGGTCTGCCACTGCTTTGCGGTGTAGTCGCGCACGAACGCCTCGTAGAGCGGGCGGCCGATGAGCGAGACCGCCCTGTTCTCCAGGTTCTCGTCCGGGTCGCCGACCGCCTCGGCGGCTTGGGCGGCGACGAACGCCTTCGCCTCGGCCGGGGTGAAGGCCCGGCCGAAGAACTGGCAGAACAGGGCGAGGCCGAACGGCAGCGGATAGATCTGTCCGGCGTGTTTGGTGAACACGCGGTGCTGATAGTCGGTGAACTCCGTGAACCGCCGCACATAGTCCCAGACCGCGGTGTTCGAGGTGTGGAACAGGTGCGCCCCGTATTTGTGCACTTCGATCCCGGTTTCGGGTTCGGGCTCGGACCACGCGTTGCCGCCGAGGTGGGCGCGGCGCTCCAGCACGAGCACTCGTTTTCCCAGCTCCGACGCGGCGCGTTCCGCGACGGTGAGGCCGAAGAAGCCGGAGCCGACCACGACGAGATCGTACGAAGAAAGCGGGGCCACGGCTGACCAGGGTATCAGTATCATCAAGCAGATGGGCTTCGTCATGGACCGGTTGGACCCGCCGCCGCGGGCGCTCGAGCCAAAAACACCTGCGTGCGCTGCTCCCGCGGCGTCGCGCGCGTGCGGGCGCGCCGCGCCCTCGCGGCGCGAGCCCTCGGACAGCGCGCCTGGCAGCCGAGCCCATGGCAACTGACCAGCCCGCGCCCATCGGCCAGAAGGACCAGCAGCCTTTTCCGCTCGGCAAACTGGTCCTCCTTTCGCTGTGCATGCTGGTGGTCATCACAGTGGAAGTGGGCCCGGTCGGGGTCCTGCCGCACATCGCCGCCGATCTGCGGGTCCCGCAATCGCGCGCCGCGCTCCTCGTGAGCTGCTACGCGATCACGGTGGTCCTCGCTTCCGTCCCGGCGATCCGGCTGCTCGACCGTTTCGACCGCAGACAGGTGCTCATGCTTTCGATGAGCGCTTTCGCGGTGTCCACCGCGGCCTTGGCCGTCACCCGGAGCTTGCCGCTGGCCGTCGCCGCCCGAGTGATCGGCGGTTTCGGCCACGCGATCTTCTTCGGCGTCGGCATCGACATCACGCACCGCCTGAGCCCGGCGAAACGCATGGTGCCCGCTGTCGCGATTTTTTTCTCCGGCAATGTGCTCGCCCTCGCGCTCGCCGTGCCCGCCGTGGCGGCCGCGGGCGGCTCCGGCTGGCGGGGGACCTTCTTGGCCCTTGCGGGCAGCGCGGGAGCGTGCGTGGTCGCAGCCAGGCTGCTCCTGCCCGCCCTGCCGTCGGGGAAAGCCGACGCTCCCCCGCTCGCAGGAGGCGCCCGCAGACCGTTCTTCCCCTGGCCCGACCGCCCCGCCGCGACCGTGTGCCTTTTCGGCCTGGTGTGGCTCACCGGGCACTTTCTCGCGTTCACCCTGCTCCGAGCCGAACTGACCGCGGCGGGCTTCCCCGACCGATTGGCGCCGGCCCTGCTGATGGCGTACGGGATCGGCACGCTCGCCGGAACTGGGCTGGCCGGGGCCGTCGCGACGCACCGGCTGCGCGGCGCGATCGCGGTGGGATTCCTGCTGCTGTGCGGCGCGCAGCTCTGTCTGTGGTCGCTGCTCCCCTCGATGTGGCCGTCCTTCGCGGCGGCGGCGCTGTGGGGGATCGGCTTCGGCGCCATTCCCACGCTCAACTCGTCCGCGATACTGCATTACTCGCGGGTCTCGCCGGACATGACTGCCAGCATGCTGAGTTCCGCCTGCAACATAGGGATCAGCCTGGGCTCCTTCGCCTCAGGGCTGGTGTATCAAAACCTCGGCCACGACTCGGCCTTCCTGCTCGCCGCCGGGATCTTCGTCGTCGGCGCCCTTGCGACCCGCTCGCTGCACAAGGACGGGCCTCGCGAGGGGCTGGGGCTGACGCGAGGGGCTAGGGCAGAGGGGCCTGCGCAGGGGCCTCGGTGATGGACAGACCCACCGTGCGCGCCTTCCCGCGCAGGTCGGACGCGGCGACCATAGCCCGGCCGAACAGCCCGTACTTCTCCTTGACCGCCTGTTTCGCGCGCTCGGTGCCCGCCGCGTCCAGGATGGCCGCAGTGCCCTCGACCGTCGGCCCGAAAGGGTTTTTGCCCGTGCGGTCGCACGCCCGCAACGTCACCCTCGGATTGTTGCGGATGCGTTTGACCTTCCACGAGTCCGCCACCGTCCATATCAAGAGCTCGTCGCCGTCGCGGACCGCCCAAATCGGGAGCGGCTTGGGCGTGCCGTCTTTGCGGTATGTCGTGAGCAACACGTACTTCTCTGCTGCGATCTGGTCGAAGAGTGCGGTCATGGGCCCATGCTACGCGGCATTCGGCTACGCTTGGCGAGATGAGCATCTCACCATCGCTGGAACGTTCGGAGCGGAAAAAACTTCCCGCCGCAGTGGGCAAGGCGGTGCACGACCTCGACTTGGACCGGCGAGTCGCGGATTTCGGCGACAGCGTCGCCGAGCTGGCCGACCGGCTGCCCGCGCCCCTCGCAAGTTTTGTGGCGCCGGCGCTGCCCCCAAAGCGAAGCTTCCTCGCCAAACTGCTCGCCCCGTTCGGCCTCGACGGGGTCCTGCCGAGGTCGTGGCGGTTCGCGGGCAAAGCGCTGTCGTTGCCGTCCCGAACCCGCAAAGGCGAAATAGCCCCGGCTCTCGCCGAGCTCAGACACGAGTTCGAAGGGCTCGCGCAGCTCGCCGTGGACCTTCTGCCCGCCCCGCTGGCGGAGCTCACGCCCCTGCGCACCCCGGCGGGGGCGGCGGAGCCCGCCGGTTCATGGAACCTGGTGGCGATCACCGCGCCGCTCTTGGTCGCCGGCCCGTTGCACTTCCTCATCCCCAAGCAATTCGACCGCATCGTCCCGCCCAGCCTGCCCGGCTCGGCCAGGCTCTGGACATACCTGTCCGGCGTCGCCGAAATCGGCGTCGGGGCGCTCCTCGTCATCCCGCGCACCCGCAAGCTCGGCGGCCTCGCCGCCGCCGCGCTGTTCGCCGCCGTCTACCCGGCGAACGTGCAAATGGCCAAAGACTTCACCGGCAAAGGCGTCCTCCCCGAGGCGATCGCCTTCGGGCGGCTCCCGCTGCAATTCCCGCTTCTGTACGGAGCGCTGAAGATCGCTGTCACGGGCAAATAGCCCCGGCGGCGGCGCAGATCGCCCGACAGCGCCGCGAGCTCTTCAGCGCAGCAGCGCCGCGAGCTCTTCAGCTGTGTAGAGATCGTCGAAGGTCCTCGTCACCCCGGTGGCCACCTCGTGGACCGCGCCCGCGACCTGCGCGGCTCCGGTGAGCCGCTGCCACGCGAGCCGATACACCGACAACTGCGCCTTCGCCCTGCGGAGATCGGCCCGGCCGGTCTTCCAGTCCACCACCACATAACCGCCGCCTGGCTCGGCGAACACCGCGTCGATGCGCCCACGCACCAGCACCCCGTCGAGGTTGAGCTCGAACGGGGTCTCCACAGCCACCGGGCTGCGCGCGGCCCAGGGCGATTCGAGGAATTTCTGCCGCAATTTTTCGCTCGCGACCGCATCGTCGTCGTCCGCCGCGCCGGGCAGCTCGTCCAAACCGACAAGCTCCTCGGAGAGGTACCAGCGGCGCACCCATTCGTGGAAGCCGATCCCCGCCTGCGCCTCGGGCGCAGGCGGGCGGGGACCGCGCCGGGCGCGCTCGCGCTCGAACCCGGCGGGATCGACAGCGATGCCGACGACATCGCTGACGGTGAGCCCGGCCCGCTCGACTGATCGCGCCTCTGCCGCGGCGGCGCGTTCGGCGACAAGCGCGGCGGCGGCCTCATACAGCTCGGCGTCGGGGCCTTCTGGTCGCGGAAGCGGGACGGCGTCCGCCAACGCCGCCCGCACACGCTCCGCGCCCCGTTGCGTCTGGGCTCGACGACCGAGGAGGGGGTCCGGCGGCCACAGCGCGCCTTCTGATTCGCCGGACGCAGGACGCATGTGGTCGAGCGCGGGCGATTCGGCCCACATGTCGGGCGAGCCGCCTGCGGCGACGAGGGCGTCGCGCCACTCGACGAGAAAGGCTGAGGGGCCGAGCGCGCGCTCGGCCCCTTCGGCCAGCCAATGGCCGGAGAGCAGCAGGGTCTGCTTGGCGCGGGTCACCGCCACATACGCGAGCCGGCGCTCCTCCTCACCAGCGAGCTCCTTGGCCGCCTCGCGCTCCGCGCGCAGCATCTCTTGCAGCTCCGCCCGGTCCTGCGACGAGGTCAACGGGCCGAGGTCCTCGGGCGGCAACTCGGCGAGGGCGCCGATCCAGGTGGAGCGGGCCCGGCCCGTCGGGAACACTCCTGCGCAGAGGTGCGCGACCGCGACGACGTCCCATTCCAGGCCTTTGGCCGCGTGGACCGTCAACACCTGCACCTTGCGGGGGTCGGGGGCGACCTCGCCGACCGGCAGCCCGCGCTCGACCGTCTCGGCGAGGCGCACATAGCCGACGAGGCCCGCGAGGCTCGCCGAGCCGCCGAGCAGCTCGGCGGCTTTGGCGTGCTCTGCGACGACCGACGCGAAGGCCGAGAGCCGTTCTTTCGCCTGCGCGTCCGCTTCGACGGCAAGCCCGGTCACGCGCTCCACCAAGGTCACGAACTCCGGCAGCGGTCGGGCGAGCTGTCCGCGCAAGCGGTCGAGTTCGCCTGCGAGCAGGGCGAGGCGCGCGTATCCGGCGGCGGAGTACCGCCCTTGGTCGCCCAAATCCGCGAGGGCGTCGCCCAACCCGGCACGTTCAGACCCGTCGTCGGCGAGCACGGCGGTGAGCTGTTCGACCAGCTCGGCAGGATCGCGGGGGGCGAGCGGCCGCGCCCGCCCAGGTCCTAGCTCCTGCGCCCGTTGCGCCAGCGCGGCGAGGTCGCGGGCTCCGATCCGCCACCTCGGGCTCGTGAGCACCTGCAACGCCGCGGCGGAGGCTCCGGGGTCGGCGATCAGCTCCAACATCGCCACGAGTTCGGCGACCTGCGGGGTGGCGAGCAACCCGCCCAACCCGATCACCTGCGCCTCAAGGCCCGCCGCCGTGAGAGCCTCGGCGACCGGCACCGCGTCGGCGTTGCGGCGGACCAGCACCGCCATGGAAGGCCTCGTCGGCGAGGTCTGTGCCGCGTGGCGCAGACGCTCCGCGATCCAGGCCCGTTCGGCGGCCGCGTCGTCGAACAGCGCCACCCGCACCTCGCCGGCGGGCGCGTCGGGGCGGGCGGCGAGTTCGGGGACGGCGATCCCGGCGCGGCGCAGCGGCGCGGCGGTGAGGTTCGCGAGGTCGAGCACCGACGCGGGGTTGCGCCAACTTGTCATGAGCGTAAGCGCCTCAGGTGCTCCGAAGTCGGCTTGGAAGGCTGCGAGGTTGCCCGAGGACGCGCCGCGCCAGGCGTAAATGGCCTGGTGCGGGTCGCCGACCGCGGTCACTGCTGCCCCGTTCGCCCCGCCGCCCCGCGCTGCCCCGCCGATGCGGGGCGGGCCGAACAGCGCGCGCAGCAGTATCCGTTGGGCATGGCCGGTGTCCTGGTACTCGTCGAGCAGCACCACTCGGTGCGCCGCGCACTCCTCGGCGCGGACCTGGGGGAATCGCTGCGCGAGTTCGGCGGCGCGCGCTGTCTGCGTCGCGAAGTCCACCGCCCCGCTCGAACGCAACCGGTCCTGCATCCGCGCGACCACGCCCAGCAGTTCCGCCCGAGCCTGCTGCACGGCCACGGCTTCGCGCAATTCGAGCGAGGGCTCGGCGCGCTGCCTCGGCCCTTTCGGCAATGTCCGCACCAGTCTCGCGAGCTCCTCGGCGGCGGCGAGGACCCGGTCCGGAGCGGCGAGCTGCTCCGCCATCCGCCTGCCCAACGCGGTGACCGCCTCCGCGACGCCTGCGACGCCCCTGTCCACCGAGAGCAACGACTCCCAGTTCGCGACCGTCTCGTACGCCAACTGCCACATCCCTGCTTCGGACAACACGACCCGCCCGCCCGCCGCGGCTTCGGTCGCGCTTGCCCCCAGGAGCAAGCCCCAACGCGAGACCAGCTCCCCCGCATAGGCGTCATATGTCATCACCTGGGGCTCGGAGTTCTCCAAAAGCTCCCCGAGGCGCCCGGTGGGGTCGACGCGCTCCAGGAGCGGCGAAGCCGCGAAGCCCGCGAGCCGCGCGCGGACCCGGGCGAGCATGCCCCGCGCGGCGGATCTCGTGAAGGTCAGGCCGAGCACGTGTTCCGGCTCCACCAGGCCGTTGGCGATCAACCACACCACCCGGGCCGCGACGGTCTCGGTCTTGCCCGACCCGGCCCCGGCGAGCACCGCGGACGATGCGAGCGGCGCCCCGATCACCTGCTCTTGCTCCTCGCTCGGCACAGGCGCGCCGATCGCTTGGGCGAGCAATCTCGGACCGATCATCGCGCCCCGCCCGCCGCGCCGGCGAGCGGAGCCCCCGGCGCGCTTTGCAGGGCCGGGCAGCACCGCCGCCCCGGACAGCTGCCGCAATGCTGGTTCGGCCGGGCGCGGAACTGCGGGCCTGCCGCCGCCGCGGCGGCCTCGCGGATCGTGCTGTTCCACTGGGCGGCCTCTTCTTCGGTGAGGGCGGGCTGCTCGCGCTCGGCAGCGCCCGTCTCCTGCCGCAGGGCGCCGAGGTAGACGAGTTTGCCACCCGCCACCGGCTCGTCTCGCGCCATGCGGACGACAAGCTGGTAACAGGCCAATTGGGGGTCCTCTCGAACCGACGCGGCGCTCCGGGGCGTCGCAGCGGTCTTCAAGTCCACGATCACCAGCTCGCCGCGCGCTGTCCTCTCCAGACGGTCGATCCTCCCGCGCAGCGTCACCCCGGAAACGCTCATCTCCACGGGAATCTCGACTCCGACCTGGGTCAATTCGCCGCGTGAGGCGTTGCGCCACGCCATGAACGCGGCGAAGAGGCGCGCGAGCTGTTCCCGTCGCCGTTGCGCGGCCCACGGCGGGCGGGCGCTGCGCTCGTCCGCCGCGCGTGCCGCTGCGTCGAGCGCGGCCTGCAACTCGTCCTCAGGGAAGCGGTCCGCCACCGAGGCCAGCAGGTGCACGGCTGTGCCGATGGCAGCGGCCTCGCCCGGAGCAGCAGGCATTGCCCTCTCGAAGAGCCAGCGCAACGGGCAATCGAGCAACTGCTGGACCCGAGAAGGGCTCAGCGTCAGAGAGCCGTCCTTGGCGAGCGGTTCGCTTGTGGAGACCTCGGCGAGTCCGTGCCAGCTCTTGGGATGGGCGCCGATCACCCCGGCCTGGGCCAACGCGGCGAGGGCGGCGGCAGCGCGCTGCGCCCTGTGCTGGTCTGCCCCGCAGGCGAGGGCGCGCAGCTCGGCAACGACGCCCGCCGAGCTCCACGGGGTCGCCGGAGCCGGTGGGGGCGCCGCGGCGGCGCGCTCTGCCGGGCCGTGCTCCTGCGTTCGCAGGGCCAACGGGGCCAACGGGGCCAAGAAACGGGACGGGACCAAATCGCCTTCGCCTTCCACTGCTGTGACCAGCAGCTGCTCCCGAGCGCGCGAGCAAGCGAGATAGAGCAGCCTGCGCTCCTGCGCAAGCACTTGTTTGCGCGCGTCCAGCTTGGCTTCTGCCGGAGTCCCCGCCAGCGCGGCAGCGAGCTCGTCCACGCCGAGCAAGGAACTGGACTCAGAAAACCCGGGCCACAGCCCCTCCTGCACCCCGCAGACGACCACGACGTCCCATTCCTGTCCGGCGGCGGCGTGCGCGGAGAGCAAGGTCACCGCATCCGAGCCGCCCCCGTCGCCCAGCGTTGCGGACACGGGCAGCCGTTCGCGCTCGACCCGCTCCGCGAACCGCGCCAGCTCGGCCGCGGCGTCGGCCGCGTCGGCGGCGCGCTGCGCTCGCGCGGCGGCGAACAGCGCGCGCACCGCCGCGAAATCGCCTTCGGGCAGACGCTCCTCCAGTCCGCTCGCCGACCACGCGGCCCATAGGACGGTCTCGACCGTCGGAGCTGGAGCGCCGAGCGCCTCGCAGGCCGCCCGCCACACCCGACGCAGGCGCAGCACTGGCTCGGGCACATCGTGTTCTCGTGCTCCGAGGACAAGTTCGGCGAGAAGGTCGAGCGACGGGCGGTCCGGCTCCTGAGCGCGCAGAAGCCTGCGCAGGGAGCGCGCTTGGGCAACAGAGGCCCCGGCGATCGGCGAGACCAACAGCTCCAACGCTGTTGCGGGCTCCAACGCCTTGCGCGCGAGCGCTTTGAGCAGGGAGAGCAACGCCGACACAGCCGTGTTCGCCGCGAGCGGGCCGCTCATCGCCGCAAGGCGCAACGGCACGTCCGCGAGGGCGGCCGCGCGTGCGAGCGACGGCTCCAACACGGGAACAGAACGGACCAGAACCGCCATGCGCGACCACGGGACCTGATCGCGGGCGTGCGCCCGGCACAACGCCTCGACCACGCCCTCGGCTTGGGCCGCGACGGTGGGGTACAGCCGCGTCTGCGCCTCCCCCGCCGACTCGCGGCAGGTCGCGACCTGCGGCGCGGAGCGCGGCGCGACCGCGGCGACCAGCTGCGCCACCGAAGACGACAACCGCTGGCTCGGGCCCAGGCGCAACTGCTCGGCTTCGCGCCACAAGCCAGGGCCGGTTTGCGCGCCTTGGAACCAGAACACCGACTGGTCCGGGTCCACGGTGCAGACCGCGAGATCGGCGCGGCGCGCGGCGAGGCTGCTCAACCGGGCCGCCTGGGGGTCGAAATGCTGGGCGTCGTCGACGAACACCACGAACCGGGAACCCGGCTTGCCGAGCGGGTGCAACAGCAGGTCCGGGTCTTCGGCCACCGCGTCGAGCGCGGCGCCCAGCAGCTCCGCCGCGTCGAGCGCGCCGGGGCTCGCGGCCGGGTCGGCCATGCCGACCGCGCCGCGCAGCGTCATCACCTGTTCGTATTCCCGCCAGGTGCGCCCCGCCGCGACCCATTCCGGGCGGGCGCGCGCCGTGCCGAGCGCGATCAGTCCTTCCGGCCCGTGCCCGTGCTGTGCCGCGCGCTGGAAAACTGAACGCAGCTGGGCGGTGAATTCCATCGAGCCGAGCGCCGCGCGCAACGGCTCGGGCCAGCGAGCGGCCTGATCGATGGCCAGCTCGCGCAATGTCGCGTCCTGCTCCGCCGCCGGAATCAGCCGGGGCGGCGGATTCCCCGAGGCCCTCGCGCGCGCTTCGAGCAGCGCGAAGGCGTACGAATGGGTGGTTCGCACCAGCGGTTTGGCCAACGCCAGCTGGGGGCTGGCCCGCAGCAGCCTGCCGTGGATCTGGGCCCGGAGCCGGTCCGCGGCCGCGCGGTTCGAGGTGAGCACCACCGTGACCGTGCCCGGTTGCGGGGCCCAATGACACGCCAAATCCACGACCAGCCTCGTTTTGCCAGATCCGGGCCCGCCTCGGACCATGAACGGCCCTCGGCGGCCCGAAGCCAGATCCTGGAACAATCGGGCTGGCTCCTCGAATAGCTGGCGCGGGCTCATCCTGTCCATCTCAACACGGTTTCCATTGCAACATCGAACTCTGACAACTATCGCGCACACGAGCGACGAGCGTGAATGTGATGTAGGATTCCATGGAATAGTTCTTCCGAGTATCGAGACGCAGAGCACACTGCTTTCGCGCCCCGCGCCCCGATGCCGCCAGCGGCAGAATAATCCACACCCCTGGCGCGGAAACGGACGGAAACGAGACAGAGAGGAAGCGGGCCGATGGAGTTCGTCGAACTCTTCGACTACCCGATCACCCCAGGCCGGGTCACCCATTGGATGGCACACGCCGAAACCGTGATGCGCGACTGGCCGGTGGACCCCCGACCCGCCTCCTTCGTCCACGAAGCGCACCTGCGCGCGTACACGCTCGCGAAGTGCGAGACGCGGGAATCGTGGATCGGCACCGCCTTGGAGTTCGAGGGCGAGCTGGACCACGCGGCCTTCGCCCGCACCCTGCGCCTCTGGGCGGACCGCCATGAAGTGCTGCGCTCCCAAGTCGAGCTCGTCGACCTGTCGCACCCGCAGACCTCGCCGCTCATCCGCCGCACCCTCCCCGAGGGCGCGGCGGATTTCGTTCCCATCGACGTCGGCGATTTGCATTCGGCGACAGCCGTGCACCGCGAGCTCAGCCAACAATTCGACACCATCGCCTCGCCGTCGCGCTGGCCCGGCTACGTGTTCTCCACCCTTGAGCGCGACGATGGCACGTTCACCGTGCTGTTCGTCGCCGACCACAGCCTTTTGGACGGGTACTCCATCTACCTGCTCGGCAACGAGCTGGTGCAGCTGTACCGCCAGGTGCTCGTCGAGGCCCCGGACTTCACCCCGGAGCCCGCCGGGGACAAGGACTCGTACGTCGACTTCTCGGCCGAGGAACGCGTGGCCGCGCAGGCGGTGGGCCCCGAGCACCCCGCCGTGCGCGCCTGGGACGCGGTCCTCAAGGACGGCGGCGCGGTGACCTTCCCGCTGCCGTTGGAGGACATGCGGTCGCACCGGGGCAAAGTGGCGCAGCGCGGGTACATGTCGTGGCTCTTGGACTCGCAGCTGAGCGAAGATTTCTCCGAAGCCTGCAAGGCCGCCGGGGGCAACTACCAGGCAGGCATCATCGCCGCTTTGGCGTTGAGCACGAAACTCACTTCGGACCGAGAGCAGTTCAGCGCCGTCATGCCGTTCCACACCCGCAACCATCCCCGCTGGGCGGAATCCCTCGGCTGGTTCGTCGGGGTCGCGCCGATGACCGTGGACTTGCGCATGTCCGACTCGTTCTCCTCGGCGCTCCCGCTCGCGCAGCAGACGCAGCAAACCGGCAGGCTCATCGCCTCAGTCCCCTACGCGCGGGTCCGCGAGCTGCTGGGCCCCACGCGGGACAACTCCTTCCTCGTGTCCTTCATCAACGGCTTCGCCATTCCTGGCATCGACCAATGGCAAGAATGGCGCCTGCGCGGCCTGCGGAGCAAGAACTACTCCGACGACGAGGTCGCGCTGTTCTTCAACCGGTCTCCGAGCGGCCTCGTGCTCTGCGGCAGGTACCCGAACACCGAAACCGCCAGCCGCAACGTCCATAAATATCTCTCGACGTTCCGCAGGATCGTCGTCAGCGTCGCCGAGACCGGGGAGTTCGCGCTTTCCGGTCAGAAACTCGCCGCTCGCGCGGAGCGGCTGCGCCAGCCCGCGTGAGCGGCGAGTTTCGTTAGAAAACCGCAATCTCTCTCTGTGAACTGGGCTTTCTGGGCTGGAAAAAACGCAGATGAGCACACTGCCGCTCGGCGGTAGTGCTACCGTCGTGAAACACACGGTTCCACATGGCAGACTGTGTTTCCAACGTGCAAAGCACCGAGCACCTGAGACGATGCGAGGACACCACCGAGTGAATCAGCCAGCAAAAGGAGTCCACGACGGCGCCGACACCGCTGTGTCGCGTGCGCGTCCGACCGAGCAGCACGGCATCCAGACGCCGGTGAACCTTTGGCAGCCGCCCGCGGGCAAAATCTGGGAGTGGCGGGTCTCGGCCCCGGCCGCTTCGTCAGGTCCGGGCGCGCCGGTCAGCGCGGTGCCCGCCTCCTACATCCAAGAACGCCACATCCGCCGCGCGGCGGCGAACGCCCAACTGCCCACGCCGCCCCCCGCGGTGTGGGAGGCGGTCTCCGTCGATTTCGAGGCTCCACTCGACCGCGAAGCCCTTGGCGAAGTGTGGCAGCAATTCCTGAAACGACACGACAGCCTGCGCTCTTGGTTCGAAGTGCAGGAGGTCGCGGCGATCGGCAACGCCGGACAGGCGATTTCCAAAGTGGTCCGGCACGAAGTCGACCCCGCGACGCTCACCTGGGAGCTGGTCGAGGGCCCGACATTCGAAACGAGCGCGCAAGTGCGCGACCACCTCGTCTCGCGCTTCGACGCGAACACCTCCCCTTTGCGCTGGCCGGCGCTGGTGTTCGCCGCTGTCGAGCACGCGGGCGGCTTTCACGCGGTCTACGCCGAGGACCACAGCTTCTGCGACGGGTACAGCAACCTCATCGCCATAGTCGAAATCAAGTCGCTGTACGCGTCGATCGCCGAGGACGAGCCCTTGATGCTGCCTGATCCCGGCAGCCAGCTCGAAGCAGCGCGGGAAGAACGCGAGCGTCTCGCGTCGCTCACCATCGAATCCCCCGAGACGCAACGGTGGATCGAGTACTACCACACGCTCGGCGGGCAGCTGCAGAAGTTCCCCCTGCCCCTGGGCGGGGAAGCGGACCAGCCGGGCGGGAAAGTGCTCGCTTTTGAGCTGCTCACCGAGGCTGAGGCCGAGGTCCTGCACCAATACTGCAAGCAGCGCGGCGGCAGTTTCACCGCTGGCCTGTACGCCGCGTTCGCGGCCACGAACTACGAGCTCGGCGGCATCGACCAGTTCAATATGCTGCGGGCGGTGGCGACTCGCGACGACGAACGGTACACCTACACGCACGGCTGGTTCATCAACACGATCCCGGTGGTGTTCGACTTGCGGGGCGCGGACGACTTCGCGGACCTCGTGCCGCGCGCTCGCGAGGCGATGACCGCGACCAAGGACCTCACCTCGGTGCCGATCCAACGCGTCATCGACCTCGTCGCCGAGGCGACCGGCGCGGCGGACTCGACCGGCATCCCGTTCCAGCCGCCGCCGATGATCTCGTTCATCGACGTGCGGCTGTTCCCGAAGTGGCTGGCCACGAAGGAAACCTCGTACCACAAGATCGTGCAGCCGGTGCCGCCCACCACGACGGTGTTCAATTGGCTCAACCGGTACCACGACGTGCTCGAGCTCATTGTGTACTTCCCCGGCAACCCCATCGCGGAAGCCTCCATCCGCAAATACGTGGAGCATCTGCGAGGCGTGTTCCTCGATGTGGTGCGAACGGGCGGCCACGCCATCGCGCAACTGTCGCACGCCTAACCCGACGACGGTCCCCTGTATGCTGGTCACAACGATCGACCTGGTCAGATTGGATCCGGGCGGCTACCTTCAATGGCATTCGCCGCCGCAGCCCCTTGGCCCGGTTTCTGACATCCCGCCGTCGGCGAACCAGGGCTTTCACCTCAACGCGGTGCTCCTGGGCCGCGAAGGAGCCAAAAATGGCAGCGACGGCTGGTTGGCGGTGACGTTCGACGTGCCGGGCAGGATCCGGCCCGACTCGCTCACCGAGTCCTTCGCCGCGCTGATGCGCAGACATGAGAGCCTGCGCTGTTCTTTCGAGGCGGTGGACGGGAACATCATTCGGCGGGTCCATCCAGCCAGCGCCGTCGCGCTCGTCGCCCCGGACGCGGCGCTTCCGATGGCTTCTGCCGACGAGCTCAGCGCGACGCTCCGGCAAAAGCTTCGCTCGGTGTGCGATCCGACCCGATTTCCCGCCGCGCTCTTCGCCGCCGTCGACCGCCCGGAAACGAGCACCGTGATCTGCGGTTTCGATCACAGCGCGGTGGACGCGCTCTCATTGGCGATCATTGCCCGCGAAGTGCGCGCGGACTATTTGGCACGGGTCGCGGGCGAACCAGCGCCGACGTTGCCCGAGGTCGGCAGCTTTCTCGACTACTGCGCGTATGAGACCGGGCAGCCGCCGCTGCCGCAGGACCACCCTGGTCTGACCATCTGGCGGCAGTTCCTCACCTCGCAAAAAGGACTGTTCCCCAGTTTCCCCTTGGACCTCGGGGTGCGGCCAGGGGAGATCGAGCCGCAACGCACTGTCGTGCGCGAACTGCTGGACGAGAACGGCGCAGAGAGATTCGAAACGTTCTGCCACAGCCACGAAGGCAGCCTCTACTCCGGCGAATTGACCGCGCTCGCCGGGGCCGTGCGGGATTTGGGCGGGCCTGAGCGCATCGCGACGCTCACCCCCATGCGCATCCTGCTGCGTCCTGAGTGGGAGGAGGCAGTGGGCTGGTTCGTCACCAACATTCCGCTGGTGTTCCGTTGCGGGACCGATTTCGCCGACGGCGTGCGGCAGAACCGGCTGGCCTTCCGCGAAGCGCTGCCAGCGGCCCAGGTGCCGATGGGGCAGGTGCTCTCGGGCCGGGCCGGGGCGTTCGAGCTCGTCCGCAGAGACGTGTCCATGGTGAGCCATATCGACTATCGCAAAGTGTTCGCCGCGTCCGCCGCCGACACCGAGCGGCGCACAACGCATATCAGCAACACGACCGTCGCGGACGACGCGCAGTTCTGGTTCTCCCGCACGAGCCAAGGGCTGTGGCTGCGCATCCGCCATCCGGACACCGCCGTCGCGCGCGAGACTGTCGGGCGGCTGTGCCAAAGGCTCGAAGCGATCTTGCGGGAACAGTGTTGAGCCGACCGGCGCGCGCGTGCGCTTCAGACGTTGGGGCGCGGCTCAGCGAGGCCCTCCCGGTATCGGCGCACGACAAGCTGCACCACTTTGGGATGTGTCCCCAGTGGCCCGGCTCTGCCTTTCGCCTGCGGGGCGAGGTCGATGAGCTTGCGTGAGAAAAGGCCGTCGGCGAGCAGATACTGCGCGATGAAAACGGGGCCGGGGAGGCTGGGGACCACCTGGGCGATCCGGGGAGAGCCTTGGCCGATCGTGCCCAGCAGCACGCTCGCGCCGAGCACGGCCTCCAGTTGGCGCAGCGTTGTCTGGTTCTCCGCCTGCGCTGCTGGATCGTTGCTGCCGGCGACCGCAAGCACCACTTGGCCCTCGCCCGCCCAACCCGCTTGCGTGAGCCGTTCGGCCATCACCTCGGCAAGCGCGACGTCCGGGCCAAGCGCAGGGGCGGTCACTGTGTCGGAGCGGCCGCTGCGCCGCACCTGCTCAGGCAGGTCGATCCGAACGTGATAGCCGCTGGCGAGGAAGGCCGGAACGATCACGACGGGTCCGGGCAGTTCGCGCAGCGCGTCCTCGGGGGTGGGGCCGATCACGTCCACATAGGCGAGCCGCACCTGTGCGTCCGGCAACAGCTGGGCCACTTTGTCCCGCAAGTCCTCGAACATGGCCACGCCTTCAGCGCACCGCGTGCCATGCGCGACAAGCAGGAGGGAGGCTTGGTCGGGCGGCACAGCATCACCCTACCCCGGCCGGGGCGCGGACGACGCGCGGATCGTCCTGCGGCCACAAGAACCGGCTAGGGTGGCGGGCATGGACATCATCCGGGTGGTCGCCGCGGTCATCATCGACGCGCAGGGCCGTTTCCTCGTCGCGCGCAAGCGGGGGACCGCCGTGTTCATGCAGGCGGGCGGGAAGGTCGAACCAGACGAAGCGCCGCTCGACGCGCTGGTGCGCGAGCTCGACGAAGAGCTGGGGGTGCAGATCGGCCCCGAGCACGCGCAGCGGCTCGGCGTGTTCGAAGCCCCGGCGGCGCATGAGCCTGCGGCGACAGTGCTCGCGGAGGTGTACCGGGTGGCCTGCGCGCAGGAGCCCCATGCGCACGCGGAGATCGAGGAAATCGCCTGGATCACGCCAGGCGCGGATGATCAGCGCGCGTTCGCTCCGCTGACCGAGCTGCTGCTGGACCAGTTCCGCGCGAGCGCTTGAGCGCCTGCGGACCGGCCCGGTCTGTGTCGGACCGGTCTTGGTCGGCCCGGTTTGTGTCGGCTCAGTATTTGTCGGCGCTGGCTCCGAAGTCGTCGACCCCCCAGTCAGCGGCGAGCCGGTATCCGCGCTTGACCACGGTCTGCACGATCTTCGGATCTCCCAAACCAGTTCGGAGCCTGCCGATCGCGGCCTCCACCGCGTGCGCGTCGGCGCTGTGTCCGGGCAGGCTCGCGAGCAATGCCTCGCGAGTGACCACTCGTCCGGGCTGGCGGGCCAATGCTCGCAGCAGCGTCAGCATGGACGGCGCGAGGTGGCGGACCTCGCCGTCCACCACAACGGCCCGGGCGAGGACGGCGATGGTGTGGCCGTGGGCCCGGAACACCTTCGCCCGTCTCGGCAGCTCCTCCTCGATATGCCGGGCCAGCGCCCCGAGCCGGGAACGGGCCGGGGCGCTCGTCGGCACGCCGAGCGCCTCAAGCGGCGCGGCGGTCACCGGGCCGACGCAAAGCGCCGCCACCTGGGCGCGGAAACCATCGAGGAGCTGCTCGAACATGCCCGTCTCTTTGGCTCTGCCCAGCATGGACGCGACAGCAGGGGCGCTGGTGAAGCTCACGCCGTCGACCGTCCCCTGCGCCACAGCCGCGATCAGCGCATCCATCGCGGACTGGTCGTGCGGCGGCTCCCAACGGTAGACCGGCACGGCCAGCACCTGCGCGCCCGCGGCCTGCAATGCTTCGCTGAAGTCGGGCAGCGGCTCGAACTCTGTGGTCGCCCCGTGCAGCTGGACCGCCACACGCAACCCTTGCACGCCTTCTTCCAGCAGGCGTTCTAAGACTTCGCTCGACGACTCCGAGCTTGGCGACCACGCCTCGCGCAAGCCAGCCGCACGGATCGCGCCGGTGGCTTTCGGGCCGCGCGCCACCAGCCGCGAGCCCTGCAGCGCGTTGCGCAGCTCCTCGGCGACGCCCCAGCCTTCGGCTGCTTCCAGCCAGCCCCGGAAACCGATGCCGGTCGTCGCGACGGCCACATCCGGCGGATTCTGGATGATCTCCCTGCTGACTCGCTCCAATTCGGCGTCGTCGGCCAACGGGATAATCACAATCGCCGGGGCGTGCAGCACGACGGCGCCGCGACGGGTCAAAAGCGCGGCGAACTCGTCGGCGCGGCGCGCGGCCGTCACCCCGACGGTGTACCCCGACAGGGTCCTTTCCGGCGGGACGCGCTCTGGCAGAACTCTATCGGACTCCGGGCTGGTGGTGTCCATGCCCATCAGTGTAGTGACGCTGGCTCGCCGACCTGCTCCACCTCGGATTTCAGCGTTTCTTGGGATTCTGGGCCCTGGCCTCGGACCAGCTGGCCGATGAACGTGTTCAGGACCGCGACCAGCGGCACAGCCAAGAGGGCTCCCACCACGCCGGCCAGCACGACCCCGACCGCGATGGCAAGGATCACTGCCAACGGGTGTATCCGCACCGCGCGGCCGAGCACCAATGGCTGCAAAACATGACTCTCGAGCTGCATGACCGCCACGAGCAGGATCAGGGTGAGCAAGGCGACCAGCGGACCCTGCGTCACTAACGCGACGAGCACGGCCACCGACCCCGCGAGGACCGATCCGACCACGGGGACGAACGCGCCGAGGAAGACCAGCGACGCGAGCGGCAATGCCAACGGCACCCGCAACACGGCGAGGCCGACGCCGATGCCGATGGCGTCGGCCGCGGCCACAAAAACTGTCCCCCGGACATAGCCGATCAGCGTCTTGTACCCCGAGGAGCCAGCGGCCCGGACTCGTTCCCGAGACTCCCCCGGCACCAGCTTCGTGAGGTACTCCCAGATGCTTTTGCCGTCGCTCAAGAAGAAGATCAGGGTGAACAACGCCAGGAAGAACCCGGTCACGCCTTCGACAAGGGCCGAGGCGGTGGAGAACACGCCCTGGGTGATGTCGGAGCGGTGCTGCTGCACGAAATGCACCGTCGTGTCCCGCGCCTTCTCCAATTGGTCGGCGGAGAAATGCAGCCCGGCGTGCTCAGCCCAGACTCGCAGCTGCTCGAAGCTCTGCAGCACCTGCTCCTGCAGGGCCGGCCAGCCGTCGATGGCCTGCTGGATGATGAAGGCGAAGATCCCTGTGAGCACGCCGAGCACCAAGACCAACACCACGCCGACTGCCAGCGAGCGGGGAACTCGCCGCGACACAAGCGAGTCGACCAGCGGCGACATGAACGCCGCGAGCAGGAGCGCCAAAGCGACCGGGACGAGCACGACTTCCAGGAAGAGGAAAAGCTTCCCGAGGACCACAAGGCCCAGAAGGACGACGAGGAGCCGCCATGTCCAATCTGAGAGCTTGCGCAACGTTATGTGGATGTGCCCGTCCTGTGGAAGGACGACCTGGACGCGTTGCCCGGAGTCTGATACCTGAGTTGACATAGTCTGGCGCTCCTTATTGGACTTTCCTATGCTCGTCACAGTACCGTGGCTCGGATGGCGACCCAATCGCCAGAGGGCTCTGCGGCCCCTGGGCGCAATCCGGCGCAGATGCTGCGCCGCGCGGCGCTTGTCGTTGTTGTGGTGATCTTAGCCATCGAACTCTGGTACGTGGCGCCGGAGGTCCGCCGTTACTGGCAGGAGACGAAAAACGTCCGTTGGCTCTGGGTCGGCGCGTGCGTGCTCGCGGCCGCGGCCTCGATGGAAAGCTTCAGCCAAGTCCAGCGCACCCTGTTCGCCTCGGCGGGCGTGCGGGTCTCGACGTTGCGCTCCGCCGCGGAGATTTATGCCGCCAACTCCATCAGCTGCAGCCTGCCCGCGGGCCAGGTGCTGGCCACCGCGTTCGCCTATCGGCAGACGCGGCGCTGGGGCGCGACGGCGCTGGTCGCCTCATGGCAGATCGTCATGTCGGGCCTTCTGAAAGGGGCCGGCCTCGCGCTGATCGGCTTCGGCGGAGCGTTCCTGGCCGGGGTGAAGACCACGCCGTTCTCCCTCATCTTCATGGTCGGCGGCTTCCTCGCCTTCCTGTTCCTCGCCCAGTTCATCGCTTCGCGCCCCGAGGACATGAGCGCGCTGAGCAGCAAAATTTTCGCGTTGGTGAACCGTCTGCGCAAGCGTCCGCCCGACGAGGGCCTGCTGCGCTGGCAGCAGTTGCTCGAGCAGGCGCAGGCGGTCCGGCTCAGCCGGCTGGACGGGCTCAAGGCGTTCAGCTGGAGCATGACGAACTGGCTCGCCGATATCGCCTGCCTGGCCTGCGCCTGTTATGCGACGGACGCGCATCCGAGCCTGCCTGGCCTGCTCACCGCGTACGCGCTGGGCAAAACCGCCGCAGTCGCCGTGCCTTTGCTCCCCGGAGGGCTCGGGGTGGTCGAGCTTGTGCTGGTCCCCACCTTGACCGGCAGCGGCGTTCCCTCCGGAGCCGCGTTCTCCGCGGTGGTCATCTACCGCCTTGTCAGCTTCCTGCTCGTCACCGCCGTCGGCTGGGTGGTGTTCTTCCTGGTGTTCCGCAAGAGCGACCCGATCCACACGAAACAACCGGACGAGTTCGACCAGGAGCGTCTGGAGACGAACACCCCGAATACGTGATCCATGTCATATATATTGACAATATTCGGCTACACTCAACGACATGGACCTCGTCATCGGCGTCGACATCGGCACCGGCAGTAGCAAAGGAATTCTCGCCGCCTGCGACGGAAAAGTCCTCTCCACAGCGCTCTCACCGCACCGAATGTCCTTGCCCCGGCCCGGGTGGGCAGAAATGGACGCGGAGCGGGACTGGTGGGACGGGGTTTGCGCGATCACTCGCGAGCTGGTCGAGGCGGCCCCACCAGGCTCACGGATCGCGGGGGTCTGCGTGAGCGGCATCGGCCCCTGCCTCCTCCTGTGCGACGAGCAAGTCCGACCGCTGCGCCCTGCCATCTTGTACGGCGTCGACGCGCGCGCGACCGCCGAGATCCAAGAGCTCGCCGAGCGATTCGGCCCCGAGGCCATCGCGCAGAAGTGCGGCTCCGCGCTCTCCAGCCAAGCAGTCGGCCCGAAACTCGCCTGGGCACGCAGGCACGAGCCGGACGTCTGGGCGCGGACACGGCGCTGGTACAGCTCGAACTCATACATCGTCGCGAAACTCACCGGCGAATACATCGCCGACCACCACACGGCGAGCCAATGCGACCCCCTCTACCTCACTCGCGAGTTCGCTTGGAACACCGAATGGGCAGACGAGCTGCTCGACCATGTGCCGCTGCCGCAGCTGGCGTGGCCGAGCGAAGTGGTCGGCCATGTGCGCCAGGAAGCGTCGGAGGCCACCGCCCTGCCCGTCGGCACCCCGGTGCTCGCGGGCACTGTGGACGCCTACGCCGAGGCGCACAGCGTCGGCGTGCGCCACCCGGGCGACCTCATGGTCATGTACGGCTCGACGATGTTTTTCGTCGAGGTCATCGACAGTTTCTGCCACCATCCCGCGCTCTGGACCACCGCAGGCGTGCAAACAGGCTCGCTCGCCCTGGCCGCGGGCACCTCCACTGCGGGCAGTCTTATCAGCTGGCTGCAGTCCGTCACCGGAGGGCCCGACTTCGACGTCCTCACCCGAGAGGCCGAATCCGTCCCCGCGGGGGCAGACGGGCTCCTCGCGCTCCCCTACCTCGCCGGGGAGCGCACGCCGATCTTCGACTACGACGCTCGCGGGGTGTTCGCGGGGCTCACGATGAACCACACTCGAGGGCATCTGTTCCGCGCAGCATACGAAGGCATCGCCTTCGGCGTCCGGGACGTGCTCGAAGCCTTCGGCGAAGCAGAAGCCCCCGTGCGGCGGATCGTCGCGATTGGCGGCGGGGTCAAGAGCCCGGTCTGGACGCAAGCGGTCAGCGACATCACGGGCCAGCCCCAGGCGATCACCGAGCAAACGGCGGGCGCGAGCTATGGCGACGCACTCCTCGCGGCAGTTGGTGTGGGGCTTGTCACCCCGGAGACAGACTGGTCTCACGTCGTCTGTAAAGTCATTCCCCGAGAGGAGCGCCGCGAACGCTACGACCGACTCCACGAGACATGGCGCGAGCTGTATCGCTCCAGCAAGTCCGCTGTTCACCAGCTGGCGGGAGAAGGAAACGACCACCGTAGGAGAAGCAGTGACGCAACTGTCTGAGACCGTGCTGGAAGAGCCCGTCGCGAAGACCATGCAGGCAGTGGTCTGCCATGGCCCCCAGGATTACCGCGTCGAGGAAATGCCCGTGCCCGTGCCCGGCCCCGGAGAAGCCTTGATCCGGGTCGAAGCGGTGGGGATCTGCGGAAGCGACCTCAAATGCTTCCAAGGAGCCGCGAAGTTCTGGGGCGACGAGGGCCGGGCCCCGTGGGCGCACACCGGCGTGATCCCCGGCCACGAGTTCGTGGGCCGGGTCGTGCGCATCGACGAGGACGCGTCCCTGCGCTGGGGGGTGAAACTCGGCGACCGGGTGTCCGCCGAGCAGATCGTTCCCTGTTGGGAGTGCCGTTTCTGCCGCAAGGGGAACTACCACATGTGCGTGCCGCACGACATTTACGGATTCCGCCGAGGCTACAACGGCGCCATGGCCACCTACATGCTCTTCCCGGCAAAATCGCTGGTGCACAAGATCTCAGGAGAGCTGGCGCCCGAGCACGCGGCGTTCTGCGAACCGCTCGCCTGCTCGCTGCACGCAGTGCAACGAGCCCATATCCGGTTCGACGACGTGGTGGTCGTGGCGGGCTGCGGGCCTATCGGCCTCGGCATGATCGCCGGGGCGAAAGCCCGCAACCCGCAGCACATCGTGGCGTTGGACATGAAACCGGAAAAACTGGAACTGGCCGCCCGTTGCGGCGCGGACACCACGGTGGACATCTCGCAGAACGATCCGAACGGGGTCGTCCTCGAACTCACCGAGGGGCTCGGCGCGGACGTGTACCTGGAAGGCACCGGCCACGCCTCTGCTGTGCCGCAAGGCCTCAAACTCCTGCGCAAACAAGGAAAATACATCGAGTACGGGGTTTTCCGGGACGCGGTCGCCGTCGACTGGACCATCATCAGCGATGACAAAGAGCTCGATGTCCTCGGCGCGCATTTGGGCCCGAACTGTTGGCCGACAGCCATCCGCATGCTCGAGTCCCAAAGCCTCCCGCTCGACGACATTTGCACCCACCAATTCCCGCTGACGGATTTCGAAAAGGGCTTCGAACTCGTCGGGGACGGATCGCGGTCCGTGAAGGTCTCGCTCATCCCTTCCTGAGCCCGCCAGGTACGCTCGGTGCGATGAGGAGAGCTGTCGCTTTCGCAGCAGCCGCCGTGCTCGCAGGGTGCGCGAGCGGAGCCGCCAAGGAGGAACCGCATCTTGAGGCGCTTTCCTCGCGAGTGAAGTTCGCGGAAATCGGCGTCGACGCGCACCAGGAAGCCGTCACAGCGCTCGCCCGGCGCAGCGCCCAGCTCGCCCTTGACGAACTCGACGCGCTCGCGCCGGACCATGACACGGTGTTCAGCCCATGGGCCCTCGTTCGCCGCGAACGGATCATCGCTGACGCGAACGGCGCAGGCGAGGACCCTGCGATCGCCGCGATGATCGGCCAACTCGAAAAGTGGCAGGGCGACCCTGACAGCGTCCCGAACGCCGGGGCCGACGGCACACCTGTTCTGCGCAGCAGGACCGCGCTGATCGCGGACCGGTCCCTCGCAGTCGCCCCCGAATTCCTCGACCTGCTCGCCGAAAACTTCGACATGGGCCTCTATCTCGCGCGAGGGGGCGACCCGAAACTGGCCGAGGCGGTGAACGGGTGGGCTCTGGGCACGGTCAACGCGCGCTTCAGCGGACCCATGCCGGGGCTCGGCGCGCAGCACGGGGTGTATTTCGCCGATCTGACCGAACTGCTGGCGGGGTGGCGTTTCCCGTTCCGGCCTGAATGGACCTCGCCAGCGCCGTTCACCACGGCGGGCGGCGCGTCGGCGCAGCCGCCCACCATGCGCGGCGTCGTCCTCGCCCGCACGGCAGCGGGGACTGGTTGGCGGGCCGCAGAGCTCCCGCTCGCCGACGGCGTCGAGATGCGGCTGGTCATCCCCGTCGACCCGCGCGCCTCCCTCTCGGGCATATTGCCCGCGGCCCGCACCGCCTTGGCGAGCGCCCCGCCCGCACCGCTGGGCTTTGCCCTGCCGCGCTGGTCCGCGCTTGCCGACCTGACCGGAGCCGCAGAAGCAACCGCCCAGGCCGCCCTTCCCCGCCTCGCGCCCGAAGCCAGGGCGAGCGGCTGGTCGAGCCAGGCCGCTGTGGCGTTCGGCGAGCAAGGCGTGTCGATGGCGCCGCCGCCCCCCGTCTCAGGGCCTGGCGGCGCGACGGCCCCGGCGCCCGCGATTTCTTTCGCCGCGGACCACGCCTTCTGCTTCGAAATCTTCGATCCGGGGACCGGCTTGGTGCTCCTCGCCGGACGCGCCGCGCACCCCGGCTCCTAAGGCCGGTGCGCTCGGATGCGCTTTGGCGGGGAGACGCCGCCGAGAAAACCAGGGCAGGTAATCTGCCTCACATGCGCAAGCCTTCCCCTTGGGCCGATCTTGACCGCGACCAACGCAGCGCCTTCCTCGCCTCGTGGCTCGGTTGGGCGATGGACGCCTTCGATTTTTTCATCCTCACGCTGGTGTTGAACGAGATCGGGCAGGAGTTCCATGTCTCCAAGCGCCAACTCACCTTTCTCATCACCGTCACCTTGGTGATGCGCCCGCTCGGGGCGTACCTGTTCGGGATCTGGGCGGACAAAGCGGGCAGGCGCGTCCCGTTGATGGTGAACGTGTGCTTTTATTCGACGGTGGGGTTCCTCGGCGCCTTCGCGCCGAACTTCGCCGTCCTTGTGGTCCTGCGTCTGCTCTACGGGATCGGCATGGGCGGGGAATGGGGCATCGGGGCCGCGCTGACCATGGAGAAGGTGCCGCCCGGCAAACGCGGCTTCTTCTCTGGGATCTTGCAGGCCGGTTACGCCAGCGGCTTCCTCTTCGCCTCCGTCGCGCATTTGTTCTTGCACTCCTGCCTGGGGCTTTCCTGGCGCTGGCTGTTCGGCCTGTCCATCCTGCCCGCGCTCATCTCCCTCATCGTGCGCGCCTTCGTCAAAGAGTCCGAGGTCTGGGTGTCCACACAGGAGAAGATGCGGGCGCACGGCTCGTCGGTGCGCGCGGTGTTCTTCGACCCGGCCGTCCTGCGCCGCTTCGGCTACCTGATCCTGCTCATGACCGCGTTCACGTCGCTCTCCCACGGCACCCAAGACCTGTACCCGACCTTTTTGAAGGAGACCGAGCACGCGGGCCGCGCGCTGTCCTCGGCCGTCGCCGACTGGGTCATGATCGTCGCGAATGCTGGGGCGATCATCGGCGGCGTTTTTTTCGGATCGCTCTCCGACCGGATCGGGCGACGCGGCGTCATCGTCCTCGGCTCGCTGACGACCCTGCCGCTCCTGCCGCTGTTCACTGTGCCGCACAACCCATGGCTGCTCGGTTTGGGGATGTTCCTCGTCCAAGCGACGACCCAAGGGGCTTGGGCCGCGGTGCCCGCGCATCTCTCCGAGCTGTCCCCCAACGCCATCCGGGGCTTCTACCCCGGCGTGACCTACCAGCTCGGCAATCTCTGCACCTCGTGCAACGCGACCCTGCAAACCGGCATGGCTGCGGCATGGGGTTATCCGGTCTCGTTCTGGGTCCTTGTCGGCGCGGCGTGCGTTTCGCTCGCGGCCCTCACTTGGTTCGGCCCGCACGCCGACGGGGTGGACTTCACCGCCCAGGACGAGAAAGAAACCGCTTTTGATTAGGTCTGCGAATTTCAGGGGCGGTTCTGGGTGAATTTCAGGGGTGTCGGGGCTCTGGAGCCATGATCAATATCGGTGAATCCTAGGGGCGCCTGCGCTGTGTCTGTAAGCTGGTTTGGCAGCTTCTCGATCTCTAGGAGGAATGGGATGTCTGGTTTCCGTCGGCGTGAGCTGCTCGTCGCGGGTTCCGCTCTGGCGGCCTCTTCTCTCGCCGGGGTGTTCGGTGGAAGCGAAGCAGGGGCGGACGTGCGCCCGACGGGCTCGATCTCTTATCCGCTCGACGGGCTTTCGATTCCTAAGTCCCTAGCCCCGTGGGGCCTGGATCGCTCTCGTGCTGTTCTGCTCGTCCACGATATGCAGCATTATTTCGTCAAACCGTATCGACTCGGCTCGGATCCGATGAAGACGGTGCTGGCCAACGCCAAGTCTTTGCTGGACACAGCGCGTGCCAGCGGGATCCCCGTCCTGTACTCCGGTCAGCCGGGAGGCATGACACCAGAGCAGCGCGGACTCTTCCTGGACCTCTATGGCACAGGTATGCCCGACGACGACGCGGAGCGGGCCATCGTGCCACCGTTGGAGCGAACGAGCGCTGACGTGTTCATCACGAAATCGAAGATCAGCGCCTTCTTCCACACCGATCTGCTCGACACTCTGCGGTCTTTGGGCAGGGACCAGCTCGTCATCGTCGGCGTCTACACGTTCTCCGGGGTCGCGGCCACCTCCATGGACGCGCTGCAGAACGACATCGAGACGTTCATCGCGGCGGACGCCACTGCGGACTACACGCTCGACGAGCACCGACAGGCCCTCGCATGGTGCGCGGCCAGGACCGCCAGAGTCGTGACCGCTCAGAGCATCGCAACAGCACTGCGCTGACGACACTGGCGGCCTGCGAGCTAGTTTCCGGTCTCTGATTTCGCGCGGCTTTGGGCGAGGCGGTAGGAGTCTGTGCCGGTCTCGATGATGTGGCCGCCGAAGGTGAGCCGGTCGACTATGGCGGCGCAGAGGCGGGGGCCGGTGAAGGTCTTGGTCCAGCCGCCGAAGGGCTCGTTGGAGGCGATGGCCACTGATGCTTTCTCCTCGCGCTCGGTCAGCACTTGGAACAGCAGCTCCGCGCCTTTGCGGTCGAGCTCCATGTAGCCGAGCCCGCCGATGGCCGCCGCGCGCCCGTAGCGGGTGATGGTCTTGGCGAGCTGTTGCTCGTCGGCAGCCTCGACCAGCTCGTTGACGAGCTTGGTCGCCAACGTGTGTCTGACCCGATGGCCCGCCATCGCGGCCTCGGTGCCGAGCGCGATGAGCAGGTGGGACTTGCCGGTTCCCGAGTCCCCGATCAGGCAGAGCGGCAGGCCTTTCTTCACCCAGTCGCATTTCGCGAGAGTGTGGATGGTCGCCGGGTCGATGTTCGGGTTCGCCTCGAAGTCGAACGAGCGCAGCGACTTGTCGCGGGGGAAGCCCGCGGCTTGGATGCGTCTTGCCGCGCGGCGGCGGTTGCGCTCGTCGCACTCGCCCAGCAGGAGTTCGGCGAGGAATCCCCGGTAGGCAGTAGAAGGCCTCAAGGCCGAAGTGCGAGCGGAACGCGATCCACCGCTCGGTCTCCACCCGTTGGCGGGAGAACCCGAGAACCGTGGCCACGGCGGATTTCAAGTTGTCGTAGCGGACCTTGCCGAACGGAACCCCGCCGATCACAGAGAGCGCGTGGGCGTGGCCCTCGAAGAACGCCTCCTGACCGGCGGAGAGGAACACCCTGTGCACCGCACGCCCCGAATAGGAGAGGCGGAACGCGAACAAGGCGCACTTCACCGCCTGCCCGCGCAGGCTGTCCACCACGTCCCCGAAATCGACCTCGGCCTCCCCTCCGGGGCGGTGGGTCTGCGCGACGAACACCTCGGCCGGCGCTCGGCCCGCCTCCTTCGCGATCTCCGGGCGCCGGGCGCGGACGTAGGCCAGGAGGACGTTGTAGGACACCTCTTCGGCCAAGCCGACCCCATCGCCAGATAGATCGTCTCCCACCCCACCCTGTGCGCACGTCGGATCTCGAGCGGCGCGAGCCCCGCACGCACGTCCCGTCGGATCGCCGCGTACAGCTCCACCTTCGATCTTGGCGGGGTCACCCCATCGTGCTACTACCCGGACATGACCTACAGGTGCACCTGAAATTCACAGCTACGAACTTCTCCACAAACAACCCGCACCTGAAATTCAGCTACACACGCACCTCAAATTGACGGTCATAATCACCGCTTTCATGGGTGAGGATTGTTCACAACCCACGGAGCAAGCACCTCTTGACAAGCCCGAAAAAGGACGGTCTTCCGCGCCTGGCCGACAGCACGGAGCCTCCGGCTCCGCCGATGCCGAGCAGCCGGTCGCTCCTAGGAGTTCCAGGATTTGAACACGAACGGCGGCGTGTTCGGCGGGGTCTCCAGCCAGGGCAGGGGCTTCTTGGTGAGGGTGAACTGCGCGATATTGATATGTCCCGTGCGGAAATAATGCGCGCTTCCCGCAAGGTAGTTGATATAGATTTGGTACAGCTCGGGCGAGCTCAAGGCGATGATTTCGTCTTTTTTCGCCATGAAGTTCTCCAACCAGACGTCCAGCGTCTTGCCATAGTGCAGGCCGAGGGGCTGGATCATGTCGCAGCGGAATTTTGCCTTGGCCGCCTCGGAGACGATGGACTGCGGGTCCACCAGCTCCGCGCCGGGGAAGATGTAATTCCTGATCAAATGCGTGTAACGGATGAGATTGCGGTCGACTTGCCACAAGCCCATCTGCTCCAGCGCGGCCCTGCTGTAGCCGACGATGCAATGCAACAGCATCTTCCCATCCTCGGGGAGCATGCTGTACGCCTTTTCGAAGAAAGCCCCGTGCCGTTCGACGCGGAAATGCTCGAACGCCCCGACCGAGACGATCCGGTCCACTTTCCCCTCGTACTCCTCCCAGCCCTGGAGCACGACTTCCGCCTTGCGCTTGCCGTCCAACGCCGCAAGCTTCTTCTTCGTGTACTCGTATTGGCTCGGGCTGATGGTCAGGCCGATGACGTTCACGTCGTACTTCTCGTAGGCCCGGATCAGCCCGGCTCCCCAACCGCAGCCGATGTCCAGGAGGGTCATCCCCGGCTCCAAGCCCAACTTGCCCAGCGCGAGGTCGAACTTCGCGATCTGCGCCTCTGCGGAAGTCATATTCGGCCTCGGCCAGTACCCGCAGGTGTAGCCGAGCGTCTCGTCGAGCCACAAGGAAAAGAACTCAATAGAGTTCTCCACGTCATAGTGCGCTTCTATATCTTCATAAAAAGGCCTTAATTTCGTCATAAAATATGTTCCTTGCAGTCGTCATTAACTCTTTCATGGCTGTTGAGCAGCGTTTCGGTTCCTGCACGAGCACTACTCCCCTAGAGTACAGCAGCGCGACAAACAAGCATACTGCATACGCGCAGAACACGCTGCTCCGCTCAAGAAATGCGTCCTAAAACACGTTCCGCGGAGCCAGGATCAAATATATAGAATTGATAAAGAAAATATATATGAATGAGATACATGAAAAAAGACGGGGCGCAACTAGAACTAGTTGCGCCCCGTCTTTTTCAATCCGAAGAAAAATTACTTGTTGATCTTCGTGACACGACCAGCGCCGACGGTGCGGCCGCCCTCGCGGATCGCGAAGCGCTGTCCTTCTTCCATGGCCACCGGCTGGATCAGCTTCACCGAGATGTCGGTGTTGTCGCCCGGCATGACCATGTCCTTGCCCTCGGGCAAGGTGACCTCGCCGGTCACGTCGGTGGTGCGGAAGTAGAACTGCGGGCGGTAGTTGTTGAAGAACGGGGTGTGACGACCGCCTTCTTCCTTGTTCAGGATGTAAGCGGTGCCCTCGAACTCCGTGTGCGGGGTGGTGGTGCCCGGCTTGATCACGACCTGGCCGCGCTCGACGTCCTCGCGCTTGATGCCGCGGACGAGGAGGCCGACGTTGTCGCCCGCCTGGCCCTGGTCGAGCAGCTTGCGGAACATCTCGACACCGGTGACCGTGGTCTTCGTCGCCGTCGGCTTGATGCCGATGATCTCAACCTCTTCGTTGACGTTGATGACGCCGCGCTCGATACGGCCGGTGACCACCGTGCCGCGGCCGGTGATGGTGAAGACGTCCTCGATCGCCATCAGGAACGGCTTGTCGGTCTCACGAACCGGGTCGGGAACGTTCTCGTCCACAGCCTGCATGAGCTCGGCCACGGAGTCGACCCACTTCTGGTCGCCCTCAAGAGCCTTGAGGCCGGACACGCGCACGACCGGGGCGTTGTCGCCGTCGAACTCGTTCGAGGACAGCAGCTCGCGAACCTCGAGCTCCACGAGCTCGAGAATCTCTTCGTCGTCCACCATGTCGGACTTGTTGAGAGCCACGAGGATGTACGGGACGCCGACCTGGCGGGCGAGCAGAACGTGCTCGCGGGTCTGCGGCATCGGGCCGTCGGTCGCGGCGACCACGAGGATCGCCCCGTCCATCTGGGCGGCGCCGGTGATCATGTTCTTGATGTAGTCGGCGTGGCCGGGGGCGTCGACGTGCGCGTAGTGACGCTTCTCGGTCTGGTACTCGACGTGCGAGATGTTGATGGTGATACCGCGAGCGCGCTCTTCGGGCGCGTTGTCGATCTGAGCGAAGTCGCGCGCCTCGTTCAGGTCCGGGTACTTGTCGTGCAGCACCTTGGTGATCGCAGCGGTCAACGTGGTCTTGCCGTGGTCGACGTGACCGATAGTCCCGATGTTGACGTGCGGCTTGGTCCGCTCGAACTTAGCCTTGGCCACTGTTGTGTCCTCTTTCTTTCCTAGGTAACTGTTGGCGGCGGGTTCCCGGCCCTGAATGGCCGGGGCCGCCGTGACGTATGGCGGTTATTCGCCGTTCGCCTTGGCGATGATTTCCTTCGCGACGCCCCCCGGAACCTCCGCGTAGGAGTCGAAGAGCATGCTGTAGTTCGCCCGGCCCTGGGTCTTGGACCGCAGGTCCCCGACATAGCCGAACATCTCCGACAACGGCACCAGCGCGGAAACAACCCGCGAAGTGCCGCGTTGGCTCATCTCTTGGATCTGCCCGCGACGCGAGTTCAGATCGCCGATGACATCACCCACGTAATCGTCCGGGGTGATGACTTCCACCTTCATGATCGGCTCGAGGATCACCGGGTCGGCTTTGCGAGCAGCCTCGCGCAGCGCTTGGTTTCCAGCCGTCTTGAAGGAGAGCTCGTCGGAGTCAACCTCATGGTACGCCCCGTCGAGAAGCGTGACCTTCACATCGGTGAGCGGGTAACCGGCGAGGACGCCGCCCTGGAGGGCGTCCTTGACGCCGGCGTCCACAGACGGGATGAAGTTGGTCGGGATGCGGCCACCCGTCACGGCGTTGGCGAACTCGTAACCCGAGCCGTCCTCGGCCACTGAGGGCTCCAGCTTGATGATGACACGGGCGAATTGGCCCCTGCCGCCAGTCTGCTTTTTGTGGGTGTATTCGTGCTTGTCCACCGTGCGACGAATCGTCTCGCGGTACGCGACCTGCGGCTTTCCGACGTTCGCCTCGACCTTGAACTCACGCTTCATCCGGTCGACGAGGATGTCAAGGTGCAACTCGCCCATGCCGGAGATGACGGTCTGGCCGGTCTCGTGGTCGAGCTTGACCTTGAAGGTCGGGTCCTCTTCGGCGAGCCGGTTGATGGCGATGCCCATCTTTTCCTGGTCGGACTTGGTCTTGGGCTCGATGGCCACCGAGATGACCGGGTCCGGGAAGGTCATCGACTCCAGCACGATCTGGTCGTTCACGTCGGAGAGGGTGTCGCCGGTCGTGGTGTCCTTCAGGCCCATGACCGCGTAGATGTGCCCGGCCTGGGCGCTTTCGACTGGGTTCTCCTTGTTGGCGTGCATCTGGAAGAGCTTGCCGATGCGCTCTTTCTTGCCCTTGGTGGAGTTCACCACGGCGGAGCCGCCGTCGATCTTGCCGGAGTACACCCGGATGTAGGTGAGCTTGCCGAAGAAGGGGTGCGCGGCGATCTTGAAGGCCAGCGCGGCGAACGGCTCGTTCGAGTCCGGGTGGCGCTCGACGACCGCTTCCTCGTCGTTCGGACGGTGCCCCAGGGTCGCGGGGATGTCGAGGGGCGAGGGCAGAAAGTCGATGACCGCGTCGAGCAACGGCTGCACGCCCTTGTTCTTGAACGCGGAGCCGCAGAGCACGAGGAAGCGCTCGCTGGTGAGGACGATCTTGCGCAGACCGCCTTTGATCTCCTCGATGGTCAGCTCTTCCCCGCCGAAGAACTTCTCCAGGAGCACCTCGTCGGTCTCGGCGACAGCTTCCAGCAGCTGCTGGCGGTATTCCGCGGCCTGTTCCTTCAGGTGGGCCGGGATCTCCACCACGTCGTACTTCTCGCCGAGCTTGGTGTCCGCGCTCCACACCAGCGCGCGGTTGCCGACGAGGTCGATGACGCCCTCGAAGTCGTTCTCCGCGCCGATGGGCAGCTGGATCGGCAGCGGCTTCACGCCGATGCGGTCCACCATGGTCTTGATGGTGTAGAAGAAGTCCGCGCCGAGCTTGTCCATTTTGTTGACGAAACAGATGCGGGGGACGCTGTACTTGTCCGCCTGGCGCCACACCTGCTCGGTCTGGGGCTCGACGCCCTCTTTCCCGTCGAACACCGCGACGGCGCCGTCCAGCACGCGCAAGTTGCGCTCCACTTCGACGGTGAAGTCGACGTGGCCGGGGGTGTCGATGAGGTTGAGCTGGTGGTCGTTCCAGTAACAGGTGGTCGCGGCCGAGGTGATGGTGATGCCGCGCTCTTGCTCCTGCTCCATCCAGTCCATCGTGGCGGCGCCCTCGTGGACTTCGCCGATTTTGTAGTTGACCCCGGTGTAGTAGAGGATGCGCTCGGTCGTCGTGGTCTTTCCGGCGTCGATGTGCGCCATGATCCCGAAATTGCGTACCCGGTTCAGGTCCGTCAATACGCTCTGTGCCCCGGCCATGTCTCTACTTTCTCTTCAAAATCAACTCGTGAATGTCAACAGGCGGTCGTGGCGCCAAGTTGTGCGTTGCTCATGGAGCAGATCACCACCGGTAATGCGCGAAAGCCCGGTTGGCCTCAGCCATCTTGTGGGTGTCTTCGCGACGCTTCACCGAAGCGCCCAAGCCGTTCGAGGCGTCCAGCAGCTCGTTGGCGAGACGCTCCTCCATGGTCTTCTCCCGACGGGCGCGGGAGAATTTGACCAGCCAGCGCAGCGCGAGCGTGTTGGAACGCCCCGGCGCGACCGGGCCGGGCACCTGGTAGGTCGCGCCGCCGACGCGGCGGGAGCGGACCTCCATGGTCGGCTTCACGTTCTCCAGCGCGCGCTTGAGGGTGACGACGGGGTCGGTGCCGGTCTTGTCGCGAGCGCGCTCAAGGGCGCTGTAGACGATGCGCTCGGCGACGGACTTCTTGCCGTCGAGGAGGATCTTGTTGACCAGCTGGGTGACGACGGGCGAGCCGTACACCGGATCGTTCACCACGGCGCGGCGCGGCGCGGGGCCCTTGCGGGACATTAGCTCTTCTCCCTCTTCGCGCCGTAACGGCTGCGAGCTTGCTTGCGGTTCTTCACGCCCTGGGTGTCGAGGGCGCCGCGGATGATCTTGTAGCGAACACCGGGGAGGTCGCGCACACGCCCGCCTCGGACGAGCACCATCGAGTGCTCCTGGAGGTTGTGCTTCTCGCCGGGGATGTAGGCGGTCACTTCAACCTGGCTGGTGAGCTTCACACGCGCGACCTTACGCAGCGCGGAGTTCGGCTTCTTCGGAGTCGTGGTGTACACGCGGGTGCACACGCCACGACGCTGCGGGCTGCCCTTCAGGGCAGCGGTCTTGACCCGGTTGCCCTTGGGCTGCCGGCCTTTTCGCACCAGCTGGTTAATAGTTGGCATACCTTCTACTTCCTCAATAACGTCCAGGCAGCGTGCCGACCAGGAGGAATCTGTTGATAATTCAGAACCATGGACAGGCACGCAAATGAGCCCGACTCTGTCAGGCACGACGGATCAGTCTAGCGCGACCCGCGCGCGGCGTCAAAAAAGCACTCCGGGCCCCGCCGGCCCATACGATGAAGCCTATGCGACGTTTCCTCCCGTCTCTGCTCGCCGCGCTCCTGATCGCAGGCTGCGCGCACACCGACGAGTCCGGGCCGAGCGGCAAGAGCGCCCCCAGCTCGCCCGCGCGACCCGCGCTGGCCTGGGAGCCTTGCCCCTGGGAGGGCGACTTCCTGCGCGCCATCGGCACAGAGCGCGCGGCCCAGTTCCAGCACGGCTTCGAGCTCGGATGCGCGAGCGTCACCGTCCCGCAAGACCACGACAAGGCCGACGGCCAGACCATGCGCGTCGCGCTCTCCCGCACCCGGTCCAAGGACGCGGGAGGCAAGAACCGCCCCCCGCTCCTGGTGAACTTCGGCGGGCCGGGCCAACCCGGCGTCCGCGAGGCCGCCGCCATGGCCCTGCGCGCCGAGAACGACCTCGCCGCGCATTTCGACGTCATCGGCTTCGACCCGCGCGGCGTCGGCGAGTCTGAGCCCGTCGTGTGCGGCCCAGATCCCGCGCAAGAGGCCAAACAGCAAGTCCTGGACCCGCGCGACCCGGCGCAACTGGCCAAACTCAGGGCCAGAGTCGCCGCGGTGGCGCAGGACTGCGAGGCCAAATACGGCTCGAAGCTCGCCGCGATCAACACATACCAGACCGCGCAGGACATCGACAGCATCCGCGTCGCCCTCGGCGCGCAGCGCATCGACTACCTCGGTTACTCCTACGGGACGTTCCTCGGGGCCGCCTACGCCCACCTGCATCCTCGGCAGATACGCGCAGCGGTCTTCGACTCCCCCGTCGACCTGCGGCGGGACCCGGTGAAAACGGAAGAGGAAGCGGTCCAGGCCAAAGAGAAAGCCTTCGACTCGTTCTTCGACTGGACGAAGACCCAGCCGAGCTACGCGGACCTCGCCAGCGCTCGGGGCTTCCTGGGGCAAGGCCTCCTCGACCCTGGGGCCGGGCAGCTGCTCGCCGGGATCAGCACCCTGCTGTCCTCCCCGGCGAAGTGGCCAGACCTCGCGGAAGGCCTGCGCTCGGTGATGAGCACAGGCGACAGCGCGGCGCTGCGCAAGGCTGATCCGGGCTTCTCCATGGCGAACTGGACTGTGCTCTGTGACGATCTGCCGCAAGACCGCCGCCCGGACGACGCGGCGGTGCGGAGCCTCGCGTCGCAATGGGCGCAAAAATATCCGACCTTCGGGCTGTACGAGCTCGGCTACGGCAACGGTCTGGTGACCGGATGCGCCGGTTGGCCCGCGCCCGCCCACCCGGTCACATCCGACTTCATCGACAGGGCCGCCCCGCCGGCGGGTGGGGCCCCAGGCCCCAAGCCGCTGGTCGTCAGCGGCGAGACAGACCCCACCACCCCCCTGGCCTGGGCCGCGCCTTTCACGGAAGCTGTCGGCGGCGTCCTGCTCGTGACCGCCGAACCAGGCCACGGCCATTACTTGCGCGGGGGCGCGCGGCGCGCGCCCGAAAACGGCGCGGCGGAAAAGAACTGCGTGGACGCAGCAGTGGACGACTACCTCGTCACCGGGACACTGCCCCCGGAGAGCTCGCGCTGCCCCGTCTGAGCAGGGCGCGCCGCCATGGGCCGCAGCGGCATAGACTCGACGTATGCGTTTCTCGCTCTGGGCCTCCGCCTCGCAATCCTGGCCAGACCTTCTGGACGTGGCCCGCCTCGCCGACTCCGGCGGCTGGCACGCCCTCTACCTCGCCGACCACTTCATGCCCCGCGCTGCGACCGCCGCAGACCCAGGCGGCCCCATGCTGGAGGCCACCGCCGCGCTGTCGGCGCTCGCAGCGGCCACACACAGGGTCCGCCTTGCGCACCTCGTGCTGTCGATGACCTACCGGCATCCCGCCGTGCTCGCGAACTGGGCCGCCACGACCGACCAGATTGCCAACGGGCGGCTCACGCTCGGGATCGGCGCGGGCTGGCAAGAGAACGAGCACCGCGCCTACGGGCTGGCGCTGGGAACGCCGAAGGAGCGCGTCGACCGCTTCGCCGAAGGCCTCCGGGCGATCCGGGGCCTGCTCGGGCAGACGGCCACCACCCTCTCGGGCGAGTACTACCAGCTGGACGGGGCCGTGAGCGAGCCGAAGCCAGTCCAGGAGCATATGCCCGTCCTGATCGGGGCCTCGGGCCCGCGCATGCTCTCACTCGTCGCCCAGCACGGCGACGAGTGGAACACATGGACCAAACCCGGCGAGTTCCGCACAGCGGCCGAACCGCTCGACGCGGCGTGCGAACGACACGGGCGCGACCCGAAATCCGTGCGCCGCTCCACCCAGGCCGGAATCTTGGTCACCGACGAGCCGGAGCGGGCGCGGGCGTTCGAAGCAGACACCAGGATGCCCTCGGCCATCGCCGGAACTGCTCAGCAGATCGCGGAGAAGGCCGCCCTGTGGAAGGACGAGGGCGTGGACGAGATCATCATCCGAGACGAGTCCCTCGGGCGCGGCCAACGCCGCGCCGACGCGTGCGCGGCCTTGTGGGAGGCGCTGAGCCAGCTGCGCTGAACGTCGGCCCGGATTACGACTGGGCCCCCTGGTACAGGCCAAGGTCGATGTCCAACCCGGATTCCTCTTCGGCGGCGGAGCTCGCGCCCGCGTCCGCGGCGGAATCCTCGATCATCTCCGAAAGATCGACGCCAGACGCCTTGAAGGACTCCAAGACATTGGCGAGCACAGTCGGCGAGACGCTGGAAAGCGCGGTGAGCGACGCGGCGGCGTTGCCATTGGCCGCGACCCTGTCCAACGCGGCGATCGGACGAGAAGCGGCCTCGGTGGCCGCGACCAAAGCGTTGAGCACGTCCGGCAAAGCCAAAAGGCGCGCGCCCACCGAGTTGTAACGGTTCAACGCCTCCGCGACCTGCTTCTTGCCCTCGGCTTCGGCGGCCAGCTTGACACGCAAACCCTCTGCCTCCGCCTGCATGAGCGCGAGCAGGCCGGAAGCCTCCGCCTCCCGTTCCGCGAGCAGGGCTTGGGCCGCCGAACGGCGCGCGTCCGCGATGGCCTCGCCGACTTTGCGCGTCGCCATCGCCTGGGACTCGGCTTGCAGCACCGCCGCTTGATGCTGGCCTTCGGCGCGTTTGATCGCGGCTTGCCCCTCCGCTTCGGCGAAAGCGATCACATCGGCCTGCAGCATCGCCTGGGCGTGTTCGGCGCGGAGCTCCTGCACGGCGATGCTGGCCTCGATCCGGGCCGCCTCCGCCTGCTCTTGGGCGATGCTGATGTCTTTGCGCGCCTGCGTCTCGGCGAGCGTGCCCGCTTGGTCGGCCAAGGCGTTCTCGGTGTCGACCTGGGCGCGGAGCTTCGCAAGTTCCACATCGCGCCGCTGCGCGGCCTGGGCGATGGCGATGTCCGATTCGGCCTTCGCGACGGCGCCGGCCTGCTTGGCCTGGGCCGATTGGACGTTGCTGTCCCGCTCCGCCTCGGCCGTGCCCACGAACGCGTCGCGCTTGGCCTCGGCGATCCGGCGGCGGCCCAACGAGCCCAGGAACCCGTTCTCGTCGGAAAGCGCCGCGATTTTGACAATGTCGACGGTGTAGCCGATCCGGGACAGGTCGGCGCTCGCCTCGTCGATGAGCTTGCGGGTCAGCTGCTCCCGGTCGGCGTTGAGCTCCTCCATCGTGGTCCGCGCCAAAATCTCGGACAAACTTCCGGAAAGGATCTCGTTGAGCTGGGACCGCAACTCCAGCCGGTCCACGCCCAAAAAGCGCCGGATCGCGAGTTCGACGGCCTCGTCGGACGCGCCGACCGACACCATCCCGACCGCTTCCAGGTTGACCGGCACGCCGCTGCCGGAGAGCGCCCCGTCCAGCTTGATGCGGACGCTGAGCGGTTCCAGCGTCAAATAGTCCACCCGCTCGAAACCGGGCAGACGCAAACGCCCCCCGCCTCGGATCACCTTGGGCTTGCCGCCTCGCCCAGTGAACACGCCAACCTTGTTGGGGGGCACTTTGACGTAGAGCAGCGGCAAAAGAATGACAAGCCACGCGACGGCGACCACGACAGCAATAGCGATGGTCATCAAGAGCGAATTCCTCTCGGTTTTGACCGGGCGCACCTGCCCGGATCCTGCAACACGCGAAATGCGCGTGCCGTGAGCGGCGATACCGCCATGACATAGTGTAACTTTTCGGTATCGCGCCCGTGCGCCTTGCTCGCATTTGCGCCTTGAGAGACTATAGGCGGCGGAGAATCGCGCCGCGTCTCCCGGCCTCGGCGAGACGCTCTCGCCAGTCAGGTTCTTCCAGATCAACCCCTGCTATGACGGGCCGCTGCGCCGCTATCCGGTCGTATGCGGCACGAGACTCGCGACCAGAGCGCACAACAGGACCGGGCAGCCCGGTCAATCCCAATTTCGTGCGCGCGGCGTTCAAAGCGTCCAACGCCTCGTCCAACGCCTCGATCACCGCTGCCGTGTTGTTCGCGCACATCGCCTCGGCCAAAGCCGGGTCCGAGCCCGCGACACGGGTCCCGTCGCGAAACGACCCCGCCGCCAGGCCCAACGCGAGCTCCCCGCCCGCCGCGCCCGTGTTCGCGAGCACCGCCGCGAGCAAATGCGGCAAGTGCGAGATTCGGGCGACGGCCCGGTCGTGCTCGGCCGCGAGGGCGGGCACGACCACCGCGCCGAGCCCCAAAGCCAGCCGCGCCACCTCGGCGAACCCCGCGGCGGTCACCGCTTCGTCCACGCTCACCACCCATGCGGCGCCGTGGAACAGCGCGGCGTCCGCGGCCGCCCAACCGCTGTTCGCGCTTCCCGCCATCGGATGCCCGCCGACGAACCGCCCGCCGAGCCCGTGCTCCTCGGCGGCGGCGAGGATCGGCGCTTTGACGCTCCCGACGTCGGTGACGACACAGGAGCCGCCAAAAGCGGCGATCCGGGCGAACACCCCCCCGGTCGCGGGAAGCGGCACCGCCACGACGATCACGGCCCGGCGCAGCTCGGCATGCTTGAGCGCGCTCTCAAGCTCGCCGAAAACCGTGAACCCCGCAGCTCTCGCCGCGTCGAAGGTCCGGGCCGAACGGACGTAGCCGAACACCTCCCGCCCGGCCTCGGCGGCCGCTTTGACAACAGAACCGCCGATCTGCCCGAGCCCGATGACGCAGACGGGGGAAGAGTCGCGGATCGCCATAGCTCAATAGGGTCTCATGCGGCCGCGAGCGCCGCGCATGGGGCCGAAGCCCGCGCGCAGTCGGGCAAAGCGGTGATGCGAGTGCGCATCCCCCGGAGAATCCGGCTACCGTAGAAGCTATGTCGTCGCAACATGCCAAGGGGCCCGTCGGACTCGCGGTCGCGGTCGTGCGCGAAGAGGGGCGCTGGCGCGTGTTGGGCCTGTCCCCCAAGGTGCTCACGAGCCTTGAGCAGGCCGAACGAGAACTCCGCGAGCTGCGCAGCACCAGCGCGGTGTTCGGACTGATCAACGTGGACGACGAGTTCTTCGTGATCGTCCGTCCAGGACCGGGAAGCTCGCGGCTGCTTCTGTCCGACGCGACCGCGGCGCTCGACTACGACCTCGCCGCCGACGTCCTTGACGAGCTGCATGTGGAAATCCCGGACCCAGACGAGCTCGACGACGACGAAGAGCCTTGGGCGGAAGGGGATTTCGGCATTCTCGAAGACTTGGGCCTGCCAGAGTCCGTGCTCGGCCTCATTGTCTCCGAGTCCGACGAGCTGTACGCGGACGAACAACTCGCGGCGCTCGCCCGCCAGCTCGGCTTTGAAGAAGAGCTCGAAAAGGCCGACCAGCGCCCACGCGGGTGAACAGGGACCCCGACGGCGTGCCCCAACCCCGAAATCCCCAACAATGAGCACTGACCGCCAAAACCCCGCCACCGAGGATTTCGACGCCGGGGACCCCGACGGCGTGCCCCAACCCCGAAATCCCCAACAATGAGCACTGACCGCCAAAACCCCGCCACCGAGGATTTCGACGCCGGGGACCCCGACGCCGCGCTGATGCGCGAGGCCCTTGCCGCCGCAGGCGCCGCAGGCGAGCTGGACGTGCCGGTCGGAGCCGTCGTGTTCGGCCCAGACGGCAAGGAATTGGCCCGCGCCGCGAACGCCAGAGAGGCTTTCGGCGACCCGACCGCGCACGCGGAAATCCTCGCATTGCGCCAGGCCGCCGCAATCCTCGGCGATGGCTGGCGGCTCATCGGCTGCACGCTGGCGGTGACCCTGGAGCCATGCACAATGTGCGCGGGGGCTGCCGTGAACGCCCGGATCGCCCGGATCGTCTTCGGCGCGCGGGAGCCCAAGACCGGCGCGGTCGGCTCGTTATGGGACGTGGTGACGGACCCTCGGCTCAACCACCGGCCACAGGTGCGCTCCGGAGTCCTCGAAGCCGAATGCGCCGAGCTCACCCGAAGTTTCTTCCGCAAGCTCAGGGCACGGCAAACCCCGAAAACGGCAATCGCCGAAAACGGCAATCGCTGAAAACGCCAAAGCGGCGCAGGGCATCCCCCGAGAAGCGGGGCGTGGGCCTTGGCGATCTGTTCGCCAAGGCCCACGCCCCGGAAGAGCTCGAACTGCGGAACGCGACGTTGCGCGCTTGCCAGTCGAGGAAGACCTCCTGCCTGCGCTCGACGAGAAGGGCTGGCGCCGTGTCGCGCGAGCCATAGCCACGACAGCGCACCGGTACGGCTTTGCGGTCATTTCTTTCCCACCGGGCCTTGTCTGTCCGGACATGCCGCCAACCACGCATGTGGCGATTTCTCATGGCACAAGAACACCCCGCGCCGACTGTCCGGGGCAGCATGCCCGCCTGCCCGATCCCCGGCGAATGCGGTTTGTGCTCCCCCACCCGCTCGTGTAGAGTCCACCGCTTGGTGGCGTGTCCGAGCGGCCTAAGGAGCACGCCTCGAAAGCGTGTGACGTGAAAGCGTCCGAGGGTTCAAATCCCTCCGCCACCGCCAAAATTTCTGAGTCCGAACCGCAGTGCTCCTTCGTTGGCCAAAGCCCTCGGGCACAAGCGGAAACCCCTCCCCGAATCATAGGGGCGGGGTTTCCCGCCCTCCTTTCGACGCCCCTGCGGCCTGGGGCGCGCACGGCTCACCGACTGTTTTCCAGACTCCGGCCCGCTCGCACGAGTTGGGCCAGCGCCGACCTGGCCGTGCGCTCCGCGTCGTGGCCCGCGAGCCAACTGCCGCCTTGCAACTCGGCGGCCATCCGCTCCCTGCGGTCGTCGGCCCCGAGCCGGGCGTCGCGGTAGATCCGCCCCATCCTTCGCGAGCTCTGCTGAATCCGATGGATGCGGTCCCGGCTCACATCCTCGTACATGCGCAGACGGCCTGCGAGTTCGCCGGTGTCGGCGCCGGCGAGCAAAACACCGAGCGTGACCGCGTCCTCCATGGCGGTGTTCACGCCTTGGCCGAGGTACGGGAGCATCGCGTGCGCGGCGTCGCCGATCAAGGCGACTCGGCCGCTCGTCCATCGGCTCAGCGGGGGCCGGTCATAAATGCCCCATCGGAATGTGTGGTCCATCGCGTCGATGACACGACGCACCTCCGGGTGCCAGTCCTCGTATTCGCGGGCGAAGTCTGCGATATCGCCCGGAGCGGACCAGGAGCCTTCTGGCAGGGTGTTCGGGACAGAAGCCACCACGTTGAGCAGCCTCCCCCGGCAGACAGGATAGGTGATGAAGTAGCGGTCTTGGCCGAGCCATTGGCACAGCCGGGCGGTTTCGGCCTTCCCCACGAGGCGCTCGGCGGGAACCAGCCCCCGGTAGGCCATGATGCCTTGCCCCTCGGGGAGCACCGGCTCGCCTATGCAGCCTTGCACGACCGAATGGATGCCGTCCGCCCCGATCACCAGGTCGAACCGCTCGTGCTCGCCGTTCGCGAAGAAGACCTCCACGCCGTCCTCGTCCTCTGCGACGCGCTCAAGGGTATGGCCGAGGCGCACCGCTTCGGAAGGCAGCTGCTCCTTGAGGACCCGCTGCAGCTCGCCCCGGTGCGCAGGGTACACGACAGGGCTTTCCAAAGTGCCGTTGCCGTGCGGGTCCGCGTCGGGCGACAACGAGTCGCCGTGCCACATCTGCGGCGGACGGCACCGCACCGGCAGCGCGACCTCGCCCACTGCCGACCGGGCGCCGATGCTCGCCAAAGCGCGCATGCCATTGGCCCTGACCACAACTCCGGCCCCGATCTCGCGAAGCTCCTGGGCTTTCTCGAACACCACGGCAGAAAGACCGTTCTCCCGCAGTGCGATCGCCGCGGCGAGACCGCCGATCCCACCGCCGATCACCGCTGCCCGCAGACGTTGCACGCTCACTCCTTCACGAGTCCCCGCGCCCGGGACGGCCTGAGCGCGCAGCAGAAAAGAAGGATAGCCTATTCTATCTTTTTCGGAGGTTCATGGCGCGCGAGACGCAGCCGCGCCGAAGCTGTCATGACCGAGGCGCGAGCCAGCGAGAATGCTTGAAAAGCACCCAGTCCAGGCTGATCCCGCCCGGACCGGTGATGAGCACGGCGAGGCCGAGCAGGCAGAATTGGAACGCCGAGACGCCCAGCCATTTCTCGTCGAGAAAACCAACCCCTCGGTCGAGCGCCTTGCCCGCAGTGTGCCAGGGAAGGAGCCCGCCTGTCATGCCGCCGCCGGTGAAAACATGGTTCGGCGCGGTGAGCAGTCCGCCGAGCATGGCGACGATCACCGCCGAGCTCGCGAGCGGGGTGAGCAGGCCCAGGGCGAGCAAAACCGCGCCCACGAGCTCGGCCGCTATCGCCACAGCGGCGCTCAACTCGGGATACGGGACGCCCATCTGGGCGAAACCCGCCGCAGTTCCGGAGAAGCCCCAGTTCGTGACTTTGTTCCACCCGTGCGGGATCAGGCAGAACGCACAGCCGAGGCGGAGCACGAGCAAAGCGAAATCTCGGACCCAGACTGGCATAGCTGTTCCTTTCGGATCGCGCCCCGCGTCCGCCTCATTCTCGCCCAACGCCAGCCGCCTGTCAAAGGCGCGCGGCCGAACAGAACAGGCAGTCGGCATGCTCGCGCGGCGAAGCCGCTTGGCCTGGCCCGAAAAATTTCCGGCTCGCGGCGCACGCCCGGTTTTGCTCTTTGGCACACACGGCAGGAGAGCAGCTGGCGCCACTCTAGGATGAGGGACATGAGACGCATCCGCCCGAGCGCGAACGACGCCGCACGACGGCGGCCCTTTCGTGTTGCGGCGATGATGCTCTGCGCAGTCGTCCTGACCGCCGGGGCGGGCGGATGTTCCGCAGACCGCAGCGCCGAGGCCCGTGCCATCGGCAACGCCGTTCGGGCCTTGCCCGGCGTGGCGGCCGCCGACGTCGCCTATCGCAGCGGCGCTTCTTTCCGGCTGGATGTGACACTCGCGGAAACGGCCTCGCAGACGCAGGCCGCGGCGGTTGGCAGCACATTCGTCGACCGTATGCGCGCCGGGGACTTCGGCGGGTTCGACGTCATCCTCAACGTCGCCTACCCGGCGAACAGCAGCCGCGCCACAAAAACCTCCGATTCGCACGCGAGCTTCCAGTACCACTTCCGTTCCGCCCCCGAAAACGCTGCGAGCAACCCAAACCCGTCCAGCGCGGAAGTCGCCTCCAGTTTGGCCCTGTGGCTCCAAACGGCGCAGTCGCCCGCCACCGTCGGGGCCACTGTGCACCAAGAGGCTTTGCCCGGGACGAACAGTCGGCGCAGCATCGTCGTCTCGATTTCGTCATCCGTCGACGACGAGGCGATCGCCGAGCTCATCGACGCACATCCCGAACTGCGCGACGCGACATGGAAATCCAGCGTCCCGCCCGGAGCGGCCCGCAGAGAGTTCCGCGTCTACCGAATCCACGGCCAATTCCCCGACCGCGAGCGCCGCGAGCTGTGGCAGCAGATCCTCGAGCGGCTCGGGCCGGACGACGACGGCGACGCGGTCACCGACCCTGCGGGGGCGCAGGCCTCCGGGGCGCTCACGAACGTGAAGATCGACCTCTGGGCCAAGCCGAACACGAATGAGCGGGTCGAAGGCATCACGCGGGCGGTCGTCCCGCTGTTGCCCGGTCTCGGCTCCCCGGTGCGCGTCAACATCTTCTCGTACACGGAGTCCGTTGAGCTGATCCTCGGCGGTTGCAGCCAGCCTTCGCCGAACCACAGGCCCTCGGCGTTGGAGGCCGAACTGCGCCGCCAATACGAACGCTGCTGACCCGGCCGCGCGCGTGAGCATGCCGCGCAGTAGCGTCAGTGCCATGCCGCACGATCTTCCGGGAAAAGACCAGCCCGTCGTCGTCGCGGTCACCGGCGCTGCGGGGAACATCGGCTACTCGGCGGTGTTTCAGATCGCCTCCGGCGCGATGCTCGGCCCGGGCCGGAGGATCGTCCTGCGGCTGCTGGAGACGCCTGCGGCGGCTCGCGCGGCAGAGGGTGTGGCCATGGAGCTGATGGACTGCGCGTTCGGGCTGTTGGACTCGGTCGAGGTGCACGACGATCCGGCAGCGGCGTTCGCCGGGGCCAATGTCGCGCTGCTCGTCGGGGCGAAACCGAGGGCGCGCGGCATGGAGCGGTCGGACCTGCTGCGGGCGAACGGCGGGATCTTCGGGCCGCAAGGCAGGGCGTTGAACGAAGGGGCAGCGGACGACATCCGGGTGATCGTCGTGGGCAACCCCGCCAACACGAACGCGTTGATCGCGCTCAGCCACGCACCGGACATTCCGCCGGAACGCTTCACCGCGCTCACCAGGCTCGACCATAACCGCGCTCTCGCCCAATTGGCCGTGAAGGCCGGTGTGCGCGTGGGCGAAGTCTCTCGCGTGAGCATTTGGGGCAACCATTCGAGCACGCAGTATCCCGACGTTTTCCACGCGCGGGCCGGGCAGCTGAGCGGCGCGCAGCTCGCCGAAGACCGATCCTGGCTCGCCGACGAGTTCATTCCGACCGTCGCCCAGCGCGGCGCGGCGATTATCGAGGCGCGCGGCGTCTCCTCGGCTGGTTCGGCGGCCACGGCGGCCATCGACCATATTCGCGACTGGGCGCTCGGACGCGAATGGGGCGGGGACTGGACCTCGGTCGCGCTCCCCTCGCCTGGGGTCTACGGCGTGCCGGAAGGTTTGGTCAGCTCCTTCCCCGCGCGCTCCGTCAACGGGGAATGGCTCATCGTGGAAGGCCTGCACGTGGGCGAGTTCTCGCGGGCAAGGATCGACGCCTCCGTCGCGGAGCTGGTGTCCGAACGGGACGCGGTCCGGGCGCTCGGCCTGTTGTAGCCCGCGCCGAGCCGAGGAGCAATGCGGGAGATCGCCCGCCAGGGCTCACAGAGCGAGGTAATTGTGCAGCTCGAAGGGAGTCACTTGACGGCTGTACTCGGACCATTCGTGGCGTTTGTTGCGCAGGAAGTAGTCGAAGACGTGCTCGCCGAGGGCTTGCGCGACCAGCTCGGAGCCTTCCATCGCGGTGAGGGCCTCGGACAGGCTTTCCGGCAACGGGCGGTACCCCATCGCTTTGCGCTCCGCCGAGGACAAGGACCACACGTCGTCTTCGGCCTGGGCAGGCAGGTCGTAGCCTTTCTCCACACCGCGCAAACCTGCGGCGAGCAGGACCGCGAACGTCAAGTACGGGTTGCAGGAGGAGTCCGGGCTGCGCACTTCGATGCGGCGCGAGGAGGCTTTGTTCGGCGTGTACATCGGCACCCGCACGAGGGCGGAGCGGTTTGACGCGCCCCAGCAGGCCGCCGTGGGGGCCTCGCCGCCTTGGACGAGTCGCTTGTACGAGTTCACCCATTGGTTTGTGACGGCGCTGATCTCGTTCGCGTGCTCCAGGATGCCCGCGATGAACGATTTGCCGATCGGCGACAGCTGCAGCGGGTCGTCCGGGCTGTGGAAGGCGTTCGCCTCGCCCTCGAAGAGGCTCATGTGCGTGTGCATGGCGGAACCGGCGTGCTGGGTGAACGGTTTGGGCATGAACGTGGCGCGCACGCCCTCCTGGATCGCCACCTCTTTGACCAGGTAGCGCAACGTCATGACATTGTCCGCCATGGACAGGGCGTCGGCGTAGCGCAAGTCGATCTCTTGCTGGCCGGGCGCGTTCTCGTGGTGGCTGAACTCGACCGAGATGCCCATGAACTCCAGCGCGTGGACGACATGGCGGCGGAAGTCCGGGGCCGAATCGTGCACGGCCTGGTCGAAGTACCCGCCGTCGTCGGCGGGCACCGGCGGGGCGAGCTTCGACGGCGAGTCCTTGAGCAGGAAGAACTCGATCTCCGGGTGGACGTAACAAGAGAAACCGAGTTCCAAGGCGCGATTGAGCTGGCGGCGCAGCACATATCGGGAGTCGGCCCAGGAGGACGAGCCGTCCGGCATCGCGATGTCGCAGAACATCCGCGCGGAGTGGTGCTTGCCGCTGCTCGTGGTCCACGGGAGGACCTGGAACGTCGACGGGTCCGGTTTGGCGACCATGTCCGCCTCGTACACGCGGGAGAAGCCCTCGATGGAGGAACCGTCGAAGCCGATGCCCTCGGCGAAGGCTCCTTCCAACTCCGCTGGGGCGATGGCCACCGACTTGAGGTAACCCAGCACGTCGGTGAACCAGAGGCGGACGAAGCGGATGTCCCGTTCTTCGAGCGCGCGGAGCACGAACTCCTCTTGGCGGTTCATGCGCCCAGCTTAAGCCCTTTTCATGACGACCGCGCAACGGGGGCGCGGTTTCCCCGGCCAAGATCACGCACGGCGCGGCGGCTCAGGCAAGACGAGCCCGGACTTGTTCCAGGACCAGGGGGAGCCAGGGGGTGACCTGGCGCAGGGCCTCCAGGGAATCTTGCACGGGAAGCCACAGCAACTCGCCGATTTCCTTCGGATCCGGCCGCAAGAGCGAGTCCTCCCCGGCCATGTTGCCGATCAGCACATGGTCGTACTCGTGTTCCGTCCACTCGCGCAGCGTTGCTCGGTACACGAAAGATCCGGCATGCTCGAGCGCGTCCACACGAATGCCGAGCTCTTCGAAAACACGACGCTTCGCGTCGTCGACGAGGGTGTCTGCAGAACGCGGATGCCCGCAACAGCTATTCGACCAAAAACCAGGCCACCGCTCTTTTGCGACCGAACGCCTCTGCAAAAGCATTTCGTTGCCGTCCCGGAGCAACAGCACGCTGAAGGCGCGGTGCAGAACGCCTGGCGCCCGGTGCGCGTCGGCCACGGGTCTCACACCTGTTGAGCGGCCTTGCGCGTCCACCAGGTCGACAGTGCCGACATTCCCTCTAGCGAACTCCATGAGCCACCGCGATTCCTCCTTGGTGAAGGCCGATTCCATACTCGAAATATTGCCGCGTCATCGAGACACAAGACAGCTCAAAGGGACCAACGTCAGCGCGATATAGGCGAAACAGTACACAATGTAGGCACGCCTTTGATGGTGGAGTGAATTCCACTGGTAGGCGTGGTGAAAAGCAATGCCGCACAGCGCGCCGAGCAAAAGCAAAGCCCCCCATTCCCAAGGCGACAGAGTCGAGGAGTGCAGGAACAGCGCGTACGCCAAAAACGGCCATGCCGCAATGATCAGGCAGAAAGCCACGCATACTTTCTTCGCTCCGAACAAGTACGCCAACGAAACCTTGCCCATGCGAGTGTCGCCTGCGATGTCACGCACGTCTTCTATAGGCTGAGCCACGATGAACATAGTTGCGACCACAACGATCCACATGATGCTTTCGCTCGCCAAATCGTCCATGAAAGACCAGCCGCCAGCGAGTTGGGCCACCACGCCGAGCCATGTGGTCACAGGTTTCCACAGGTAGTAGTGGCGAGGCTTGAGCTGGGTGTGCGCGAACAACGTGACAAGCACCCACCCCAAAGACGCTGCCAGAGTGGTGGCATTGCCGACCAGCGAAACAGCGACAAAAAGAGCCGAAGCCCACCGATAACGGGCCCAGAGGCCCCGCGAGTCGACGAGGCCGTGCGGAATCGGCCGGTGCGGCTTGTTGAGGACGTCCTCCTCGCACCCGACAGCTTGGTTCGCCGCATCGAAGACATAGCTGAAAAAATAAGACCAGACCAGCGCTGCGAGAAATTTGAGGGCCTCTGTCGCGCTGGAGCTGCCATTCGAGACCCATCCCGCCGCCGCGAACACCACTGCGGGGAACATCGCCACCCAGATGTTGTTGATATTGAGCCGCAGGGTTATCGAAATTTCACGACGGACACGTTCTTTCAGCATGGAGACATCAATCCGCCGAGGATTTTCGAGTCCAACATTTCTGACGCAAGAGCGAGCACCGAGCATGGTTCGAATTCCGCGCTCAAAGCGTTTTGCGCCATTTCCAACTCTTGCAATACAGCCTGGCGCGCCATATCCCGCACAGCGTCGCTTCTCAATGCGCGCATAATTTCATACGCCGCTCCCCCGGTGAGCGGCTGGTCATCGCTGAAGTGCGCGATCAGCGCATCCGAGCCTGGCAATGCATTCTGGACCAACAGAACAGCCGGGAGGGTGGCCCTGCGGTTCTTGATGTCCGAGAGCGCCCGAGGGTCGTGGCTGTTTCCCGCGAAGAAACTGGCGGCGTCGTTCATGTACTGGAACGCCACGCCGTAGTGCCGAGAAAAACTTTCCATCGCTTCGCCCTGCCTCTGCGTCACGCAGGCCAACTCGGCGATCGACATTGCCGCCAACTCGAACAGGGACGCGGTCTTCTTCTCAGCGATGCCCCAGAGCTCTTCCAACGTGGTCCCGATATTCGAGCCCATGTCGAGCAGCTGCCCCTCGATGAGCTTGCCGATAGCTTGGTTGAAGATATCGGCGATTCTCGTGTTTCCGACACTGGCCGCTATTTTCACGGCGGTGGCCAGCAAAATGTCGCCGAGCAGAATGGCCATGCCCGTTCCGTACGCCACCCACACGGCTTTGCGGCCCCGGCGCTCCTCGTCCTGATCCATGATGTCGTCATGGATCAGGCCGAAGTTATGGATCATCTCAATTGCCGTGGCGGCGGTGATCGCCCGCTCCCTTGGGATCGTCACATGGGGGCCGTCGACCATACTGGCCAGCTCGGCGCACAGCCTTGACCGCGCGATCTTGCCCATACCGGGGCTCTTTCCCCCCGCCTCGCGTATGCCGAAGTGGTGGCAAGCAGGACCCCGAATTGCAGGAGGCAGGGAGTCCACCTGCTGCCTGACCCTGTCTTCCACAGAACGGCAAAACGCTTTGGTTCCGATGCTCGCGGCAAGGTTGGTCATGTCGGCGCGGTCCTTCCAGCTCCATTGCTTGATGCGCGATTTATTATGTAACACTTACCACATATTGCCTTTATGTAGGATATATGTCATATATTGCTGTCATCGGACAGTACCGATCCACCAGTTTTCTGTCAAACTTTTGCGCCCTTGCGCGCGCCAGCGCAGAGAAAGCGCAGCTTGCACCCGAAAGGGGCAAGGAAGAGCCGTGCGGCGCGGTCTCAGCAGCCCGACGCCACAAGGCGTCGGATCAGCAGGTCAGACCGTCGGCGGGAGACTTGAGGTCGATCAAGTACTGCTGGACCGCGTTGTCGACGCACTGGCTCTGGTCTTGCAGAGAGACGGTGTGCTGCGTGCCGTTGTACGTGATGAGGGAGGCTCCGAGCTGTTTGGCCAGCTCCACGCCCGCTTGGTACGGCGTGGCCGGGTCATTCGTGGTGGAAACCACGACAATCTTGGGCAATCCGACGGGCGGGCTCGAAATCGTCGGCGCGATGGTGGGCTTGACCGGCCAGAACGCGCACGGGTCGAGCGCGCCGTGCCCGGTGCCGCGCTCGTCGTCCTCGAACGGGGCGACCTTGCGGCCCTGCACGTCCATCTGGTCCACGACCGAACGGTCGGTTGTCGGAGCGTCGTCCACGCATCGCACAGCGATGTTCGCGTCTTGCTCGTTGCTGTAATGCCCGGACTTCGAGTCCCGGTCCATGTACAGGTCGGACAGCAGCTGCAAAATATTGCCCGAACCCGCCTTGACCTCGGTGAGCCCCTCCCGCAGCGCCACCCAGAGCTGCTTGGAGTACAGCGCCTGGATGGTGCCGAGGACCGCGTCCGAGTAGCCGAGGCCACGTCCGTCGCGCGTGTTGACCGGATGCTCGATCAACGGCAGGACCAGGGCGCGGAACTTCTCGTCGGCCTGGGCGGGGTCGTTGCCCAGCGGGCAGTGGTCCTGGGTGGCGCAGTCTGCCGCGAAGATGCGGAACGCGTCCTCGAAGCCCTTCGCCTGGTTGACGAGTTTGTCCACTGGGCTCTCATTCGGGTCGAGCGCGCCGTCGAGGACCATCGCCCGCACATGCGTGGGGAAAAGCTCGGCGTAGTCGGTGCCGATCCTGGTGCCGTAGGAGTAGCCGACATAATTCAGCTTCTCGTCGCCGAGCGCCTGGCGCAGCACGTCCATGTCCCGCGCGACGTCCATCGAGTTCACATGGGCGAGGAAATTCGCCCCCGTGCGCTGGGCGCATTTCTGCGCGTAATCCTTGTTGCGGGTTTCCTGGCGGGCGATGCCCGCAGGGGTGTAGTCGTTGTCGTTGAGCGCGCGCAACGCGTCTTGCTCTTTGTCGCTCAAGCAGTGCACTGAGGGCGTCGAGTGGCCGATGCCCCTCGGGTCGAAGCCGACCAGGTCGAAGCGCTGCGCGATGTCCAGTTTCACCAGGGCCGAGGCGGAGCCTGAGACGAAACCGACTCCGGAGCCGCCCGGACCGCCGGGGTTGAAGAGCAAAGAGCCGATCTTCTGGCCGGCGGCTTTGATCCGGTACACGGCGATCTGCGCGCTCTCGCCCTTCGGGTTCTGGTAGTCCACCGGCACCTTGACCATGGCGCACTCGGTCCTCGGGCTCGGTTTGAAGTCGGCGACATAGCCCTGGCAGGAGCCCCAGACGACCTGCTGGTCGTAAAAGGGCTTCAGCGCCTCGGGCATATCCGGCGCGGAGGCGGACCGAGGGCAGGCGACGAGCGCCACACCTGCGGCCGCGGCCGTCGCCGACACAATCGCCAATGCCCGCGCGCGCCTGGGGCCGGACTTGCCGAGAAAGGCGCCGCCCCACGCCGCAACAGAGAACACTTCTTTCACAGCAAGCCATCCTGCCATGACTTCCTGATAATTGCCCGCGGCCCGTCCTCGTTCGTGATCGAGTCGTGGCTCAAGCGGAGTCCGGCGGTTGCCCGGCTCAGGCATTCGGCGTTAGACTGAGCTCGGACAAGAAACCAACCCGGGGACCCGCCAGCGGGCCTCGAGGCAAAGAGAGGTCGCCACCATGTCCGTTTCTGCTGCTCCTTATGCGACGCAAACCCGGCCCCGCGTGCGGATCAGCCATTTGCACGAGATGAAGCGCGAAGGCCGCAAGTGGGCGATGCTCACCGCGTACGACTACACCACCGCGGCGCTTTTGGACGCGGCCGACATCCCCGTGCTGCTGGTCGGCGACTCCGCCGCCAACGTGGTCTACGGGCACGACACCACGGTGTCGGTCGAAGCCGACGAGCTGTTGCCGCTGGTGCGCGGCGTCGCCAGAGGGGCGCAGCGCGCCTTGGTCGTCGCCGACCTGCCCTTCGGCAGCTACGAGGCGAGCCCCGCGCAAGCATTCGAGACCGCCGCCCGCTTCGCGCGGGCAGGGGCCCACGCGGTGAAACTGGAGGGCGGCGAGGACTACGCCGAGCACATCTCGTCGCTCAGCCGCGCCGGGATTCCGGTCATGGCCCACATCGGATTCACCCCCCAGCGCGTGAACAGCCTCTCCGGCTTCCGGGTGCAGGGCCGGGGCGACGAAGCCGAGACGCTGGTCCACGACGCCATCGCGGTCGCCGAGGCCGGAGCGTTCGCGGTGGTCATGGAAATGGTGCCCGCCGAACTCGCCGCGCAGATCACCGCCAAGCTGACCATTCCGACCGTCGGCATCGGAGCCGGGCCGGACTGCGACGCGCAGGTGCTGGTCTGGCAGGACATGGCCGGTTTGACCGCTGGGCGCACGGCGAAGTTCGTCCGGCGCTTCGCCGAGCTGGGCGCGGCGCTGGGCGAAGCCGCCCGCGAATACGCCCGAGACGTGGAGTCCGGGGCTTTCCCCGCCCCGGAGCACTCCTACTGAGCCACGCAGAGCCCCCGCCGACCGGCTGAACGGCGGGGCGGCGCTCCCACAGCGCCGCGGCCAAGGGCGCCGCGAGGGCATTAGGCTGACAAGCATGCGCAGCCTCTACCCTGAAATCGAACCTCGAGCCACCGGCCACCTCGACGTCGGGGACGGCCAGCGGATCTTTTGGGAGCAGGTCGGCAACCCCGAAGGCAAACCCGCCGTCTTCCTGCACGGCGGGCCGGGCGGGGGGATCAACCCCAAACAGCGGCGGTTCTTCGACCCGAAACGCTACAACGTGCTGTTGTTCGACCAGCGCGGCTGCGGGCGTTCCACCCCGCACGCGGGCGAGAATCCAGACCTGTCGCTCAACACCACCTGGAATCTGGTCTCGGACATCGAGAAGCTTCGCGAGCAGATGGGAGTCGAACGCTGGCTGGTCTTCGGCGGCTCCTGGGGCTCGACGCTCGCCCTCGCCTACGCGCAAACCCATCCCGAGCGGGTGAGCGAACTCGTGCTCCGAGGCGTCTTCCTGTGCCGCGAATCCGAACTGGACTGGTTCTACAACCCTGGAGGCGCCAGCCAAATCTTCCCCGACCTCTGGGAGGAGTACTTGGCCCCGATCCCGCCCGCCGCGCGGGGCGGCAACCTCATCGAAGAGCACGCGAAACTCCTCTGGGGCCGCGACCAAAGCGCCGCGGAGGCCTCCGCCTTCGCCTGGACCGGATGGGAAGACCGCACCATCGGCCTGACCGTCGATCCGCATGACCGCGAGAAAGACCCGCGCACCGCGCTCGCCTTCGCCCGCATCGAAAACTGGTACTTCCAAAACAAGGCGTTCTTGCGGGAAAACCAACTGCTCGAAGACGTGGACAAGATCCGGCACATACCAGCGGCGATCGTCCACGGCCGCTACGACGTGATCTGCCCCGTCGCGAGCGCTTGGGAGCTGCATCGGCGTTGGCCGGAGTCGAAGTTGACGATCACCGCCCAGTCCGGGCACACGGCGTTCGAAGCGGAAAACACGCACCACCTGGTCGAAGCCACGGACGCGTTCGCCCAGTAGCGCGGGCGGCGCACCGCGTGGCCGTCACCGCTTTCTTCGACGGCACGGCATGCGGGCCAGCCGGTGCGATCCGGTACGATCTGCGAATGATCCGGCTGAACCTGTTCTTCGCGTTGCTGTCCTTGGTGCTGGCGTTGGCCGGGCCGCGCGGTTACGGGCTGTGGGGTTGGTGGGGCCTTGTGGCGTACCTCGTCGGCGCCGTGGGAAGCGTGGGCCCTTGGGCGCTGGGGTTGATCGCCCGCATCGGGGTCCTTGAGCGCTACGACAGGCTGGAGCCGCAATTCAGCAAGGCCGCCGAGGCGCTTTCGGTCGCGAGCGTCTTCATCCCGTTCCTCCGGGCGGTCAACGCCATGCTCGCCGGGGTCGCTTTCGGCGCGTGGCTGCTCAACAAACGCTGGCTGGCGCAGGCCGCGGTGCTCGTGGCAACCGGTCTCATCGCCCTCGGCGGGCCGCTTGTCCAGCTCGCCGTCGGGCATCGCCCAATCGCCTCCGCGAACTGGGCGATCGCGGCTGCGCCGCTCGCCGTCATGGCCTTGTGGCTCCTTGGGCGCCGGTTCCTTCGCCGCCAGCCCGCCGTGCGCAGGCCTGTGCGATAACGCGCAGTCCTGCCAATTCCGGGCAGACCCTATGCGCCGCCCCTTGGTGGGGGCGGCATGCGACCGAGAAGCGAAAGAAAGCGCGCCCCATGACCATGCCCCCGGAGCCGCGGACCCCCGACTCGTGGGGGCCCGCGCGTTCGAAGACCGTGCAGTGGCACGACCCCGCGCCGAACGCGGCAGCCGGTCGGCGCATGTCAGGAGCCGAGTATCTCGCCGCCATGCGAGACGGCAGGCTGCCGGGCCCGCCGATCAGCGGGCTGCTCGGCATGGAGCTCGTCTCCTTCGGCGAAGGCGAAGTCGTCTTCCGGTGCGTGCCGGACGACTCCGCGCACAACCCGATCGGGGTGGTGCACGGCGGCCTGGTGTGCGCGCTGTTGGACTCGGTGTGCGGTTGCGCCGCGCACACGATGCTGCCCGCCGGGGTCGGCTACACCTCCATCGAGCTCAAAGTGAGCTACGTGCGCCCAGTGCGCTCCGGCGACGAACTCACCGCCAAGGGCTGGCTCGTCAAACCGGGCTCGCGGGTGAGCTTCGCCGAGGGCGAGGTGCGCAACCAAGACGGCAAAGTGGTGGAGACCGCGTCGAGCAGCCTCTTGATCATGAAGCCCTAGGGCGGCGAGGCCGCGGGCGCCTGCGGGTCGAACCCAAAGGCCCGCACGTCCACGAGGACGTCGAAGGAGAACACGAACGCGACGGCGGCGAGGCAGAGCATCAGAGGCGTCCAGCGCGTCCGCTCGCCCCCTCGCGCGAACCACGCCCCTGCCATCAGGCCCAAGCACAAGGAGACGAGATGCCCGGCGCTGGTGAAGTCCCGATCGCGCCACAGGGCGAGCGCCGCCGCCGCCAACCACCACGCGGCCCATGGCAGACGCAACGCGCGCGGCACAGCGCCGATCAACGCGCCGAACGCCCCCATCGAGGCATAGCTCACGCCCACATCGTCGTCGTCCACCACGGAACTCTCCGCCCAGCCGAGCCGGAGCGCCACGACGAGCCCGAGGGCCACGAGCGCCGTGCCCCCGACATGGCTCAACACGATCGCGCCCGCCAACCGGCGAGACCGCCAGATCCATTCCCCCAGCGCCAGCAGACAGGCGAAGCCCGGCAGCCACACCCAGATCCTGCTCGGATCCTCTTGTGTGACAAAAGCGCTTTCCAACAATGTCAGCCACCTGCCTTCGGCAAGATTGCGCAGATTCGTGCTGGTCTGGGAAACCAGTTGTTGGCCGCGCGCGTCCGAGAGGCCGCGTTGGAAGAAAGCGACCGCGGCAAGGCCGAGGACGTAGCAGAGGGTCACTGGGAACCGGGCGGCCCACCGCAGTGGAGCAGCCTGGGCAAGAGAGGTCATCGCGGGCTCCTCACAGATCTGTTCTCGACGCCGCCGCGCAGAGCGAGCCTGCTTCATGTGTTCGCATGCGTTCGAGCATGCCGAAGAATCCTCGGGCCCGCCCAAGCACCGCATCATGAGAGACACGCATCACGCTTTCACGGTCCGGCGCGCAGCCGCTCCACGCCCCGATATCATGGAAGACCTGCGTTTTCAGCACGCCGCGACAGAGAGTTGGGGCTTCGTGAAAATTTCATGAGAGTTCCATGAGGGTCACAAAAGAACAGTCGTGCTGGGATTAGTATGACGGCATGACAGCCTCAACCGTCGTTCCCCACGCCACCGAAGAAACCAGCCGTGGGCCGATTGACTTCACCGTCGTGAAGGGCAACCCCACGGATGAAGAAGTCGCAGCCCTCTCCGCGGTGCTGGCCGAGTTATGGGCCCAGCGGCTCTGGGAGCGCGACACCCGCAGGCATCCGCGCGACCTGTGGCGCGCAGGCGACCAGCAGTTGTCGTACATCCCCGGCGGGCTGCCGCAATCCTTCCTCCAGGAACCCTCGCCTCCGTGGCGCGGCGCCTGAGGCACGTCTGATAGTTTCCGCTGTATGGCGGATTCCCCCACGAGCCTTCGTGTTGTCCTTGCTTCCGGATCTCCTTCGCGGCGAGCCCTTTTGCGCGGAGCCGGGGTGGAGCCGGAAATCCTTGTCTCGGATGTCGATGAAGAGGCCATCGCAGCCGGACTCGGGCCGCAGGCAGACCCTGGCGATGTGGTGGCGGCGCTGGCCGAGGCCAAAGCCGAGGCGGTGGCGGCGCGGCTGATCGAAGCCGCCAGCATGGGGGGGCCTCCCTCGTCCGGGGCGCAAATCCTGGTCATCGCGGCCGATTCCGCATTCTTGTCAGGCGGCGAACTGCACGGCAAACCGCATCTGCCTGATGTCGCGTGGTCGCGCTGGCAAAAGATGTCCGGCCAAGTCGGGACGCTGCTGACCGGGCATTGTCTGCTGCGGATAGCGGACGGTCGGATCGTCGCGCGGGCGCAGGAGGTCGCGCGGGGGGATATCCAGTTCGGCGACCTCACCGGCGACGAGGCCAGGGCGTATCTCGCCACCGGCGAGCCTTTGGAGGTGGCCGGTGCCTTCACCCTGGAAGGCAGGGGCAGCTGGTTCATCGACCGCGTCGAAGGCGCCCCCTCCACCGTGATCGGACTGGGCTTGCCGGTGCTTCGGCGGCTGCTCGCCGAAGTCGGCCTGGACGTCGCCGCGCTGTGGCGCGCCGCCGGGACCGCGGAGCGGCTTTCAGCCCCGGACGGCGAACTGCCCGTCACAACGCCCCGATGAGCAAAACGTCTCTGGGCCCGGGCGGCGCGGCTGAGGTCACTATTTCGCATCGATGCGGCGCACTCGCGCCACGCGGAGGCGTGTGGACTTTACCGTTTCCTTAGAAACCGGGTACTCTTCTCAAGCCCACTCCGGACAAAATACCGGACGAGACCCGAAGGAAGTGACCCGACACCGTGCATGTGGACCCTGCTTCTGTCGCAGCCGGCTACGCAGTCCCGGAGCGGGTCGTCAGCACCGAATGGCTGTCGGCGAACCTCGGCCACCGGCAACTTCGCCTCCTGGAGGCGAACGAAGACAGCCTCGTGTACGACGCTGGGCACATTCCGACTGCCGCCAAGGTGGATTGGCGCACAGAGCTCGCGAGCCCCAACAGCCACGACGTGCTCGACCCTTCCCGGTTCGCCTCGCTCCTCAACAGCAAAGGCATCGATCGCAACCACACGGTGGTGGTCTACGGGGACAAACAGAACCGGTGGGCGGCGCACTTGGTGTGGATTCTGACCCTGTTCGGGCACACGGACGTCCGCCTGCTCGACGGCGGACGCGCCGCGTGGCTCGCCGAGGGCAGGGAGACGACACTCGACTTCCCGCGGCTCGCCCAAGCGGATTACCCGCTCGTCAAACGCGACGACGAGACGAACCGGGTCTTCCGCGACCAGCTCGCGCGCTCCTTGGGCAGCTGCACCGTTCTCGACGTGCGCAGCCCGGAGGAATACGCCGGGCCCCGCAGGCCGGTGCCGGAATACCCGGTCGAGCGTTCGGCGCGAGCCGGGCACATCCCCTCGGCCAAAAACATTCCCTGGGCCAGCGCGATCCACCCAAGCGGACATTTCTTGTCCGCCGCGGAGCTCACGCAAGTCTTCGACGGCCTCGCCGAGGGCAAGCGGAGCAAGGTGGTGACGTACTGCCAGATCGGCGAGCGCTCCGCGCACACCTGGTTCGTGCTGAAATTCCTTCTCGGCGTGTCGAGCGCGCGCAATTACGATGGCGGGTGGAGCGAATGGGGCAACACCGTCGCCGCGCCCTTCGCCACAGGCGAGGAACCGGGCGCCCCATGAGGCGAGAAAAATTTCTCTCAGGGATCAGCCCCAACTCGTCCCCCATACCGTCCATCTTGTAAAAAACACCACGCGGAAGCCATGCACACGGCAAAAACAGGAGGTTGCAATGCCGAACATCACCACGGCGTTTGATTCGGTTCTCGTCGCCAACCGAGGCGAGATCGCTATTCGGGTGATTCGAGCGGCCCAAGACGCGGGGCTGCGCAGCATTGCGGTCTACGCCGAGCCCGACGCGAACGCTCCGTTCGCGCGGCTCGCGGACGAAGCCTTCGCGCTCGGCGGCAAGACCCCGCTGGAAAGCTACCTCGTCATCGACAAGATCATCGCCGTCGCGGAGCGCTCGGGAGCCAAGGCGATCCACCCCGGCTACGGCTTCCTGTCCGAGAACGCCGATTTCGCGCAGGCGGTCATCGACGCGGGCCTGGTCTGGATCGGGCCCCCGCCGCAGGCGATCCGCGACCTCGGCGACAAGGTGACCGCGCGTCGAATCGCGCTCAAAGTGGGCGCGCCGCTGGTGCCCGGCACGGACAAGCCGGTGAGCAGCTCCGACGAAGTGCTCGCCTTCGCGCAGGAGCACGGCCTGCCGGTGGCCATCAAAGCCGCGTTCGGCGGCGGCGGGCGCGGCATGAAGGTGGCCCGGACCATGGAGGAAATCCCCGAGCTTTTCGACTCCGCGACCCGTGAGGCGACTGCGGCCTTCGGCCGGGGCGAATGTTTCGTCGAACGCTACCTCGACCGCCCGCGTCACGTCGAGGCGCAGATCGTGGCCGACACGCACGGCAACGTCGTCGTCGTCGGCACCCGCGACTGCACCTTGCAACGCCGCTTCCAGAAGCTTGTCGAAGAGGCCCCGGCGCCGTTCCTCACCGACGAGCAGCGCGAGAGCATCCACTCCTCGGCGAAGGCCATCGCCCGCGAGACGGGCTACCACGGCGCAGGAACGGTCGAATACCTCGTCGGCGAAGACGGGCTCGTCTCCTTCCTTGAAGTGAACACCCGATTGCAGGTCGAGCACCCGGTCACTGAGGAGACCGCCGGCATCGACCTGGTGCTGGAGCAGTTCCGCATCGCCGCTGGCGCGACGCTGTCCATCTCCGAGGACCCCGAGCCGCGCGGGCACAGTTTCGAGTTCCGCATCAACAGCGAGGACGCGGGCACCGGATTCCTCCCGAACACCGGCAAGATCACCACGTACCGCCAGCCCAACGGCCCCGGCGTGCGGCTCGACTCCGGCGTGGAGGCTGGGACCGTCGTCGGCGGGCAGTTCGACTCCATGCTCGCCAAGCTCATCGTCACCGGCCGGGACCGCAACGAGGCCCTCGCCCGCGCGCGGCGCGCGCTGGACGAGTTCGCGCTGGAAGGCCTCGCCACCACGATCCCGTTCCACCGCCTCGTGGTGCGCGACCCTGCGTTCATCGGCGACGGGCAGAAGTTCAACGTGCACACGCGGTGGATCGAGACCGAATGGAACAACACGGTCGCCCCGTTCGCCGACCCCGCCGAGCACGACGACGAACAAAACCTCGGCACTCGTGGCGTGGTGGTCGAGGTCGGCGGTCGCCGTCTCGAAGTGCTGCTGCCCGAAGAGCTCTTCACCGCTGCGAACAACACCGGAGTCATCCGGCGCAAGCCGAAGCCCCGGCACAAGGTCGCGGGCGCGTCCGCCCAGGGCGGCAACAGCGTCACCGCGCCGATGCGCGGCACAGTGGTGAAGGTGGCCGTGGAGCTGGGCCAGACGGTGGAGTCCGGCGAACTCATCGCGGTCCTGGAAGCCATGAAGATGGAGAACCCGATCAGCGCCCACAAATCCGGGGTCATCACGAAACTGCATGTGGAGACCGGCGCGACCGTCTCCCCCGGAGCCGTGTTGGCAGAACTCGCCGACGCCGCAAGCTAAGCGGCGCCCTCGGGCTCACAGCCTTCGGTTCCTTTTCAAGGTCTCCCCCGCGCGATACCCGCCTCGGCTCACCCAGTCGGCGACGGCGGCCATGAGCGCTTCGGCGACCCCGGAGCCTCGGTGCTGCGGCTCTACCCAGAGGAACGAGACCTCCGCCTCCCGCTCGGGCTCCAACAGGAGGCTGGCCAGCCCGACGGGCACGCTGTGCGAGCTGGCCACGAACTGCGGGTGGGTCGCGATCATCGATTGCCACGCGACCTCGTCGAACGCTTCTTCTTTCGCGTAGTACTCGTGGTCCTCGCCGATCACCTCCACAAGGCCGGCCAGCCGCAGCCTGCGCAGGATCCGCCACTGGTCCGGCAACAGCCGTTGGACCACTTGCACCCCGTACCCGGTTTGGCCCATCAGCCCTCGAAAAGCTTCTGGCCCCAGTATTCGCCGTCCCCAAGTCCTGGCGGGCAGACGAAAAGGGCGGACCCGGTGTGCTTGATGTACTCGTTGAGCGCGTCGCTCTTGGCGAGGGTCTGTTGCATGGGCACGAACTGTTTCTGCGGGTCTCGGCAAAACGCCAAGAAGAACAATCCGGCGTCCAGATGGCCCACGCCATCGGAGCCGTCCGTGAAATTGTACCCGCGCCGCAGGATTCGTATGCCGCCGAGATTTTGGTGCGAGGCGAGGCGCACATGGGCGTTCCAGGGGATCGCGGGCTCGACGCCGAGCTTCGCGTCGAGGTCCAGCGGTTCGAACTCGCCCCCGCCCGACAGCGGGGCGCCGCTTTCCTTCGTGCGCCCGATGGTCTGCTCCTGGTCCTTGAGGAAATCGCGGTCCCACCGCTCAATGTTCATCCGGATCCGCCGGGCCACGAGATACGTCCCGCCGACAAGCCAGTCCGGCCCGTCGTCCTTGGCCACCCAGATGTGTTTGTCGAGCTCGTTTGTTTCCTCGGCCTTGATGTTGTTGGTGCCGTCCTTGAAGCCGAACAAATTCCGGGGCGTCACTTGGCGCGTCGAGGTGGACGAGGTGCGCCCGAAGCCGAGCTGGGACCAACGCACCGAGACCACGCCGAAGCCTGTTCGCACCAGGTTGCGCACGGCGTGGACCGCGACCTGCGGGTCATTGGCGCAGGCTTGGATCACGACGTCGCCGCCGCAACGCGCGGGCTCCAACGCGTCGCCGGGGAAACCGGGCAACGGCGTGAGCGGCTCCGGCCGGTGTTTCGCGAGCCCGAACCGGTCTTTGCCGTCCTTCTCGAAGATCCCAGGGCCGAAGCCGACGGTGATGGTGAGCTGGGCGGGCGCCAGGTCGAACGCCTCACCGGTGTCTTGGGGCGGCGCGAGCGGATTGCCGCCCATGGCGCCTCCGGGGGTCGCTTCCTGCCCCTTCGTCATGCGCTCGGCCATCACAGTCCACTGTTTGATGAGGGCGACCAGTTCCTCGCGCGACTCGGTCATCACATCGAGGGCGGCGAAATGCAGCTGGTCTTGCTGCGCGGTGACGATCCCGGCCTGATGCGCGGCCCGGAACGGCACAACCCCGTCGCGGTCCGATCCTGCGGCGGCGCGCTCAGGGATGTGCGCGCGCCCCGCCGCGGCGCCCGCTCCAGCCGCCACAACCGCGCTTGCCCCGCCGACGGCGAGGAGCTGGCGCCGGGAGTACCGGGGTTCAAGAGAGTTGTTCATAACTCGACCAGCCTAGCCCGCGACGACCGCCTCCACCTGGCTCACTTGCTTGGAGAGCGCGTCAATGGAGTCGGAGAACGCCTTGCGTTTCTGCGGGGAGACCGTCTGGTCGGTGTAGAAGACGAAACCGTCGCCCTGGCGCAAGGCGTCCAGCTCCTGCTGCACCTTCGCGAACGCGGCGTCGATCTGCGGTCCGAGGCCCGGCTTGCGCTCGTCGATGACCTGGCGCAACGCCGCTATCGCATGTTGGGAGCCTTCGATGTTGGCTTGGAAGTCCCACAGGTCGGTGTGCGAGTAGCGGTCCTCTTCGCCGGTGATCTTGGTGGCGGCGACCTCGTCGAGCAGCTGTTGCGCGCCGTGCGCGATGTCGAGGCCGGTGAACGTGAAACCGGGGTCTTTGACCTTCGCGTCCAGCTCGCCGACATCGGCGACGAGCTGGTCGGCGATCTGGTTCGTGTCGGGTTTGACGCCCTCCCAAAGATCCTGCTCCAGGCGGTGGAAGCCCGTGAACACGATACCGGACTTCGCGTCGTCGATCCGCATGTCGATCTTCAGGTCCAGGTTGTTCTTCGGGTCCTGGAAGGATTCGGCGATGGGCTCGATCCGCTCGTAGTAGAGGCGGGCGACCGGGTACACGGCTTTGGCTCCGGCGACGTCGCCCGCCTTGATCTTGTCGGCGAACTCCGCGGTCGCCTGTTTGAGGGCGTCGATCTGGCTCACCACGTACCGTTTGTACTCCGAAGCGGCGTTGGCGAGCAGGCCCTTCGGATCGGCCTGCGCCACGGACGGCCCGGTCACCGTGAAAGGCTTGCGGACGCCGTTGCCGATCATGCCGGGGCGGCAGGAGGTTTGGTACGAGCCCGGCTCGCTGAGCGGCGCGATGAGCGTCCGGGTCACGCCGGGCCCGATGTTCTCCACTTCGCCGATGACCCGGTCGCCGACCCCGTACACATAGAACTCGGTGACCTTTGTCCCCTTGTTCGTCACCTTGAAAACGACGTTGCCGGTGTTCGCGCTGTTCGCGGTGAGCTGACAGGAGTCGTCCGTCGCGGTGACGGCGATGTCCCCGGACGCTTGGCCGGGTTTGACCTTCGCCTCGCAGCCGGAGACCAGGAGCGCGGCGCCCATCGGGGCGAGGATGATCGAGAGGGCGGATCTGTTGCTCATTCGGTCGCTTTCGGTCGTGGCCGAATCACATCGGCCTGGTTGCGCACTGCGCTGGTCGCACACGGCGCCGGTTTCAGACGAGAGCTGATGCCAGACTGCGCAGTCGCCTCGCCTGACAGTAGCAGAAGGCGTCCTTTTCGCCCTGGGCAGACTCCCCCGGAAACCCGCACTGATCTGCGAAGCCGGATAGGAGATGCCTGCCTGCGCCCCTACGAGTCCGCAGAAACGCCCCGCTGGGCTTGCGCTGCGGGGGGCGCAGCCGATTGGGGCCGCACCGGCCGCAGGAACACCGCCAGCACCACGACGACATAGACCAACCAGGCGATCGCGGACAGCAGCGTCGGATTGGGCACGATGTTGAACATGCCCTCGACAAGCTTCGCGGGCCAGGTGTTGGGGTCGATAGTCCCCGAAACATCGAACGCGAGACGTTCGGAGCCGGGCAGGGCCCCCGCCTCTTGCAGGTCATTGACCCCGTAACGCAAGACGCCGGCGGCGACGAACACCAACAGGACCCCGGTGACTTTGAAGAACGCGCTCAAATTGATTCTCAGCGCCCCGAAATACATGGCGATCGCGAGCGCGACGGCGACAGCGACCCCGACGAGCAGGCCATAGAGCGAGCTGGGGTTGCTCTGGGTCGTGTCGAAGACCAAAAGCGCGGTCTCAATCCCCTCGCGCCCGACCGCGAGCCCGGACATGAGCACCACAGCCGCAGGGCCGAGCGAGACCGCCTTGGCCAACGCCGCCTTCAGATCTCCGGAGAGCGACGCGGCGGCGGTGCGCATCCACAGCACCATCGTGGTCACAATCGCCACCGCGACCAACGAGGCGACCCCGCCGACGAACTCCTGCCCGAGGCTGGAGAGCGTCGAGGAGCCATAGGTGATGACGAGGAAAACAGTCACCGTGATCCCAAGTGCGACAGCGACCCCGGTCCACACCCATTTCACATGACTCTTGAGGCCGGATTTCACCAGGAAGGCGCAGAGAATCGTGACAATGATCGATGCTTCCAGGCCTTCCCGCAACCCGATGAGAGCATTGGCGAAGAGCATCCGCCGATGCTAGCAGGGCGCCGCGGCCCGGCTGCGGGATCGCCGTGTCTTTGCCATACTGCTCTCATGCGTCTTGGTGCTCTTCAGGTGAGCTTGCGGTGTTGTTCGGGCTCCTAGCCCCGCCCTGCCCCCGACCAAGACGACCCTTCAGGAGCACCTCCCGTGTCCACCCCGTCCCTTTTGACCCGGCAACGCCCGTTGCCCACCCGGCTGAGCACGGCTGATCTGCTGCGCACCACCGCCGATGTGGCCGAACAGATCAAAGACGGGGCCTGGGCGCACCTGTTGCCCCCGGCGGGAGGATGGCCGACCGACGACCGATGGTGCCGGCAACTGTTCGCCGATGACGAACTCGACGTCTGGGCGATCAGCTGGGTCCCGGACCGCACCACGGAGCTGCACGACCACGGCGGGTCCCTGGGAGCGCTCACCGTCGTCGACGGGGCGCTCGCGGAATGGCGTTGGACCGGCAGCAGGCTTCGCGAACGCCGCCTCGGCGCCGGGGCGCAAGCCGCGTTCGCGCTGGGTTGGGTCCACGACGTGACCTGGGCACAGCCGGGGGTGTCGCCCCTGGTGAAGGGCGCCGCAGCGCCCGGTTCCACCGCCCCGGCGCTGTCCGTCCACGCGTACTCGCCGCCGTTGACGGTCATGAGCTACTACGAGGTGACCGAACAGCAGTCGTTGCGCCGCGTTCGCGCAGAGCTCACCGACGTCCCCGAGCGGCCGAAGCGTTGACGCGCTCCCCGGCGACTCACCTCGCTGTTGTGAAACGCACGATCGACGAAGTCCTCGGCGAGGCGCGTTCGCGGCTCGCCCGGCTTGAGCCGCATGAGCTTCCCGCTGCGTTGCGGCGCGGCGCGATCCTGGTGGACATCCGGCCCGCCGCGCAACGGGCTCGCGAGGGCGAACTGCCGGAGGCGTTGGTCATCGAGCGCAATGTGTTGGAGTGGCGTTGCGACCCGGCCAGCGACGCGCGCCTCCCGCAGGCGGTGGACCACGACGTGGAATGGGTGCTCCTCTGTTCCGAGGGGTACACGTCCAGCCTCGCCGCCGCCAGCCTGCAGGACCTGGGCCTGTGGCGGGCCACCGACGTCGTCGGCGGCTATCAGGCTGTCGCGGCCGACCGCGGCGCGCGCCAGTAGGCGCGGCCCGCCTCGGCTATGCCGAATGGACGCGATTCTGCGCCGCCTCAAGCCCCTCGCGCACCAATGCCTCCACCGCGTCGGCGGAACGCTCCAGCAGGCCGGGGAGCTCCTTGCGCTCGTCGGCGCGGAAACCGGCGAGGACGAAATCCGCCGTCTGCGTCCCGACCGGCGGACGGCCGACGCCGACCCGGACCCGGCAGTACTCCTTGGTGCCGAGCGAAGAGGACAGCGAGCGCAGGCCGTTGTGCCCGGCCTCCCCGCCGCCGCGTTTGAGCCGCACCAGCCCGAACCCGATATCGAGTTCGTCATGCACAGCGACGACATCCGCCGCGGGCACGGAGAAGTACTTCGCGAGCTTGGCGATCTGCGGGCCGCAGACGTTCATGTACGCCGTGGGCTTGCCCAGGATCACCCCGCGGCCGTGGAAGGACAGCCGTGCCGCGAGCATGCCTGAGGTTTTGTGCGCACGCAACGACCCGCCTGCCCGAGCGAGGAGCAGGTCCACGACCATGTGGCCGACGTTGTGGCGGGTCTTCTCGTATTTGGGGCCGGGGTTGCCCAGCCCGGCGATCACGATCGGACCGCAGGGCCCGCCGACGCTCGCAGTCAGCTCTCCTCGCCGCCGTCTTCGGCGGAGGAGTCGGCCTCGGCTTCGTCCGAGCCCTCGGCCGAATCCTGCTCGACCTGGGCGGCGCGAGCCTCGTTGATCTGCACGATCATCTGCTCGGGGTCGCCGGTCAGCGACACGGCCTCGGGCAGCTCCAGCTCGCTGGCGATGATCTTCGAGCCGATCTCCAAACCTTCGATGGAGACCTCGATCTGCTCCGGGATGTGCATCGCCTCGGCCTCGACCGACAGGGTGGTGGTCTCGTGCTGGACCACAGAGCCGGAGGCGGCGGAGCCGGTCAGCACGACGGGCACGTCGACGGCGATGCGCTCGCCGCGGCGGATGACCTGGAGGTCGACGTGCTGCAAGTAGCTCTTGGTCGGGTGCACCACGACCGTCTTGGTCAGGGCGAGGTGCTCTTCGCCCCCGGCGTGCAAGCTCACGATGGCGTTGACGCCGTTGGCGCGCAGAACGCGGGCGAATTCCTTCGCGGGAATGTTGAAGTGCTTCGGATCGATGCCGTGGCCGTAGAGGACGGCGGGCACGTGGCCGTCTCGGCGGGCGCGGCGGGACGCGCCCTTGCCGAACTCGTCGCGGACAGTCGCTTCAACGCGGGCGGTTTCAGCCATGTGGGGAGCTCCTCAGGTTCGTTCAGTCGTCGTGTTGACCGCGCCGCCGAGCAAGACTGATTCGGCCGAACCTGGGTTGTGCAGAGTTCGCGTTCCGTCGATCACGGCGAGTGCTGGTCGAACTGACCAGCACCAGCCCTCGCCAGCGCTGTTCAAAGTGCGAGAATAATGCATCCGAGCCGCCCATGCAATTCCGTGTGTGCGCGGGCGGTTTGTGTCACTACACTGAGCGCATGTTCCCACGCTCCCGGCCGCGCGCCGCGCCGGTGCCAGCCCGCGCCGCCACCGGCCTCGCCAGCCGCCCCCAGCGCGGCGGCGCGGACCTCCTCGCGCTCGCCGAAAGGGCTTCAGAGCGCGCCGACACGCTCGCGAAGCCGCTGGAGCAAGCCCGTCTGCCATCATTTCCCCTGCTCAAGATCACGCGAGCGCTCGGCGTGGCCGTGACGATCACAGCCCTCGCCTCGTGCGGGGACCCGAAAGAACCCGGTGCCCGGCGGGCGCAATCCTCGCAACGGGTCGCGCCGATCGCCGCCGAAGCGATCCAAAGCCTCTTCGAGCCCGGACACTTCAACGCCAGCGGCAACATCGAGAGCATGTATTCCAGCGCTTCCCCTCCCGAATGCCGCGCCCTGGTGCTCGAAGTGGACTCGCCGCTGCTCATGCGCGGCCAAGTGGCGAGCGCCTCCGCGATCGCGCCGAAGCCCGGGGACAAAGAGCACGCGCAGATCGTCGAGATCGCGGCGGTGTACCGGGAAGGCTTCTCGGCGACCGATGTGATCGCCGAAGCCGCGGCGATGCGCGAGCACTGCGAAGGAACGCCGATCACCGGCTCCACACAAGGGGGCGGCAACAGCACCTTCCAGCTGATCGGGCAGCCGAGCTCTGGCTCCCCCAATATCCTGCTCTGGACTCTCTCCGCGCTCGGAAAAGCATGGTTCTGCAACAACGCCTTGATCGCCGCGCACAACGCCGCCGTGGAAATCACGTCCTGCTACCCCTCGCCCGCGCCGAAAATGCGGGAGCTGGCCCAATCCGCGCTGAGCCGCATCGAGCGCCAAGCCCGATCCTCTCGCTGAGCCGCAGCGCCTCGCCGAACCTCAGCCGCCCAGGCGCCACAGCCCCTTCGGGGTGAGCGCCCAGCCCAGCAGCTCGTCGTGCGGCTCGCACGGCAGCTCGTCCACCAGCTCCCGGTCGTCCACGACCGCGACGAGCATCGCCCCTGGACCTGCCTCGGCCAAACTGCGGTCGTAATGCCCCCCGCCTTGACCGAGGCGAACACCCCGCCGGTCGACCGCGAGCGCGGGCACAAGAACGACTGCCGCCTCGGCCAACGCGCCTGGTGGCGCGTCTTGCCCTTCCTCCGGCCAATGCCGCCACGCGAGCGCCGCGTCCACGCCGACGACAACAGGGACGAGCACGCTCGCCCCCCGGTCGGCGAACGCCGCCAACATGCGGTCGGACCCCGGCTCGAGACTGGTCGGCACATACGAGCTCACCACGTCGCCGGGGCCGAACCGCTCGGCGATCCGCGCGGCCTGGGCGTCGACCGCCCGGTCCCGCGCTGCCCGCTGCGCGTCCGAGAGCGCGCGCCGCGCGGACCTGGTCTGCGCCCGAAGCGCGGCTTTGCGTTGCGCGGAGGATTGCGGTCCCATACGACCATGTTGGCCAAAAGCGGGGAGAAAAGAAAGGCGGCCCGCTCAACCCGACCCTAGACGGGGGGAGGGGAAACAAGGCCGAGGAGCGGGCCGCCCCGAAAGCGTAACAGAACCATTGTGCGCGCGCAATTTTTCCGCCGCCCCGCGTCCCGCCGCGCGGCGGCGCTCATTTTCGGCATCTCGCTGAGCTTTTCCCGGCCGATGCCTCTAGGCTGTGTGCCATGGCTGAGAACGAGAATTCCCTCTCCACCCTTCCTCGCCCTGGCATGCCCCACACCGCGGTGGTCCCCGCCGCCGGCATGGGCACCCGCTTCCTCCCCGTGACCAAGTCAGTCCCGAAAGAACTCCTGCCCGTGGTGGACACCCCGGGGATCGAACTCGTGGCCGCCGAGGCCGCCCAGGCCGGGGCGCAGCGCCTGGTCATCGTCACCTCCGAGGGCAAAGACTCCGTTGTCGCCCACTTCGTCGAAGACCTTGTGCTCGAAAGCGCGCTGGAGGCCAAAGGCAAATCGGCCATGTTGGAGAAAGTGCGCCGCGCCCCCAAGCTCATCAAGGTCGAGTCAGTCATCCAACATCAACCGCTCGGGCTCGGCCACGCCATCGCCCAAGTCGAACCCTTGCTGCATCCGGACGACGACGCGATCGCGGTCCTGCTGCCCGACGACCTCGTGCTCAAATCCCCGCAACAAGTGGCGCAGGAGCGCGAGCGGGACATCTGCGACCAGATCGAAATCCGCGAGAAGGTGGGCGCGCTCAATCTCATGGCGCAAGTGCGTGCCGAACACGGCGGCAGCGTCATCTGCGCGTTCCCGGTCCCGCGTGAGGAGATCAGCGCGTACGGCGTCTTCGACGTCGTCGAACAGGAAGGCCCGGTGCGCCGTGTGCGCGGCCTGGTCGAGAAACCGCCCGCCGAGAAGGCCCCGTCGAATCTGGCCGTCGCGGGACGGTACATCTTGGAACGGGCCATCTTCGACGCCCTGCGCGAAGTCGCCCCAGGGGCGGGCGGAGAGATCCAGCTCACCGATGCGATTGCCCTGCTCATCGACCGAGGCCGCCCTGTGCATCTCGTGGTCTGGGACGGCTACCGCCACGACCTCGGCAACCCCGGCGGCTACCTGAAAGCCTCGATCGATTTCGCATTGGACCGAGAAGAGTACGGCCCCGGCCTGCGCGCTTGGTTGATCAGCCGGCTCGGGCTGAGTTAAGCTCGGCGCGTGCGATCAGTCGCTGAACAGCTCCGGCGCGTCTTAGCAGCCGCCGTTGCCCCGAGCCCTATCCGTGTGGCGATCTCCGAGGCGCAAGGTTTGCAATGCGCCGAGGACGTCATCTCCGGTCGTTCCTTCCCTGGCTTCGACCAGGCAGCAGTCGACGGCTACGCCGTCCGGGGCGTCGACGTCGCTCTGCCAGAGCCGATGGACGACGACCCGCACCCCGACCCCCTGTTCCTGCCGGTGGTCGGCGACATCGAGGCGGGCAACAAGCAGCCCGCGCGGCTCCAACCGCATCAAGCGGTGCTGCTGCAAACAGGCGCGCCCCTGCCCTCTCTCGCCGACGCGGTCCTGCCGATCGCGTTCACCGACGGCGGCATCGAGCGCATCCGCGTGGACCTCGGCGTGCGCTCCGGCGACTTCGTCCGCAAAGCAGGCGACGACCTCAAAGCAGGCGACGTCGTCGTCCGCTCCGGCACGATCATCGGCCCCGCGCAAGTGGGCTTGCTCGCCGCGGTCGGCCGCGACCGAGTGCTCGTGCACCCCAAACCACGAGTCTCCGTGTTGTCGGTGGGAGCCGAGCTGATCGACGTGGACCGCACACCAGGCAGCGGGCAGGTGTACGACGTGAACTCCTACGCGCTCGCCGCCGCCGCCCGCGACGCCGGAGCCGAAGCGCACCGCGTCGGCATCGTCCCCCATGACGAACGCCAGATCAAAGACATTGTCGAAGGCCAGCTCGGCCGGGCCGAGGTCGTCATCATCTCTGGCCCCGTCGGCGGCGACGTCGGGCGCAACGTCAACCAGGCGCTCTCCGAGCTCGGGCAATGGGAAGTGTCGCGCGTCGCGATGAGCCCCGGCTCGGTGCAAGGCTTCGGGGCGCTCGGCGAAGAAGGCGTCCCCACATTCTTCATCCCGAGCAACCCGGTCAGCGCGCTGGTCGTGTTCGAGGTGATCATCCGCCCGCTGATCCGCTCGGCGCTGGGCAGGCTCTCCCCCCGACGGCGGGTGCTCAAAGCTGTGGCGACAGAAACACTCACGTCAGTGATCGGGCGGACCAGTTACATCCGGGGCAAGCTCATGCGGGACGACGAGACCGGGGAATATCTCGTCGAGCCCCTCGGCGGCGTGCTCGCGAGCAACCCGCACCTGCTCTCCCAGCTCGGCGAGGCGAACTGCCTCATCAACATCTCCGAAGACGCCTCCGGCGTGCGCGAAGGCGACCCCGTGGACGTGATCTTCTTGGGACAACGAGGCTGAACTGGCGAAAACAGTCGCGAACCCCGTCCTCGGCCCGGTCACAACCCCCGGCGGCGAGGTGCGGCTGCGCCCGATCCGGCTGACCGACGCGCGTTCGTGGAGCCAAGCGAGAATTGCAGACCAACAACACCTCGAACCGTGGGAGCCCGGACCGGGCCGCGGCTGGGAAGAACGCCATAAGGCGCAGCATTGGCTCTCGTTGTGGAGCCAGCTGCGCGCGCACACCAAAAAAGGCGTCGTCTACCCGTTGGTCATCGAGGTGGACCGGACGTACGCGGGACAATTGACCATCGGCGGAGTCCAGCGCGGAGCGCTGCAATCGGCGTGGATCGGGTACTGGGTGGCTTCGCGCGTCTGCGGCGGCGGGGTCGCCACAGCGGCCGCAGCCTTGGCCGTGGACTGGTGTTTCCAAACCCTCAAACTGCACCGGGTCGAAGCCACAACACGCAGAGAGAACTTCGCCAGCAAAACTGTGCTGGAAAGAATCGGCTTCCGGGAGGAAGGACTGATAAAGGACTATCTCGTGGTGCAGGGCATGTGGCGGGACCATGTTCTCTTCGGGCTCACCGCCCCGGAAACCAGAGGGGGGGTCGTGAACCGTCTTGTCCGCGAGGGCAAGATCCTCGGCGCGGCACCCCCAGCAGGCGGGCGCGCGCGGCTACTCTGAAATCACACATGTGTGATTCGTCGACGATAAGGAGCTGGGTCAGGTGTCCGTGCCCAATTCGATCCTCTCGGTACTGCTCGTGGTGGTGTGGCTCTTCGTCCTCGTCCCCATGGTCGTGAACCGCCGCCCGAAAGTGATGACCGTCAGCCAGGCCGCGCTCAACACCCGCGTGCTCTTCCGGGGCGGCCTGGACAAACTCAAACACCGCGTCCGCCCCGGCCTCGCAGCCGAATCCTTCGAAGAAGAAGAGGACGAGGAAGGCGGCGGCGCCCGCCGCCCCGTGGCCGAAGTGTTCGCGGACGCCGACGACGCCGAGAGCGCCGAGAGCGCCGAGAGCCCCCAAGACAACGACGACTACGAGGTCGCCGACGAAGCCGAGTTCATCGAGGACGACGTCCCGCCCCGCCGCCAGCGCGAAGACGAGCCCGTGGACGACGCCGAAGTGGTCGCCGTGCGAGACCGGCGCCACGCGGCACACGACGACGAAGACGCGCAAGCCCGTGAGGAAGCAGAGCTGCAGCAGCTCGCGCACCGGCTCGGCCGCGGCGGTTACAACCCGAACGCCGACGCCTCGGCCCGCGCGCACCGTTACGCGGTCCGCCAGCGTTTCGTGCTCGGCCTCATCGTCTCGCTCGTCGCCGCGACGGTCCTCGCGTTCGCGATGAGCCCCCTGGTCTGGTACGCGGTCGCCGTGATCGCCGCGACGCTCGTCGGCTACTTGGCGTACCTGCGCCGCCAAGTCCGCATCGAAGAGCAGATCCGCGCCCGTCGCATGGCCCGGTTCGCGCGCAGTCGCGGCCCCGAGCACGCCGAGCGCGCCGCGCCCCGTCCTCGCGCAGAACGGCGCGGGTCGCAGCGCGGCGAAACGGCGCCGGGCGAATCCGCGCGACGCGCGGCCCGCAAAGCCCGCGGCCCGCGCGTCGTGGCCATCGACGAGGACGACCCCGATTTCGTGGACCTCCCGTCCCCGCATGACGGCGTCCTGCGCCGCGCATCCGGCCAGTGACGGCACGACGAGCCAAGAGAGAATTTGAGGCTGGGCGACACTATCGGCTATAGTGGTCGAGCTGTCCAGGCTTTGGGGCTGTAGCACAGTTGGTAGCGCGCTTCGTTCGCATCGAAGAGGTCAGGGGTTCGATTCCCCTCAGCTCCACAAGGAGGAAACCCCTTCTGATCAAGCGAGACTCTGATCAGAAGGGGTTTCCTCGTTTTCCAGCCAGGTGCGAAATCCCGCAGCAGCCAGAATCGCGGTGTCAAGATTGTCCACAACGAGGTCCAGGCCGGTGTCGAAAAGGTCCGAGTACACGCCCAAGGTCATGCTGGCCTTGGTGTGCCCGAGCACCCGCTGAACGGACTTCACGTTCGCCCCGGCTGACACCGCGAGGGACGCGGCGGTATGGCGCAAATCTCTGGGCGTGATCGTCGGGAACTCCTCGTCCACGGCCCGGCAGGCTTGCACCGCCACCTTGAAGACCCGTGTTCGCCAATTCGACGCTCGCAGCACGTCGCCGCTCGAATTGGCGAACACCAGGTCTGGGCGTTTCTTGCCCTCCATGAGCGCCGCCAAATCCGTGCTCATAGACGCGGGGAACGGCCCCGTGCGGCGCTCCTGCGTCTTCGGCGTCTTCCAGTCCAACCCGTCGATCTCAGTGACGCTGCGGGATTTCACAGCCATCATCCCGACCGTGAGCGCCCCTTTCAACAATCCCGACATCATGGCTTCGAAGCCCCTCCGAGCTTCTACACGACGCAGGAGTTGTCGCAGCTCCTCGCCGCTAGGCAATCCGTGAACGTCCGCACCTACAGGGCTAGCACGGGTTTGCGGTGCGGCGCCCTCACTGGGTCCAGCACCAGCATGGAGAAAGTGATCGACCACTTCCCTTATGACCACGGCGACAGCGGCGGACCCGTGCGGATCGACACCCCGACCGGAGCCTGGGTCGTCGGTATTTTGACCGCCGTCCCCAACAGCGACCAGTCGAGCAGTATTGTCGTGCCCATTGAAGACCCTGTGACCACGTACCAGGTGAAAGTCACCGTCCACCGCGCATGACCGAGATATGATCATGGCCGAGGAAGGCAACTCGCGGCGTTCCCGAGGGCGGCGAGAGAGATTTCTGCCTGATGGAACCTGGGGCCTGTCTTGCGCGTCTAAGCTATTGAGGGGTCGCATCTAGACTTGACAGCAGCGAAGGAACTGGACACCATGACCACCCCTGACACCCCCTTCAGCGAGGAACCCAGTGTCTGATTCTGGTGGTTTCTCGCTGAACGCAGGGAAGTCCGGACCGGTGTGCCGCGCTGTGCTGAATTCGCTCGGGAAATCCGGCAACGCGACCCGCGACGAGCTGGAGGATTTGGCGCGCACAGGCAAGCTGGGCGCCGAGGTGCTCGACGGGTATTCGAAACAGGTCCAGGCGGTCGCGGAGTCGCAGGCGACGGCGAAGTCAGTGGCGGACCAGAACAGCCAATGCGCACCTGGCACCTCCCCGATGACGCAGGTGGAGGCCGTCGCGCGTGCGATGCGGAACCACCACCACGAGCCAGATGAACCCGAGTACCCGGGGCTGGAGTATTTGGGCAGCCCTCCCGAAGCCCCGGTGGAGGATCGTGGCGAGGGCCAAAGCTCGGACAGTGGTGCTGGTTCTGGTGACGGGTCAAAGGCGCGGGTGCCGGTGGCGCCCCGTCGGGCGGATCTCCTGCGGGTGGTTCGCCATTCCCTGGTTCGGGTCTCAACCCGTCCGAGTCCAGCTCGACACACCCGTCCGAGTCCAGCTCGACACACGCGATGAGCGCGGGCGACTCGACGTTCGGCTCCTCGTCCGGTGGTCCAAGCCTCGGCGGCGGTGTCGGGACGCTCAGCGGCGGGGATCATGAGCCGTGCTTGTCCGCGAAGACCGGGCCAGCCGGTTACGCGGCCCCGAAGCCTGTGGTGAACGTGAACGGCCGCGCCGGATCGGGCGCAGCCCAAGGCACAGGGATGGGCGGCAGCAGGGGAGGCATGAGCGCAGGTGCCGCTAGTCAAAACTTTGGGAAGGAGCCAAGACCCCCGACTACCTCAAAGACACGGAGCACGGCAACAAGCTGTTCGGCGGCAACCTCACCGTGGTGGCGCCCGAAGTGATCGAAGAGCTCACCTCAAAGGAGCTTCAAAACTTGATGGAGAACCTGGCCAAACAAAATAGCGGAAATTCCAGCGAGGCGTAAGGAAACCATCTTTTTCGGTGGCATTGAACAAAAGGATGAAGAATGGCAGTAACAGTTAACCCAGCGGCGCTTTACGCATTTAAAGAACACCAGATAAAAATCACCGAAGAAATCGATGCCGCGAAGAAATACTCAGACACGAACCTCCAGGACATGTCCTGGACGAGCGCCGGAATAGCTGGTCAATTTCTATGGTCGACGGCCATATCCGGCATAAAAAACATCCACCAAGGGGTCGACACAAATCTCACGCTCCTGCATAGCCTGACCACGGTTTCCGCAAATGAGGTCGGAAAAGCGGGCGACATGTACGCCCACACAGACCAGTACCATGCCCAGCAGATTGACAACAAATACAATGGCACCCCGGAATGGACCGGGCATGGCCTGCACAGATTCTCGGCCGAAGACCCCGCCAGCAAGCTACAACCCCCGAAAGCGGAAGAGATCATCCCCGGCGGGGTTGACAAGGCCCTCGGAGCTGGGAGTTGGCTGAGCCTGAGTCACTGGGTGTTAGAGGCGATCGACCAAGTCTGCGGGGTAAATCCAGGGAAATGGGTGCTCGAAAAGTTCACCGGTGACTGGGAAGCGTTCGGGAAAGTCGCCGACTCTCTCAGAAAAATCGGAGAATTCTACAACTCATATGGCCAAAACATCAGCGAAGATATGGTGTTCATGCTGGATTCTTGGACAGGCAAGGCAGCCGGAAGCGCCAAAGGCTACTTCGAAAAATTCGCCTCTTCGGTGCAACATCAGCAGGACTCGCTTGAAAAAGTCGCCCATTAGGTGGATATATTCGCACAGGCGGTCGCCTCTCTGGTGAGTGCCCTGAACAGCCTGCTGGAGTTCCTCCTGGACAAGCTCATCATCATGGGGATTTCCTTAGCGGCAGGAGCCATAACTGCAGAGACGGGGGTCGGAGCTCTCGTTGGCGGTTTGTTCGCGCTTTCGCAAGCCTTTGAAGCAGAGGCGAAGTGGAAAGATATACTCAAGGCAATCGACAGCGGGTGGGCATTGGTGAACGGATTCATCGGCACCAGCGTGAGCGCGTGCGCAGACCTGACCGGCCTGACCAGCCAAATGGCTCCCGGTGGCACATACGAGCATCCGGAGGCTTAGACGTGTCGACACCCGAACCAGACCCTGTCCTCGACATCGCCCGTGGCGACCCAGCAGTCTCTAAGGCACTCTCCTCATCCTTGAAGATTCTGCGGAACAAATCCGACGACCCCGCGTTCAAAACTATGGTCGATGAAATTCTCGCAGGCAAGAAAAGCCTTCGTGAGGCCGCGAGCAGCCAGGCGTTCAACCAAGGCATCGCAGACAAAGCCCAAGCGGGTTTCGAGTGGTACCGCAATTTGTCCGAGGAAGAGCGAGAACGAGGGGCCGAGCAGGGGCGCTCTCAACTGGCGCGGCTAAGAGAAGAACTGCTCTACCAGCCTAAAGAGCAACCTCATTCACAAGAGGATGGAGCGGACGATGACGACGAGTCCAGCTTCGACTACTCTGACCCGCTGCGGCGCAACGCCAAAGATGAGGACTTCCCCACTCATTCGTCTCTTCGACACTTGGAAGAGGCAGACGACGAAGACGAGGGATTCGATCCGAGCGACCCGCTCGGCAGAAGGCGTTGACGACTGTGGGATTATTTCACCAGGCCAATTTTGGCGAAACACCAATTGAGCAAAGCAGCGCTCGCGAGAGCTCCTGCGAACAGCCCAACGTCCATGAGCGCCCACTTGAAGCCGATGTACGAGCAAATGTACGGCTCTTCGCCAGCTGGCGCGGAGTCTTGCAGCTTGCGCAGGAATTTGTATTGAGAGAAGTTCCGAACTGCCAGCATGATGAAAAACACAGCGGGCACGACCAAGATGAAGCCCACGAATCCTGTCGTGCAGAGCACCTTCGCGCCTGACCCAAAAAGGAGGACGGCGAACAACATGGACACGGCGGAAATGCCGCAAGTCCTGATCCTCATGCTGGACCCGGCGAGCGTCCAAGGCGGCTTTCCGTAGGTTGCGCTGTCGCTGAACGGCTCTTCGTCGATCTCTGTCACCATGCCTGCCTAAAAACTCGGGAGAGCGCTGATCTCAGAATATCTAGTGGATCGCGCATATGGATTTCACTGACTTCACCGTGGCGTCGACAAGTCTTTCCGATGTCTCGATCGACCCTTGGAAAGTTCGTCCCTCAATTTTCTCGGCGAGATGGACATCCTGCTCGGCGAGGTCTTTGACTTGGGCGGCAACCGGCCCAGTGGCGCTTTCTGAGACAGATTGTTGTATGTCTTCGGCTTCTCTTCGCAGGAGCGGCGCGAGAGCCGAGCCAAGCTGGCTGACACTGTCGTCCGACCATGTCCAATGCGAGTCCAGGGTTTTGCTTTCGAATTCCGCATACTGCGCCGAAAGCTTGGTGTGCGCCTTCTTGAAAAAACTGCAAATCTCTGCGGTCGAGGACGGGTGCTTGTGCTGAGCGGGTTCGGCTTTGCCTCCGGTTGCTCCGTCCTTGTCGCCGGAGAAAGCGCATCCAGCTAACCCCAGGACGCAGGTGGCGAATAAAAAAGTGAGCCGTATGGACATGGTTGCTATATTAGTCCGTGAATTCAACGCAAACCGTCCTGTCCCTGCGCACCCCGCACATGTGGGCGCCCTGATGGCAGGTGCGCCCTGGAAATTCCGTGTCACCGCGTTCAGTGTCAGTTCATCCGCCGATGTCCTCGCCGCACCCGCTGCGCTCGTGCGGGACAGGAAGTTTCCCTCGGATGGCCGGTCCCAGGCCGATTTGGCGAGCGAAGGTCTCGTGCGGGATATCGAGGACTGGTTGCGCGGGCAGAATCCCGACGTGTGATCATCGTAGAGGGTTGAGGAGTTTGTTTTTCTTGTGGCAGGTCCGCTGTTAGGGAGGGTGTTTCTTCCGCATTGGCAGTTGCGGCGGCGTTGGCACGAGAATGGCCGAGATACGGAGGCCGAGCTCGCCGATCCTGTTCTCCGTTGGGCCTCGTGGAAAGTGTAGAGCGATTCCATGCGCTTGTTCTGGCCGAGGAGAGTCTAGGAGGACAGGGGGCTCTCGGCGTTGGCACAGCAGGTCCGCACAGAGTACGAGCAGCGTGCCCGAGAGCTGTGGGGCGGGCTTGTCGAACAGACGCCGCCAGGCGTGCTTGCCGAAATCACAGCTTGGCGGAACATGGTGTTCCAAATCCCGCAGCTCGTGTTCGACTTCGGGGAGCGGTTCCGTCGCCCACGCGCTTTCGGCTGACGACGCGGCGGGAGACTCTGCGGTGCGAGAGCGTCCAACTGGCGGCGCGGCGCGCCCGCTTCGAGTTCGAGACCAAGTGCATGTTCGGCGCGAAACTCATCGAGCTCGGCAACCACCCGAGCGAACAGTGAGACGCCCCAGAAGAGCTGGGTTCGCAGGCGAAAAAGCTGGATCAGCTGTACGCCAAAGCCCTGGAGGCGGCATACGAAGACCTCGACCAACGGCTGCGTGAGCGGTGCGGGCACAACCTCTGCATCCTCCTCAATGTCTGGAACATCCAGATAGGGTCGGACATCAAGAGGAAAGTGTTCGACCCTCTCATAGAGGCCTTCGGGGTTCCGCAGCCGCACACTGACCTTCTACGGAATTTTCAGGTCTAGTACCTGCCGAAACCGCTGAGCGAATTGTGACGCGCAAACCGTTGCCGAAGGCATTGGCGATGCGGTATGGCACGACAGATGTTCAGTTCCAGAAGAGAGGGTCGCCGCTGGTGCCGATCCAATCGAGGAAGGTTTCGATCTGGTGGCTGGATGATAGCGGTTCGTAGCGGCGGAAGCGCATGTTGCGGTCCCGCCAGTACAACTCCCACAGCTTCGTCGTCTTGATGTAGCGGAGCCCGGCTATCGGAAACCGGTCCACTCGGCTTCGCGGGCGTTCGGCGCGTTGTACAGCGCGCGGACCTCATGATCGTGATGTGCCGACCTGTGATCTCGGAGGCGAAGAACACCTGCTAGAAGGCGTGGGCGGGGTACCTGTCTCGGCAGAAGCGCTTCACACGCGCGACATCGGTCTCGGGCAACGGCATGCTGTCGCAGGCTACCGGCTTGGCTCCGGCGCGGGGATGCCCTTATGCGCGAGGATCGAGCGGGTTGGGGCAGAATCAACGCATGACGTATCAGGGCTCGCCGTTCCCGACTCGCATTGCACACTCCCGAGACAAAGGTGTTGTGATGATCGGGGCCGCCGCCGCCCTCACGGTGCTCTCGATCCTGTTGTTCGCGTTGTTCTACGGGCTGCACGTCTACTCCGAAGAGCTGCTGAAACAGGCGGTCGCTGAGTTCGACAAACCCGATTGGAACAAGGCGACCAGAAAATATGCGGCGGCTTCGGACTTCTCGGACCTCTCGGTCGTGGGCAGCGCGGTCACAGCTCTCGCGGCGGGCGTGTTGGCGTTCGCGGGTCGTCTCCGAACATCAAACGCGGGATGGAGGTCCGGGGCTATCGTGGTCCTCGTCGCGGCTGGTTTGGCGTTCCTCGTCAGCGGCGGTCTCGTCGGATGGTGGGTGCTGCACGTCTTCGTCGGCATCGCCACCCACCTGTGATCGGCGCACAGATCCAGCCTGGTGAGGTCCCAGTTGGCTAGGCGCATACGCAGATGGCGACGACCGCGACAGCAGCGGCGAGACCCGTCATGATCTCCAGGACGAACGGCGCGGCCTTGCGTTTTGTCTGGCCAGCCCACAAAAGAAAAAGCCCCAGCACAAACAAGGCTCCTGAGGTCCATAGCAAATCCGCCTTGACCTGGTTCGCTCCCTTTGCCAGGGCGGAATTCTCGTACGAGGCGTACGCGTAGGAGGTGGGATCGACACCACCAAGGCCCCAAACAGCGATACTGTGCGCGGCCACCGCGAACGCTGTAGCCATCGCGAAGCTCACCAACGCCGCGCAGCTACCAGCAAACGTCCGCGCTCTCCGAGACTCTTCCTGCGACCCTGTGTTTTCTTCCACGAAGAAGATCCTCGCATAACGTGCACCTGCCTGACTCGTCGCCATTCCTGACGGACTGTCCGTCTCTATGTCTACAGTGTGGTTATGGCTAAAACGCTCGGTCCTCAGGCGGTCATCGAGGGTTTCATATTGCGCGCCCGCAGGATCATGGCGCACTCGCTGATTCGGGATCATTGACCCGTCCCCGTTTTCCCGGACTGCCTTTCCGGGATCATGCCACGTTTTCTGCGGCGTGGGCAAGGGCTTCGTATTCCATCGGGGGCCGTTCGCCGAGGATGCTGCGCCGTCTTGCGGGGTTGGAGAAGGCTTCGATGTATTCGAAGCCTTCTTGAACGAGGTCACGGCGGGTTGTTCAGTCGCGCCGGCCGAGAAGTTCGAGCTGCGTGGTCCCGAAGAAGGACTCCGTCATGGCCTTGTCGAAGGCCTAGGCCACTTTGCCCACCGGTCCCAAAAGGCCCGCCGCGCGCAACCGGCGCCCGAAAATCGGGCTTGCGCATTGCGCGCACCGGTCGGAGTGGACGACCGTCCGCCGTGGTGAGCGGCCGCGCCGCACTGCGAAAATCGGAGAGTCCGAAGGGCGCCCCGGACGGGCTGGGGCACACTGTTGTCAGGCTCGCCGCCGCGGCCATTATCGGTCGGCCATGGGCCCTTGGCGGGGATGCGGCGCAGCGGAAAAGACCAGGTGATTCGTTTTTTTTCATGCCGCAGAACCACCACAGACCGTATGTTACTTATTTGTAACGTATCCTGTTTTACCTCGATCCGGACGAAACTTCCGATTAGCCTGGGCAGTGGAACAGGTGCAGTCGTAGCGTGAAGGCGTTTTCCAGTCTTGCCCGTTTTTCGCGGTGGGCTCGACGCCGATGACAGCACTGGACGCCGATGCCAACACTGGATAAACAAGGAGGTTTTCCGTGGCGGACGGGAAAATCGAGATGGACTACGACGGGTTTCGTTCTGCCGGGCACCATCTGCAGAGCTTGAGCGAGTCGGTGAGGTCGTCGTATCAGACTTTTCTGAGCGCGACGGAGGGGCGTGGCGAGCCGTGGGGGCACGACAAGTTCGGAAAGTCATTCGCGGAGGGCAAGGACAAGTACAAGGAGTCCATGGAGTCGCTGAAGAAACTCGCGGAAGGAGACGGGGGGGACGGTTACATCGAGGCGCTCGACGAGTTCGGAAAGAACATTTTGAACGCCGCCGACCAGATCGAGTCCAAGGACAACGACGAGGGGCGCAACATTCAGCAAGTGGACAAACAGACGGACGCGGCGACTCCGCGCTACACGCTTCAAGGGGCGGGGGCGGATTCGGGGGACGCGGGCGCGGATGGCGAGAGGATGAGGTTGCCGCATGCCGATTTCGGGCGTTTCGGGCGTATCGGTGTGGTGACGAGCGCGGCGGAAGACGGCGTGGAGCCGCCGGGCCAGGCGGACGGCGGTGTGGCATGACGATCCATATACCTGACGGCTTGAAGTGGGTGTTCGAGATGGCGGGCGGGGGCCAATGGCCCGAGGGGGACGAGGACGCTGTTCGCGAGGTGGCGAAGGGGCACGAGGCATATGCGAAAGCGTTGGAGGAGGACCTGCAGAAGTTCAACGATGCGATGAGCCTTGCGAAAGACTCCGTCGAGGGCAAAATCCACGACGCCCTCGCGGACTTGGAGCAGAAAGTCGCGGACCAGCTCAAGCAGGTCGCGGACGCGCATCACAACCAGGCGAAAGCGCTCAAGGACGCGGCCAACACCATCGAATACACCAAAGGCATGATGATCGCGGCCTTGGTGACGCTGGCCGCCGAGATCGCGACGGCCATCGCCATGATGCCGTTCACCTGCGGGGCCTCGGCCGCGGCGGAGGCGGCTGCGATCGCCGCCGCCAAGGTGCTGTTCAACACTCTGTCCCGCGAGATGATCCTCAAGCTCATGCGGGCGGCGACCATTGCCGCGGTCGTGGGCATCGAGGACGTCGCTTTGAAGACTGTGTCGTCCGTGGTCACACAAAAGGTCCAGGTCGACAAGGGCACCAGGGACAAGATCGACGGGGACCTCGTGCGGGACGCCGCGAAGACGTCGGGCATCGGCGCGGCGGCAGGGTTGCTCGGCGCCCCGCTGGGCGCTGTGGCGGGCGGCGCGGTCGAGAAGGGCCTGCAAGCAGCGGGCGGCGCAGCCGCCAAGGCGGCGGGCGTGGAGGTCGGCGAGACAACAGCCGGAAAGCTCGGAGAATTCGCGTCGAAGCAGCTCGGCGGAGCGGCCGACGCCGTGACCGGATCGGCCGTCACCGGCGGGATCACGTCGGCGGCGACCGGGCAGAAGTTCGACCCCGCGACCCTGGCGGGCGCCGCGGCGGGGAAAGCCGCGGGCAGTGTCGTCGGCAAAGGCGTGGAGAAGGGTTCGGCGGCGGCCACGAAGAGCATCCCCGAGTCGTCCGGGCTCAAGTCGGCAATAGAGCCTGCCACAGACCTCGGAAAGTCGATGGCCTCCGAGGTCGCGAAGACCGCTGCAGAGCAAGGCGCGATCGCGGGGATCAACCACACGCCTTTCGACACCGACAAACTCGCAGGCGCTCCGGTGAAAGGGGGGCTGGAATCCGCGAAGGGCGGGTTCGGGAAAGCGGAGAAGCTGCAGGCGGAGGCGTCGAAGGAGAAACCCGTCGCTGGGCCGCAACCACAAGGCACTGTGCCGCCGGGCACGCAAGGCCCCCAGCCGGAGGGCGCATTGCCCCACACCGCACGCACCCCCACCGAGAACCTCCAGGGCCCGAAGGAGAAACCCGTCGCTGGGCCGCAACCACAAGGCACTGTGCCGCCGGGCACGCAAGGCCCCCAGCCGGAGGGCGCATTGCCCCACACCACACGCACCCCCACCGAGAACCTCCAGAGTTCCGTCCCGCACGCCGACTCATCGAGCGCGGGCTCCGCGCACGCGCAGCCGCCTGCCCCCCACAGCGGCTCCGGAGGGGCGCAACAAGCGGGCCAGCAGGCCAGCCCGCCCGGTCAGGGCATCTCCAACACGCCCGCAGGGCACATGGGCGCCGATCTGCGCGGCTTCGGCTCGGGCGCGCCTGCCGCCGGAACACCACTCGCGGCGACATCGCCGCAGGGCGAGTCGCCGAGCGTGGAGCCGGCCAGCGGCGCGGTGAGTCCGCAAGCGGGCTCGGTGGGGGCTCCCCCGCAACGCGCCGCGTCGGCGCCCCCGATCCTTGAGAGACAGTTCGACCAAAACGTCCGACCGGTTCAGACTGCCGAACCGGTCGTCGGGGACTTGACTCCGGGCGAGCGCGATGAGCGCGACCACGTTTTGGCGATGTACGAGGCGCAGTCCGCCGCGGCGGACGACGATGTGTGGGAAGCGGGCCGCGATATGGGCTCCGACGCGATGGACCGCTCCGCAAGCGCCCGTTGAGACGAAACCAGAGTGAGCAGGTGAGGTATGACAACAGAAGAAGAGGCCGCTGCGGCGAAGGCCCGCGCCGAGAATCTCCTCGGGGCCACGGAGAACCAGTTCGCCGAAGCCGTGGCGCTGCGCAAGGATCTGATGCAGATCATCGGAAAAGGCCAGAGCCCCGACAAGCTCGCGCAAGCGCGGTGCGGCGCGGACGGCGTGCTCGTCACGTTTCGCTTCGACCGGGAGCGGGCGCCGAAGGTCGATTTGGCCCACCTTGAGAAAGCGGTCGTGCAGGCGGCGAAAGCAGCCACCCACGACGCGCGGAAGCAGGCTTTGGAAGCCATGGCCGATTTCCGCAAACACCTGGGGGAACTGCCCACCCCGGGGGAGATTCTCGCCGAGGTCCTGCCAGACGCGAACATTGAGTACGACAAGTTGCCGGTCTCGCCAATGCGCAGGGTGACCAAGGCGATGATGCACGAGCCTGAGTACGAAGAAGACGATGATCCCTCGTACGGGCGCCCGAACGGGTGGGGCGTTCAAAAGAAATGAACGGTCTTCCGCCATTGTGCGGACCTTCGCGCCTCACAGGACGCGAACAGCCCGTCCCCCTGCGCTGCAGAAGAGTTGACTGCGCCGTGCCTATCACAACCGGATAGTCATGGAGGAGTCAGAATAAAATTTCCACCGGATGACACAGGGCGGGATTTTTCATCGACGACCACACAGTGCCTATGTGCGCCAACTGGCGAAGTGGGCCAGTTGTTCGAAACCATAGATTTTGGCGGTGTTGCAAAGATGCGAACCCTTTCGGTCATTTCTCTGATCTGGGCGAATGCTCAGGCATGGCCATTGTGAAGGGGAATTCTGCCACGAGCGAGGTTGACAGGGAGCCGGTGACGGTCACGCCAGACTCGTCGGCGCGCAACAAGGGCACGATTTCGGCCTCTCCCACATGCGGCTGCAAACGGATTCGTTCCACTCGCCAGGCGAAGAGCTTATGCGCCTCCCCGCGGCCGTCCTGCAGTCCATCAGCCACTGCCGCGTCGTAGACCGACACCAAGAAAGCACCAAGCGACGACGAATGACAGCCCTCACGCGGAACGCGAGGAGCCACAACAAGACGAACGGCCCACCGCCTGGCGCCCACGCCAAAACCATGTTGACCCGGTCAACCAACTACCCGTGAACACCAGCAGCCGGAAGGCCCCGAAAATCTCCGCGCTCCCCTGCAATCGCTTATCGCAGGGCGCGAACTGCAGGGACACCGGGAGTTCGAGTCCCCTCAGCTCCACAACGGGATGCCCGTTGAGAGCACTTTCTCAACGGGCATTTTTATATCGAGGCCTCACATAGCGAGGCTCAGTATTGCCGATCAAGAACGACCGCCGTCGATATCGACACCTCGTTGCTGTCCGGACGGTCGCCTGGAAATGAGAGCGTCGTCAAAGCCGATGTCACGAGCCTGGGCTTCCCCGAACAATCCTTCGATCACGGCACGCCCGGTTTGTTTTCAGCCATCTCGCCAAACGCGACGAGCTGGTCGGCAGATACGGGTCATGGCTGCGCCCGCGAAGGCAACTGGAGTGGACCAGGCGTGTGCCAGCACGAGGAACCGGACGGTCGGGGTCGTTCAGCCAGTGCAGAAATGCGTGGCGGCGCGGCGCATCCCGCGCGCCCATTGTGCTCCCCATCCTCGCCGGGAGACCTCGGCGGCGAGCGCTGCTCGCACCTGGGCGCCGCACGCGGGTTTGGCCGCCGTTTTCTGGGCGAACTGGGCGTACGCCTGGATCAAACGGCTCGAGGCTTCGTTGATGCGCGCCCGCGCGCTGGAGAGATCGGTCGGGGCTTGGGGAGCCGAGCGCGGGTCGAACGACCACTCGGCGAACCGCGCGTACTCCTCGCCCTCTGCCGCCGCGATTTGGTCCTCGAACAAAGCCCGCACCCGGTCCTGGTCCAACCCGGCCGCCGAGCCTTGCTCCGCCGCGTCCTCTAGGACGTCATCCGCCCTGGCCTGATCGTGGATGGCTCCGCCAGAGAACCACTTGGACGCGGCCACATCGGAGGAGACGGCGAGACGGTCGGCGGCCGCCTGGACCACGAGCTCGGCAGCAACGCCGTTGGCCATCGCCGCAGGAACGGGACCGCACGCGAATGCGCCCGCCACGAGGAAAGCCGCCACTGTTTTCGATAAAGCGCCCATCGTCATACCGTAGCGCCTTCCCTGGCCCCTGTCGCAATATGATCTCTGCCGCACCATGCGCCGAACCACTCTGACTCACGCCTTCCAATGTGACGAGCTGTCGCGCCGAGGCTTCGTTGCGCAGGAACAGTCGCGCGCAAACGCAGTGCAAGCCGGATCCGAACACCGCCCACAGGGCACGGCCTTGGCCAGCCGGGGCGCTTGCATCCGCTTGATGCGCGCACGCACATCTTTGGTCACCGCCTGAAGCTGGTCGCTGTTCGCTTGGAGCGCCACGAGGAGGGCTTCACGTTCCACTGGGCCCATGCCAGGGAGCCTTTGGGCGCGTTCGATGAGCTCATGACGAGACCGCCGAATAGCGAGCGTGACATCAAAAACACGCCTGACCTCATCGAATGCGACATTGGGGCTTGCCATGGGCCTACCCTACTACTGTGTAGCTAATTCTGCCCGCCGAAAGAGAAAACATGCGCTCGTGAAAACGCAGCGCTGCTACAGTTGCCCCATGGCGCGGCGATCGGTCTCGATTCTCTTGTTCGACGGTTTTGAACTGCTCGACGTGTTCGGCCCGGCCGAGTTGCTCAGCGCCCTCCCGGATGATTTCGCCCTCTCGTTCCTGGGCCCGTCTCGTGCGCCGGTGGCGAGCGCGCAAGGGGTGAGCGTGAACCCCGACCGCACCTATGAACCCGCTGCCGCGAGCGATATCCTGCTGCTCCCCGGCGGCGCCGGGACGCGGCCGCTCGTGTCCGACGAAAAGTTTCTCGACATCTTGCGCGAGCATGCCTCGCGCGCCGGGATCGTCGCCTCGGTGTGCACCGGGTCGTTGGTGCTGGCGGCGGCCGGACTGCTCGACGGCTACCGCGCCACATCCAACAAATCCCTGTTCTCCTTTGTGTCGCAGCACGGCCAGAACGTGACGTGGGAGCCGCGCGCCCGCTGGGTCGAGGACCGAGACCGCTGGACGTCCTCGGGCGTGGCGGCGGGCATGGACATGACCATCGCCCTGATCCGGTCGCTCTGCGGCGACGCGGCGGCGAAGACCGCGGCCGATGACAGCGAAATCGAACCGCAGCTGGATCCGTCCCACGACCCTTTCGCGGACTTGTACGGGCTCTGATCACGCGCATGGCCTGCGGGCCGCGCGCTGGGCCCTGACCCGGAAGCTAGACTTCTGCCATGCGACGCCCCGTCCTCATCGCGCTCCTGAGCCTGTGCCTCGTGGTCTCGGGCTGCGGCAAACACGAACGCGGCAACGGCAGCCACAATGTCACCTACGAGATCACCGGGGTCGGGGTCAGCGGCAAAATCAAGATCAGCTATCTGTCGCACATGGGCCGCCCGAAGGCGGGGAAGAAAATCCCATCGCGGCGCAGTTCGGATTACGCCGCTGTGCCGTACACAAAAGAAGTCACCCTCGGGGACTTCTGGGACCACGCGAACATCCACGCGAACGATCCGGGGACCAACGACAACACAGCGTCGCTCACCTGCACGATCAAACACGACGGGGCGGTCATCGCGACGAAAACCGGCACGCGGTCTGTGACCTGCGAGGCCCCGAAAAGCGCCACCGCCGAGAGCAACTGACTCCGATGCCGTCCCGCGCCCGCGCCTTTTTTCTCGCCGCCGCCTGCCTCGTCGCCTCGGGGTGCGCGCCGCAACCGCCCACGAGCGAGCCCGACATCGTCTACGCGGTCACCGCGGCGGGTTCGAGCGAAGTGTGGGTGCGGTACCTCAAAGACATCGAACCTGGCGGCGGGGCAGGAAAGCGCAGAGGCGTCGAGGCGCAGGAGAACGCGCGGACGCCGTTCACCAGAACGGCCCGCCTCGGACAAGGCTGGACGCACGCCTGGATCGAGGCGACCACAGAACCGGTCGACCGGACTGTCAAGCTCCATTGCGCGCTCCAACACAACGGCACGACGGTCACCGAGGGCAACGGGCTGGGCTTTGTGTCCTGCGGCTCCCCGGCGGACGGGAACGCCGCGCCGCCCGCGTGACTAGTCTTTCTTTTTGTTGTTGCCCTCGTCCCCGATGGTGAGCGCGGCGATGAAGGCCTCCTGCGGGACCTCGACCCTGCCGATGGTCTTCATGCGCTTTTTGCCCTCTTTCTGCTTCTCCAAGAGCTTGCGCTTGCGAGTGATGTCGCCGCCATAGCATTTCGCGAGCACGTCTTTGCGGATCGCGCGGATATTCTCACGGGCGATGATCTTCGAGCCGACCGCGGCCTGGATCGGAACTTCGAACTGCTGGCGGGGAATGAGCTCGCGCAGCCGGGTGGTCATCTTGCCGCCGTAGGCCTGCGCCGCGTCCTTGTGCACGATCGCCGAGAAGGCGTCCACGGCCTCGCCCTGCAAGAGGATGTCCACCTTGACCAGTTCGGACTCCTGCTCGCCCGACGGCTCGTAGTCCAAGCTCGCGTAGCCTTTGGTGCGGGACTTCAGCTCGTCGAAAAAGTCGAAGATGATCTCGCCGAGGGGCATGTGGTAGACGATCTCCAGCCTGGTCTGGGAAAGGTAGTCCATGCTTTTCATCTGGCCGCGCCGCGAGGTGCACAGCTCCATGATGGGGCCGGTGAACTCGTTCGGCGCGATCACTGTGCAGCGCACCATCGGCTCGAAGACGGACCGGACCTTGCCGGTCGGCCATTCCGCGGGGTTGGTCACCACGACTTCGTCGCCGCTGTCGAGCAGCACCCGGTACACCACGGCGGGCGCGGTGGCGATGAGGTCGAGCCCGAACTCGCGCAGCAGGCGCTCCTTGGTGATGTCCATGTGCAGCAGTCCGAGGAAGCCGCAGCGGAAACCGAAGCCCAACGCCACGGAAGTCTCCGGCTCGAAGGTCAACGCCGCATCGTTGAGCTGCAACTTCTCGATGGCTTCGCGCAGGTTCGGGTAGTCCGAGCCGTCAATCGGGTACAGGCCCGAGAACACCATCGGCTTCGCCTCGCGATAGCCGGGCAGCGCCTGCGTGGCGCCGTGGCGCAACGAGGTCACGGTGTCGCCGACTTTGGACTGGCGCACGTCTTTCACACCGGTGATGAGGTAGCCGACCTCCCCGACCCCGAGGCCCGCGCAGGCCTTCGGCTCGGGGGAGACGATCCCGACCTCCAACAACTCGTGCTGGGCTTTGGTGGACATCATCTGGATGCGCTCGCGCGGGGTGATCTTCCCGTCGATCACACGGACGTAGGTGACCACGCCCCGGTAGGTGTCGAAGACCGAGTCGAAGATCATCGCCCTGGCGGGCGCGTCCGCGTCGCCTTTGGGCGGCGGGACGAGCCGCACCACCTCGTCGAGAAGCTCTTTGACGCCTTCGCCGGTTTTGCCGGACACGCGCAGGATGTCCGCGGGGTCGCAGCCGGTGATGTGCGCGATCTCCGAGGCGTGCGTCTCGGGGTCGGAGGCGGGCAGGTCGATTTTGCCGAGCACGGGAATAATGGTGAGGTCGCGCTCCATCGCGAGATACAGGTTGGCCAGCGTCTGCGCCTGGATGCCCTGGGTGGAGTCCACGAGCAGGATCGCGCCTTCGCACGCGGCGAGCGCGCGGGACACTTCATAGGTGAAGTCGACGTGGCCGGGGGTGTCGATGAGGTGCAGGACGTAGTCCGCGCCGTCGGTCTGCCACGGCAGTCGGACGTTCTGCGCTTTGATCGTGATGCCGCGCTCGCGTTCGATGTCCATCCGGTCGAGGTACTGGGCGCGCATCGAACGATCGTCCACAACGCCGGTGAGTTGCAGCATCCGATCGGCCAAGGTGGATTTGCCGTGGTCGATATGCGCGATCACGCAAAAGTTGCGGATGCGCTCAGGGTCGGTGAACGTGGTGTCGGCGAAGTTCGGAATCGCGGTGCTCCTTGGGCGCAACACCCTGGGGCCAGGGCGTCTGTGTCAATGCACCATCATCTCACGAGGACTCGTGCGGCTGCGAATCCTCATCCTCATCAGCAGTTCCGTGTCCGTCTTCGCCCTGTTCCGCCGGGGTGTCCACCAGCTCGGCCTCGTCAGCCGCAACCGGCTCGGCCTCGTCCACGAAGTCCGTCTCGTCCACGAAGTCCTCCTCCGCCTCAGCCGGGTGGGCGACGACGATCTCGCGGTACACCAAGGCGCCCACATACGCGCCGATCAGCGGGAAGAGCACCAGCACCGGCAACGCGCGGAAAGCCGACGCGTACCCGTTGAACACAACGGCGGGCACGCTCGCCGCAGGGTAGATCGCGTTCCCCAACCAGAATGTCGCGCCGACGACCCCGCCGATCCACGCGGCGGCCTGGGAGCCTTGGCCGAATGCGCTCCGCGCAGCGAGCACGACCGCGACGAGCAGCACCGACAGCAAAAGCAGCAACGGCCAATGCGCGGGGAACCACGGGACCTGCCCGCCGACCGCCCCGACAAGCGTGTCCACGCTGGCGCGCAACGCGCCTCGGGCGGCGTCGTCCAACGGCGGTCGCAACGCCCACACCAGCGCGAACGCGGCGAAGCCCGCAGCGAACTGCACGAAAACGTACACCCAGGCCAGCTCGGCGCGAATTCGGCCGAGCAAGCCCAGAGCCGCCGTGACGACCGGGGTGAAATGCCCGCCGGAAACCGGGCCGAAGAGGAAGAACAACACGGCCGCGGTGAGGCCGACGAGCACGGGGGCCGTCGGGCCGCTGGCGGTGGCGATCACGAGGGCGAGGAAGAACGCCCCGAGGAATTCGGCCAGAATCCGACGGACTATCCCGCCGTCTGCGAGTTCGGGCCCCTCGTCGTCGAACTCCTCAACTTCCTCAAGCTCCGGGACGAGGGCCTCGTGCGCTTCGATCTCATGGTCCGTCACACATCCACCCTACCGGGCTGGGCGCGCAGATCCGCAGACGGGGACGGCGCGCGCCGTCCCCGGGCGCTCACGGCGAAAGCAGGCCCTTGGCGATGTGCGTCACTTGGATCTCGTTGCTGCCCGCGTAGATCATGAGCGATTTCGCGTCCCTGGCGAGCTGCTCGACCCGGTATTCGCGCATATAGCCGTTGCCGCCGAAGAGCTGCACCGCCTCCATCGCGACCTCCGTCGCGGCCTGCGAGGAGTACAGCTTCATCGCGGAGGCTTCCGCGAGCGTCGGCTGCTTGCCCGCGCGGGAAAGCTCGATCGCCCGGAACACCATGTTCTCAACGTTGAGCCTGGCGACTTCCATTTGCGCCAGCTTGAGCTGGATGAGCTGGAATGCGCCGATCTCCTGCCCCCACAGCGTGCGGGTTTTGGCGTAGTCGGCGCACAACCGCAGGCATTCCTCAATGATGCCGAGCGAGAGGGCGGCGACGCCGACCCGTTCCACGACGAAGTTCGAGCGGGCGCTGTCCCTGCCGTCGCCGGAGGAATGGTCCTCGCTCTCGCCGAGCAGACGGTCCGGGGCGAGGCGGACGTCGGTGAAAAAGAGCTCCCCTGTCGGGGAGGAGTTCATGCCCATCTTCTGGAAGGGCTTCTCCTGCACCAGGCCGGCCATGCCCTTGTCGAGCACGAAGGCGAGCACCTTGCGGTCGCGGCGGCTGAGCGCCGACCCGTCGTCGAGTTTGGCGTAGACCACGATCACGTCGGCGTCCGGGCCGTTCGTGATGAAGGTTTTCTGCCCGTTGAGAATGTAGTCCTCGCCGTCCCGGCGCACTGTGGTCTTCATCCCGCCGAAGGCGTCCGAGCCGGAATCGGGCTCGGTGATCGCCCAAGCGGCGATCTTCTCAGCGGTGACCAGCCCCGGCAGCCAGCGCTTTTTCTGCGCCAATGTCCCTTTGGCCATAATGGTCCCGGCGCCGAGGCCAAGGCTCACCCCGAACGACACGACCAGGCCGAGGCTCACCCCGGCGAGCTCTTTGTTGAGCATGAACATCAGGCTCGCCTGATCGCCCGACCCGAGGCCGCCCAGCGCGCCGCTGTCGCTTTTCTCCGGCTTCTCGCCCTTCGCCCTGGCGGCCTCGTGCGCCTCCTCGCGGGCGAGCGCTTTCTCCAGCCGCTCGGTCGCCATGGCGGCGATGCCGAACTGTTCGAACAGCTTGCGGATAATCGGGTACGGCTTGATCTCGCCGGATTCGAGCTGGTCGCGGACCGGCTTGATCTCTTTGTCGATGAACTCCCGCAGCGCCCCCCGGACCAGGAGGTCCATCTCAGACCATTCGAACATCGCCGCCCCCTACGCCAGCTGCTTCGCGACCAACTCCACAGACCACGGGCCGTCGGTCTCATAGGAGTTCACTTCGTGCCAGCCGCCGAGCTCGGCGATGTAGCCGCCGCCGACCCGGAACACCTTGCCGGTGATGGTGCAGTCCGCCGTGGCCAAGTACGCGACGAGCGGGGAGATGTTCGCCGGGGAGAAGCCGTCGAACTCGCCCTCTTCGACCTCTTCGGCGAAGATCGCGCCCATGCCGGGGGTCGCGAGGGTGAGCCGGGTGCGCGCCATCGGCGCGATGGCGTTCGCCCGCACGCCGTAGCGCTCCAGCTCGCTCGCGGCGACCTGGGTGAGCGCCGCAATGGCCGCTTTGGCGGCTCCGTAGTTGCCTTGGCCGTCATTGGGGACCGTGAGGCCGGAGTCCGACGCGGTGTTGATGACCGAGGCGTTGGGCTGACGGCCCGCCTTGCTCTCCTCTTTCCAATACGCCGAGGCGTGGCGCAGGACGTTGAAGTGCCCCTTGAGGTGCACGGCGACGACTGCGTCCCATTGGGCTTCGGTCATCCCCGCGATGAAGCCGTCGCGCAGGATGCCCGCGTTGTTGACGACCACGTCGAGCCGTCCGAAGTCGCGGACCGCCTGGTCGACGAGGTCTTTCGCGCCGTCCCAGTCCGCGATGTTGTTCGTGTTGGCCGAAGCCTCCCCGCCGAGGGCGAGGATCTCTTGGACGACTTCGGCGGCGGGGCCGGCGTCGGCCCCGGTGCCGTCGTTCGCGCCGCCGAGGTCGTTGACCACGACTTTGGCGCCTTCCTTGGCGAACAAGAGCGCGTGCTCGCGGCCGATGCCGCGACCGGCTCCGGTGACGACCGCGACACGTCCGTCCAGTGCTCCCATGTTTTTACTCCGTTTCCGTCAGTGATTTCCGACAATGCGGTCGGCGATTTCGACAAGGCCGTCTTTGATGACCACGTCGTCGCCGACTTTGGTCTCGTAGACGTACTGCGTGGAGCCGCCCGAAGCCGCTGAGCGCCACAGCGTGGTCTCGATGTCCTGCCCTGGCAGCACCGGTTTCGCGAACCGGACCGCGAGGCGTGCGAGCCGCTCGGTTCTCCCGTCGGCCAGCGACGTCAGCGCCGCCCACGAGGTGAACGCGAGCACGCACAGGCCGTGGGCGATGACTCCCGGCAGCCCAGCGTCGAGGGCGACCTCTTCGTCGAGGTGGATGGGCATCGGGTCGCCCGAAGCCTCGCTGTAGCGATAGGTCTGATCCGTGTCCACATGCGCGACGACCCGCGCGACGGGCGCCTGCGCGCGCAACTCCTCAGGGAATTTGTGTTCCGGGGAGAGCGCGCCCGCCGCCTCGGGGTTGGTGAATTTGCGGATGAAGAAGGTCAAATACTGTTCGTTGACCAGCTCCCCGCTCTGCAACCGGGTCTCGATGAGGGCGGCGCCGCGGCTGCCGTTCTCCAACCCGTCGAACCCGATCATCTTCGAACGCGAGACGAGCACGTCGCCGGGGTAGATCGGCCGGTGGAACCGGAAGTCCTGCTCGCCGTGCAGGACAAGGCCGAACAGCTCCAACGGGACGACCGCGAACACCGGCTCCATCATGTTCTCGAAGACCGGGACGATGGCGAAGACCGGCGGCGCGATCTCGCCCGCGCGGTGCGCGGGGATAGGGTCGTTGGTCGCCTCGGCGTACGCGACGATCGCCTCCCTGGTCACCTCGTATGTGGATTCTTCCGACCATCGGTCCAGGCCTTCGACGTCGAACCGGAGTTCCTGCGCCTGTGTCATGGGCAGTCTCCGCTCAGGCGTTCAAGAGCTCGGTCAACGACTGGACGGACTTCTCCAGGTCCTTGACGGCCGCCTTCTCGATGGCTTTCGCGAGCGGGCCTTTGATGATGTTGCCGCTGAACTCGCTGCCGATGGAGATCTTGGTGCCGTCGCCGTCGGGGGTCAGGTGGATGCTGGTCGTGGTCGTGACCCCGGCCATGCCGGAGCCCGAGCTGACCCACGTCTTGTTCTCTTCGAACTGCTCGACGGTCCATGTGATGACGTTGGCCATGCCCATCATCGTGATGACCTCGGAGTACTGCGTGCCCTTCTCCAGCTTGGCGGGGATGTCGCCCTTCCATTTGGTGTGGATGGACATCCACTTGCCGTAGTCCTCCAGGTTGGTGATGGCCGACCAGACTTTCTCAGGAGGGAAGGGGACGTTTGCGGTTGCTTCGACGTGGCCCATGGTTGGGTGCTCCTTTTTCTCGTGTTTCTTTCGGGGTGTCAGGATGCGCGCGCGGCGCTGCCCGCAGGCTCAGCGGGGCCCGGTGGCCCGCTGGTACGCGGTGACGACCGCGGCGCCGCCGAGGCCGATGTTGTGCTGCAGGGCGGCGGCCACGCCCGAGACTTGGCGCTTGTCGGCTTCGCCGCGCAACTGCCAGGTCAGCTCGGCGCATTGGGCGAGGCCGGTGGCTCCGAGCGGGTGGCCCTTGGAGATGAGCCCGCCGGAGGGGTTGACGACCCATTTCCCCCCGTACGTGGTCTCGCCCGAGTCCACCAGCTTGCCGCCTTCGCCCTCGGGGCACAGGCCGAGCGCCTCGTAGGTCAGGAGTTCGTTGGTGGAGAAGCAGTCGTGCAGCTCGATGACTTGGAAATCCTCCGGCCCGAGGCCGGACTGCTCATAGACTTCGCGCGCGGCCTGCCTGGACATGTCGAAGCCGACGATGTTCTTCGCGGTGCCGTCGAAGGTCGACTGGAAGTCCGTGGTCATGGCCTGGCCGACGATTTCGACCGCCCGGTCCGCGAGGCCGTGCTGGTCCACGAAGTCCTCGCTGGCGAGGATCGCGGCGGCCGAGCCGTCGGAGGTCGGCGAGCATTGCAATTTGGTGAGCGGGTCGTAAATCATGCGCGCGGCGAGGATGTCGTCGAGGGTGTGCTCGTCGCGGAACTGCGAGTTGGGGTTGTTCACCGAGTGGCGGTGGTTCTTCTCGCCGATCTTCGCGAAGTGTTCGGCGGTGGTGCCGTACAGCTTCATATGCTCACGGCCCGCCGCGCCGAACATCCACGGCGCGGGCGGGAAAAGCACTTCGGAGATTTCGGCGAGGGCCATGATGTGGCGCTCCATCGGCTGCTCGCGGTCGTCGTAGGTGGCTCCGAGCGAGCCGGGCTGCATCTTTTCGAATCCGAGCGCGAGCACACAGTCGTTCAGGCCGCCTCGGATCTGCTGCGCCGCGAGGCAGAGCGCCGTCGAGCCGGTCGAGCAGTTGTTGTTGACGTTGACCACCGGGACGCCTGTCATGCCGAGCTCGTAGACGGCGCGTTGGCCGGACGTGGACTCGCCGTAGACGTATCCGACACTGGCGGCCTCGACGTCGGCGTAGGGGATTCCCGCGTCGGCGAGCGCGTTGGCGCCGGATTCACGCGCCATGTCCGGGTAGTCCCAGTCCTCGCGCCGCCCCGGCTTCTCGAACTTCGTCATCCCAACACCGATGACAAAAACCCTTTTGCCTTTGCGCGCCGCCATGCCCTGCTGCCTTTCGCTCCTCATTGAACGAAACATCGTTATTACCATGTTTGGATGAAGCGTATCACAGGATCAGCCGACTGCAATGAAGGCATGTTCGCTACAGCACAGCAGTCATGGCGCTCTCGGCGGCGAGCAGCGGGGTCACGCCGCGACGAGTGCCGCCAGCGGTCCGAACACCTCATAACGCACGTCCGCCTCGGACAGCCCCTTGGCCGTCAGCGCGCTGACGGCATACCCGAGAAACGGCGTGGGACCGCACACATAGGCGACCGCGTCCGGCGCGACGTCCACAGCGTCGAAGTCCATCAGCCCGGACAGCGCGCCCCGCCTGGACCCGTCCAGGCTCTGATACCAGGTCCACAGCCGGCCATTGGGCAGTTGCCCGACCAAATCGGCCAGCTCCGCCCGGTACGCGTGGGTGGACAACGCCCGGTCCGCGTGCAACACGGTCGTCGAGCGCTCCGAGCGCTCGGCGGCCAAAGCGTGGAGCATGCCCATGATCGGCGTGCAGCCGATGCCCGCCGACACGAGGACCAACGGGCGGTCGGAACGGTCGAGGACCAGCTCCCCCGCCGGGATGGACACCCGCACCAGGTCCCCCTCGAAAACGTTCTCATAAATATGGTTGGACACTTCCCCGTCCGGGGCGCCCGCTTCGCCGCGCACCCGTTTGACGCCAAGACGCCAGCTGCCCTCGGACGTGCCTCCGGCGAGGCTGTACTGACGGATCTGCCGCGCGCCGTCAGGCAGCGCCACCTGCACAGAAACGTACTGCCCGGGCAAAAACGCGGGCAGTCCCGCGCCAGAGGGGTCGACAAGCTCCAGACTGACCACGTCCGCCGACTCCAGCGCCCGCGCGGCCACCCGCGCCTCGCGCCACACCTCGCCGGGGGCGACGCGGGCGGCGTCGTACAACCCCCGCTCCCGCGCGATCAGCTCGCCCGCCATCAGCCAATACAGCTCGGTCCACGCCGAAGCGACCTCCGGGGTGACCGCTTCGCCGAGCACCTGGGCGATAGCGGCGAACAAATGCTCGTGCACCACCGAGTACAGCTCGGCCGTCACGCCGAGGGAGGCGTGCTTGTGCGCGATCCGGTCCAACACTGCCCCGTACCGGTCCTCGTCGCCCGCCAGGGCCAAGCCCGCGAACGCGACGATAGAACCCGCCAGCGCCTTCGGCTGGTCCCCTTGCGCCTGGTTGCCCCGGTTGAACAAGTCTCGGAGCAATTCGGGGTGCGCGGCGAACAATCTGTCGTAGAACAGCGGCGCGATCTCGTCGAGCGCCGCGCCGACGGCCGGCGCGGTGGCGCGAAGGACAGACTTCGCCTGATCGGACAGGGACATCAGATTCCTTTCTTCGGGCCTGTGGCGAGCACAAGCTCGCGCAGGATCGGTTCCGTCGGAGTGCGGATCATCTCCGCGACCGTCCAGCCGTCGAGGACGTGGAAAAAAGCCTCCTGCGCCTGGCGCAACGCCCCCCGGAGCCGACAGCCCTCGCGCAACGGGCACGGGTTCGCCCCCTCGCACTCCACGACCTCGCCGTCCCCCTCCAGCCGCCGGGCGATCCAGCCGATCGAGCGGCTGGAGGCGGACTCGGCGAGCCGCAGCCCCCCAGCACGGCCCCTGGCGGACTCCACGACCCCCAGTCCCGCCAACCGCGCGACAACCTTTGCGGCGTGCGTGTACGGCACGCGCATCTGCTCCGCGACATGCGCGGTGGACAGTTGGCGCCCCGACGGCGCCGCCGCAAGCAGCATCGTGACGCGAAGGCCGAGATCCGTGAACTTGGTGAGTTGCACCGTCGCATCATCTCAAATATGCATTTCAGATGCAAGTTAAAAGACGCAGATCGCAGCATCTATGCGAGTTTCGGGAACACCGGGGCCCGTGGGCTTTCGCCGGTCACACTCCGGTCTGCGGGATCTCCGCAAGGGCGGCGGCTCCATCGTCGATGCGCGTCTGTCCGCCGCAGGGGGCCTAGGACAGGCGGGTGATCTCGGTGTGCACGTCGAGGTCGGTGGCGAGCCCGCCCGTGTAGATGCCCTTGATGGGCGGCACGTCGTCGTAGTCGCGGCCATGGCCCACCGCGACGTGGCGCTCGTTGATCGGCGCGCCGACCAACGGGTCGAACCCCTGCCAGGCGCCGAACCACGCTTCGACCCACGCCGAGGCGCGACCCTCCACAGGTTCGCCGACCTTCGCTTTCTTGGTGTCCGGGTACAGGAATCCCGTCACATACCGGGCGGGGACGCCGAGACCGCGCAGCAGCACGAGCGAGACGTGGGCCAAATCCTGGGCCGTGCCCTTGCTGGCGTTGACCGCGTCCACCGCCGTCACCCGCGCGGTCGTGGTCTGCGGGACGAATTCGAATTCGTCCCGCACCCACTCCACGACGGCGCCCACCGTCTGCGCCGGGGAAAGGTCTTGTTTGCGGATGCGCCGCGCCACGCCCAACAACGGGCGGTGGTTCGGGGCGAAATCCGTGTAGCCGAGGTATTCGTAGTATCTGTCGGTCACGCGGGGCGAGCCCAGCTCGTCCCAGGAAAGCGGCTTCTCGATCTTGTCGTCGGCGCCGGTCTCCACGACCGAAGCGCCGACGATCTCCAGCTCCGAATGCGGGGCGTGCAGGTCGAAGGCGGTGACGAAGGTGCCCCAGTAGTCCGAATACCGGTAATACCGGCCGGCCGGTTCGGTGGTGACACGTCCGTTGATGACGTTCTGCCGGGCGTCGTTGCGGGGGCTGATGCGCACTTCGTTGAACGAGGCGCGCACCGGCGAGTCGTAGGCGTATCCGATGGTGTGCGTGATGCGCAGCCGCCAGCTCATGCGACTTCCTCCCCTCCCGCGCGCCCAATTGCGCGCACATCGCTCCACAGCATGTAAGGCTCCACCGTGAAATATCGGTCGGCGACAGCCTCGCCGGTCTCCAAGCAGGCCGATTGCACGCTGGACAACCGCGCGTAAAGGTCGTCGACCAAGTCGGAAGCCCGCGTGTACTCCAGCGCGCTGCGCGCGCTGCCGATGATCCTGCGCGCCTCGTTGCGCGAGCCGACCCTGGAGTACAAGTCTCCTCGGTCCAGTTCGGCGAGGCATTCCTCCACCCGGTGCAGCGAGTAGAAGACCGAGCGGGGGAAGAGGCGGTCGAGGACGAGGAACTCGACGACCGAGGTGGAGTTGAGCAAACCCCGGTACGTGCGCAAGTAGGTGTCGTGGGCTCCTGCCGCGCGCAGCACCGAAACCCAGGACGCGTCCGAGCGGTCGCCCGAGCCGACCAGCAACAGGCGAATGCCCATGTCGATCCGCTCAAGATGCTTGCCGAGCAGGAGGAACAAGTAGCCGTCGTCGCGGGAGAGGGTCGAGTCCACCAGGCCGGAGAACAACGCCGCCCGGTTCTCCACGTACGAGAAAAACTCGTGCGGGCCGAGCTTGCGGGCGAGCTTCTCGCTGTCCGCGATGCCGTTGAAGGTGGTGTTCAGGCTCTCCCACATCTCTGTGGAGGTGACCTCGCGCGCCCCTCGGGCGTTCTCGCGCGCCCGGTAGAGCGAATCCGCGATGGAGTTGCCGTTCTCCCGGTCGAACGCGACGAGGTCGGTCATCGACCAGACGTGGAGCTCTTCGCCCTCCGGCGGGGTGATGCCCAGGATCCGCAGCAGGCCGCGGGCCTGCTGGTCCGAGTCCACCGTCGCGTCTTCGAGGAGCTGGTGCACCCCGACGTCCAGAATGCGCGCGGTGTCGTCGGCCCGCTCGACGTACCGTCCGATCCAAAACAACGACTCAGCATTGCGGGCCAACATCACAAGACACCACCGCTCTCAGCACAACGCCCAACCATCGGCGCGCTCGACACATCGCCGACCGGATCCACAAACAACGACGCAGCATTGCGGGCTGACATCACGAGGCCACCTCCGTCTTCGCCTGGGAGCGGTTGCCCAGCACCCATGTGTCCTTGCTGCCGCCGCCTTGGCTGGAGTTCACCACCAGCGAGCCCTCTTTGAGGGCCACTCGGGTGAGGCCTCCGGGCAGCACCCACACGTTCTCGCCGTCGTTGACCGCGAACGGGCGCAGGTCCACGTGGCGTGGGGCGACTTTGTCGCCGATTTTGGTCGGGACCGTGGACAGCTGCATCACCGGCTGGGCGACCCAGTCCCGGGGGTTGGCGCGGATTTTGCGGGACATGGCGGCGAGCTCTTTCTCCGACGCGTCCGGCCCGAAGACGATGCCGTAGCCGCCCGAGCCCTCCACAGGTTTGAGCACGAGCTCGTTGATCCGGTCCAAGGTCTGCTCCAGCTCGTGCGGTATCCAGCAACGGTAGGTGTCCACGTTCGCGAGCAGGGGCTTCTCGCCGAGGTAGTACTCGATCATCGACGGCACGTAGGTGTAGACCAGCTTGTCGTCCCCGACCCCGTTGCCGACCGCGGAGGAGATGACGACGTTCCCGGCCCGCGCCGCGTTCACGATGCCCGCGACGCCGAGCAGGGACTCGGGTTTGAACTGCAACGGGTCGAGATACTCGTCGTCGATGCGCCGGTAAATGACGTCGACCTGGACTTCGCCTTCGGTGGTGCGCATGTAGACGATGTTGTCCCGGCAGAAAAGATCGCGGCCTTCGACCAGCTCGACGCCCATTTGCCGGGCGAGCAGGGAGTGCTCGAAGTGCGCGGAGTTCGCGACGCCGGGGGTGAGCACCACCACGGTCGGGTCGTCCTCGTTGGTGGCCGCGGCGGCCCGCAGGGCGCGCAGCAAATGCGCGGGGTAGTCGTCCACCGGGCGGACGCGGTGCGTGCCGAAGAGGTCGGGGAAGACCCGTGTCATGGTGCGCCGGTTCTCCATCACATAGCTCACGCCGGACGGGTTGCGCAGGTTGTCCTCCAGCACCCGGAACGTTCCTTGGCCGTCGCGGATGATGTCGATGCCCGCGACGTGGATGCGCACGCCGTTCGGCGGCCGGATGCCCGAGGCTTGGCGGTGGAAGTGCTGGCAGGAGAAGATCAGCGAGCGCGGGATGACGCCGTCGCGCAGGATTTCCTGGTCTCCGTACACATCGTCGAGGAACGCCTCCAAGGCGCGGACCCGCTGGGTGATCCCCTTCTCCAGCTTGGCCCATTCCGCCGCTGCGATGACGCGGGGCACGAGGTCGAGCGGGAAGGGCCGCTCTTGCCCCGAGAGCGAGAAGGTGATGCCTTGGTTGATGAAGGCCCTGCCGAGCGCTTCCGCGCGGGCGTTGAGGTCGTCGGAGTCCAATGGCTCCAACGCCTGGAAAACGCCCCGATACGGGGCTCTGGCGGAGCCGTCCTGCTCGAACATCTCGTCGAAGTTCTTCTCGAACCCCGGCGACTCGGTGTAATCCTCGAAGGCGCCGTCCAACTGGGCTCCGCCGCCCTGCGTTTGGGACTGGCGCTGACCGCCCTTGGACTGCGATTGCGACTGGCTGCTCTTGGCCGATTTCTCCGGCTTTGTTTTGTCAGTGCCTGGCTTCACTTCGTTGTCCTTGCCTTTGCCGGATTTCCCGCGCCCGCCGAACGCGAAGCCTCGCTCTGCGACTGAGAAAACCCGGCCGCGCTGCCGACCGGTCTTGATCTCGCGTGTTCGGAGTCGTCATGCTCGATGACGGCTGTGTCGATTATGACATAGCGGGCCCGCAGAGGGCAGAACGCGCCTGCGCTTGTTGATTTCTTCGCGCGGACGGGCCCCCGAACGGATCGATTGGCCCCATGCGCGGGTCGCGTGCTAAGCTGTCTCGTCGCGAAAGTCTGACTCCTCCCCGGTGGGGCCGGATTTTTCGCCAGAAGCTCACCGGCGCTTGAGACGCTTGAGGGGCAACTCACCCGGAAACAACAGAAGGACCACGGCTTCGAGCCGCTGAAAACGAGGACGACACCGACGTGGCGAACATCAAATCGCAAATCAAGCGCATCAAGACCAACGAGGCTGCACGCCAGCGCAACCAGGCGGTCCGCTCCGCCTTGCGCACCGCCATCCGCAAGGTCCGCACCAGCGCGGCAGCGGGCGAGAAAGAGCAGGCCGCCCAGCTCCTCGTGGCCGCCAATCGCAACCTTGACAAGGCTGTGAGCAAGGGCGTGATCCACAAGAACAACGCCGCCAACCGCAAAAGCGCCCTCACGAAGCTGGTCAACAAGATCGACGCGTAGTTCCGCCATGCCCATGCGGCTCGACGAGTTTGCGCCCGCATGAAAACTCTCGCCGCTGTGCTGCGCCACGAGCGCGAACCGCAACCCTACGCCGTTTCCAAGCCGCTTGCGCTCGAAGAGGTGGACCTCGCCGAGCCAGGCCCGCACGAGCTGCTGGTGCGCATTGAGGCCGCCGGGGTCTGCCACTCCGATCTTTCCGTCATCAACGGCCACCGGCCCCGTCCTTTGCCGATGGCCCTCGGGCACGAGGCGGCTGGTGTCGTCGCCGCCGTCGGGCCGGACGTGCGGGACGTGCGCGAGGGCGACCATGTGGTGCTCGTCTTCATGCCCAGCTGCGGCCGGTGCCCCGCGTGCGCGCGGCGACAGCCCACCCTGTGCGCGGCGGCGGCCAAAGCCAACAGCGCGGGCTCTTTGCTTTCCGGCGGACGCAGAATCACCGACGCGATCGGCGGCTCCCTGCACCACCACCTCGGGGTGTCCGGATTCGCCCAACACGCTGTTGTGGACCGGTCTTCCGCCGTCGTCGTCGACCGCGACCTGCCCATGGACATCGCCGCGCTCTTCGGTTGCGCGATGCTCACCGGCTTCGGGGCTGTGCGCAACACCGCCGCCGTCGCGCCGGGAGAAAGCGTGGCGGTCATCGGGCTCGGCGGCGTCGGTTTGGCCGCAGTGCTCGGAGCAAAAGCCGCGCAGGCAGCACCTGTCATCGCGATCGACCCAGTCCCGGCGAAACGGGAGCTCGCTCTGCAGCTGGGCGCGACCCACGCCGCGGCCCCGCAGGACGCGGCTGCCGTGGTCGCGGACGCCACGGGCGGCCTGGGCGTCCGGTGGGCGTTCGAAGCGGCAGGCAAGGCCGCCGTCATGCGGCAAGCATTCGAACTGGCGGGCAGGGGAGGCGCCGCCGTGTTCATCGGGCTGCCGCCCTCGACCGAAGAACTCGCCTTGCCCGCCGTCTCCTTCGTCGGCGAGTCCAAATCCGCCATCGGCTCGTATATGGGTTCGGCGGACCCGCAACAGGACGTCCCCGCCCTCATCGGGCTCTGGCGGGACGGCGCCCTGCCCGTGGAGAAGCTCAAGAGCCACACCCTCGCCTTGGCGGACCTGAACGAGGCGATGGACCGCCTCGCCGACGGGAGCGCCGTGCGGCAAGTGATACTCCCTCACGGGAGGGGCGCATGAGCGACGCGCCCGCCTTCACGACCCGCTGGCCGGTGCCCACCCGCTGGGCGGACAACGACCACTACGGGCATGTGAACAACGTTGCCTACTACTCGTATTTCGACACAGCGGTGAACGCCTGGCTGATGAGCGAGACCGGCATGGACACTCGCGAGTTGCAGGCCATCGGCGTGGTCGCGGAAACCTCGTGCCGCTACCTGCGCCAGCTCAGCTTCCCCGACCAGCTCGAAGTGGGCATCGCCTGCGAGCGCCTCGGGGAGCGCAGCGTCGTGTACCGGCTCGCTGTTTTCACAGCTGGCGACGACGAGCCCGCCGCGCTCGGACGGTTCGCGCACGTCTACGTCGACGCTGTGACCCGCACGCCGGTCCCGGTGCCCGAGCCGGTCCGGCAAGCGGTGCGGCGGCTCGGCTCCTAACCGGAGCGCGCCAATCCCGCGATCTGCCGCACGGCGGACTCCACCGCGAAATCAATGTCCGCCGCCGCGCCTTTCACGTCCGCGTTCAGTTCGGCCACTAAGCGCAGGGCACGGTCCACGCGGCGCAGCGCCGATTGCTCGTCGTTGCCGCCGGAGCTCCAAATCCGCCAATGGCCTTGGGTTTTCTTGGCCCGCCACGGCGGCATCCCGAGGCTCGACGCGAGCGCCTCCGGGCTCGCGCGGCCAGCCGCCGCGACCCTGGCCAACGACAGGGCCGACTCGGCCAGCGCGTCCGCGATGAGCACCGGCGCCACGCCGCTGGTGAGCGCCCAGCGCGCCGCCGCGAGCGCGCCGGCTGTTTCCCCGCCGAGCGCGAGATCGGCGATGTCGAAACCGCTCACCTCCGCTTTCCCTTGGAAATACTGGCGCACCGCTTCAACGTTCACCACTCCCCCGGTGTCCGAAGCGAGCTGCGAGCACGCGCGGGCGAGTTCGCGCAGATCGGACCCGACCGACTCCAACAGGGCTTGCGCAGCGGCAGGCGGGACGCGCACCCCGTGCTCGCGGAATTCCGCGCGGACGAAGTCCAGCCGGTCCCCCGCCCTGGTCAGCTTCGCGCAAGCGTGCGTCTGCGCTCCCAGTTCGCGCAACGAGTTCACCAAAGGCCGGTTGCGCGCCGCCCCGGAATGGCAGACCACCACAGTGACTGATTCGTCTTGTTCTCGGGCCAGGTCGAGGATGCGCGCGCACGGGTCTGCCCCTGCTTGCTGCGCTTCTTCGAGAACGAGCACCCGTTGCTCGGCGAACAACGACGCGCTTGTCAGCTCGGCGAGCAGATCCGCTGTCGCGTCGCCTGCGCGCAGCCGCGAAATCACCGGAGCCGCCACCCCGCCGCCGACAAAGCCGTCGTGCGCGCGGGCTTCGCGAAGCACCGAGGCGACTGCCCGTTCGACAAGGAGCGGCTCGTCGCCGAGCACAAGGTGCAGGCCCTTGGTCACCCTTGCTGGGCGGCCGAGGCGCTCTGAGTCGGAACAGATCCGCCTGCCGCGGCCTCCTGCTGCGCGGGCGTGGCGTCCTGCGCCGGCAGCGCGGACGGGCCGGACTGCATCGCCTGGGCTGTTCGCTCGACGGTTTCCCGCGCGGCGGTCGCGGAGGGCGCCGACTGTTTCTCAGCGGCTTCTTTGGCGCAGGACACTGCTTTGTTGTGCTCGTCCAGCAGCATGCGGCGCAGCACTTTGCCGGTCTCGTTGCGGGGCAGCTTGTCGACGAACACGACCTCTTTGGGCACTTTGTACCGGGCGAGGTGGGCTTTGACGTGCGCCTGCACGCCCTCGGCGTCCAGGCCCGAGCCCTCAGCCTTGGCCACATACGCCTTCAGCCGCTTGCCGAACTCGTCGTCGTCCACGCCGATGACACAGACTTCGAAAACCTCGGGGTGCTCAGTCAGCAGGTGCTCAACCTCCTGGGGGAAGACGTTCTCGCCGCCGGAGACGATCATGTCGTCGTCACGGCCGTCGACGTAGAGCAAGCCGAGGTCGTCGAAGTGGCCGACGTCGCCGCTGGACATGAGGCCGTCGATGATCTCTTTGTTGCGCCCGTCCGTGTACCCGTTGAAGGAGAGCATGCTGCGCACGAAAATGCGGCCCTCCTTGAAGGGCTCGGTGATGCGCTTGCCGTGCTCGTCCAGGAGCGCCAGCTTGACGCCGACCGGAGGCCGTCCGGCTGTGCCGGGGGCCGCGCGCATCTCCCACGGCTGCGCGACCGTCGCGACGGCGACTTCGGTCGACCCGTACAGGTTGTACAGGGTGTCGCCGAAATGGTCCATGATCCGGGTGGAGAGGTCCGGGGACAGGGCCGAGCCCGCCGCGAAAACGACCTGGATGCTGCTCACATCGTACTTGTCCAGCGTCTCCTTGGGCAGGTCGATAATCCGTTGGAGCATCGTCGGCACCACAACGAGGACTTGCGCCTTGTGCCGCTCGATGAGCTGCAAGGTCTGCTCGGGGTTGAAGCGGCGCTGCAGGATCACGGTGTGGCGCAGCACGAGCGCGAGGATGAATTGCGAGAGGCCGGTGCCGTGGAACAGCGGAGCGGTCGCGAGGAAGCGCTGCCCCCCGCGCAACGGCACCCGGTGCAAGAACTGGGCCGAGCCGATCGGGTTGACCTTGCCCCGAGGCGCCCCCTTCGGGGTGCCGGTGGTGCCGCTGGTGAGCAAGGTGAACCCGCCAAGGCACTCCGGCTTGGGCAGGTTCTCCCGGCTGTGGCCCGCGCTGACCGACTCCGCCGTCGGCAGCCCCGCCGTCGCGGCCGGGTCCTCGCCGCCCTCCCAGACCAATGTGCGGAGCACTTCCGGGGGAAGCCGGTGGATGATGCCGGCGAACTCGCTGTCGAACGCGATGGCTTTGGCGCCTTCGCGCGCCATGACGTCGATCAGTTGCGGCGCGGCGAAACCTGTGTTGAGCAGCAAGACTTTCACACCGATCTTGCCCGCGGCGACCATCGTGAGCACCAAGCCCCGGTGGTTGCGCGAGATCGAGCCGATGCTGTCGCCCGCCTTGAGGCCCTGCGCGGCCCAACCGCGCGCCAAGGCGTTCGCCTGCTCGTTCACTTCCTTCCAAGTCAGCGATCCGTGCTCGTCGATCAAAGCGGTTTTGTCCGGCGTGAAGGCGGCGTTCGCCACCACCGCGGCGGCGACGGGGCCGACCGTGTCAATGCCCTTCACCAGGCGCAACGCGTAATCCGGACGTGGTACGGGGAGCAGGGGTATCATCCCCGCGCGAACTCCGACTGCGGCTGCGACAGCCACGTCCTTCGCCAAGTCGATCAGAGAACGAACTTTGGAAGTCGCGCTCACCTGCACCAATCCCTTCTTCATCCGGGCTTTCCGGCCGAGGACACAACAGAAATGACTGTAACAACGCCATGCTGTGGCCGCTTGCTGTGCGTGCAACCACAACTCACGGTACCACTACGCGGAGAATCGTGACGAAGGTCGCCCGCCGAAAAGAGACAGGTGAGAAGCAGGTCACGAAAGAAGGCTCGCAACCGTCGGCCACGCCAGCGCGGAATCGACGGCAAGCCCGACGAACACTGCGGCAAGGTAGTTGTTGGACTGCAAGAACAGCCGGAACGGGGTCACCGGGCGCCCGGCCGCGAGGCCCGCGCTCAGCCGATGCGCCTCGTAGAGGAACCACGAACCCGCGGCGATCGCCACCCCCGCGTACAACAGGCCGACGACCGGGATCAGCGCGAACGTCGTCAGCACCGTGGCCCATGTGTACCAAACCATGCGTTTGGCGACCAGACGCTCGTCGGCCACCGTCGGGAGCATCGGCACCCCGGCCGTGGAGTAGTCGTCGCGGTATTTCATGGCCAGGGACCAGGTGTGCGGCGGAGTCCAGAAGAAAATGACCATGAAGACGACGAGCGCGGGCCAGTCCAACGAGCCGGTCACGGCGGCCCAGCCGACCAAGGCGGGCATACAGCCGGCCGCGCCGCCCCAGACGACGTTCTGCGAGGTGCGGCGCTTGAGGAACATCGAGTAGACCAAAACGTAGAAAGCGATGGTGGCCACAACCAGCGAGGCCGCCAGCAGGTTCGCCGAGCGCCACAGCCACAAGAACGAGGCCGAACCCAGTCCGAGGCCGAAAAGAAGGGCCGCGCGGCGGCTCATCGCCCCTCGCGCGAGCGGGCGGTTCTTCGTCCGGTCCATCACCTTGTCGATGTCCGCGTCCACCACGCAGTTGAGCGTGTTGGCGCTCGCCGCGCCCAGCCATCCCCCGAACAGCGTCTCCAGGATCAGGCGCAGATCGACCGTCCCCCGATGAGCGAGCAGCATCACAGGGATCGTGGCCACCAAAAGCAGCTCGATCACCCTCGGCTTGGTGAGGGCGAGATAGTCTCGCGCCAACGCCAAAACGCGCCCCGCCCCCAAAGAGGGGGCGGAAACGCCCCGCTCGACGGGGTCCGCGCTGACCGGCACGTTGCTCCTAGCAAAAATGGGCTGTTCTACTACAGACGATGGTAGACGAGTCGGGCCCGCAGTCCCAATCGGGCCCGGCGCCCCGGCGCCGACAAGAGCGGCCGACGACTTGGCCAAGTTCACCGAGCTGCTCGGACGAGCACGATCCGAGCGCGCTAGGCTGGGGAGCGGAGGCGTCGAACGCCCACGAAGCCGACTGCCTGCGACAGACCGGAGCCTCCACCACGAGATACCGATCGCGACCTGCGAAGATCCACAATACCGAGGAAGAACGTGTCAGCTACTGCTCAGGACACCGCGAACGCGGCGGACCCCGCTCTCATCGCCAAGCACACCCGCGCCGCCTACCCTGCCGATTGGACCGACCTCGACACTCGCGCCGTGAACACCGTCCGGGTGCTCGCCGCGGACGCGGTCCAGAAGGTCGGCAACGGGCACCCCGGCACCGCCATGAGCCTCGCCCCCCTCGCCTACACCCTGTTCCAACGGGTGCTGCGGCACGACCCGAACGACGCCGACTGGGTCGGCAGGGACCGGTTCGTCCTGTCCTGCGGGCACGCCAGCCTCTTCCTGTACATCCAGCTCTACCTCGGCGGCTTCGGGCTCGAACTCGACGACATCGAGCAGCTGCGCGTGTTCGGCTCGCTCACCCCCGGCCACCCCGAGTACCGCCACACCAAAGGCGTGGAGATCACCACCGGACCGCTCGGGCAAGGCCTCGCCCACGCTGTCGGCATGGCCTACGCCGCCCGGCGCGAGCGCGGCCTCTTCGACCCGGACGCCCCCGCCGGGCAGAGCCCCTTCGACCACCACATTTACGTCGTGGCCTCGGACGGCGACCTGCAAGAAGGCGTGACCAGCGAAGCGTCTTCGTTGGCGGGTACGCAGCAGCTGGGCAACCTCGTCGTCGTCTACGACCGCAACCACATCTCCATCGAGGACAACACCGCGATCGCCTTCGACGAAGACGTCGCCAAGCGCTACGAGGCGTACGGCTGGCACGTCCAGCACGTCGACTCGGGCGAGGACGTCGTCGCCATCGAGGCGGCGCTGGAAGCGGCGAAGGCCGAAACCGCGAGGCCGTCGATCATCATCCTGCGCACCATCATCGGCTACCCGGCCCCGAAGCTGCAGAACACCGGCGCGGTCCACGGCGCGGCGCTCGGCGACGAAGAGGTCGCCGCCGTCAAGGAGCAGCTCGGCTTCGACCCGGAGCAAAAGTTCCAGGTCGACCCCGAAGTCATGCAGCGCACCCGGCGCCTGCGCGAGCGGGGCGCGAAGGCGCACCAAGCATGGGACCAGCAGTTCGAGGCCTGGGCCGCGCGCGAGCCGGAGCGCAAACAGCTCTTCGACCGGGTCTTCGCGAACCAGCTGCCCAAAGGGCTCGCCGACGCGCTGCCGAAATGGCAGGTCGGCGACAAAGACGTGGCCACCCGCAAGGCCTCCGGCGACACGCTGGAGGCGCTCGGCCCCCTGCTCCCCGAGCTCTGGGGCGGCTCGGCCGACCTCGCGGGCAGCAACAACACCACCATCAAAGGCTCCGACTCGTTCGGGCCCTCGGGCATCTCCACCGAAGCGTGGAAAGCGCAGCCGTACGGGCGGACACTGCATTTCGGCATCCGCGAGCACGCGATGGCCGCCATCCTCGGCGGCATCACCCTGCACGGCCCCACGCGCGCCTACGGCGGAACGTTCCTCCAGTTCAGCGACTACATGCGCCCGGCGGTGCGGCTCGCGGCGCTCATGGAGATCGATCCGATCTACATCTGGACGCACGACTCCATCGGCCTCGGCGAGGACGGTCCGACCCACCAGCCGGTCGAGCACCTCGCCGCGCTGCGGGCCATCCCGCACCTGAACGTGGTGCGCCCCGCCGACGCGAACGAGACCGCGTTCGCGTGGCTCGCCCTGCTGGACCGCGAGCAGCTCGGCCTTTCCAAGCTGCACGGCCCGACCGGGCTGATCCTCTCCCGCCAGAACCTGCCGATCCTGCCGGGCACGAGCGCCGAGGGCGTGGCCAAGGGCGCGTACGTCCTGCAAGAGGCTGAGGCCACCGAGCCGCAAGTGGTGCTCATCGGCACCGGCTCAGAGCTCCAGCTCGCCGTGGAGGCGCGCAAGGAGCTCGAAAGCCGGGGCGTCGGGGCGCGAGTCGTCTCCGCGCCGTGCGTGGAATGGTTCGAGGCGCAAAGCCAGCAGTACCGAGACCAGGTCCTCCCGCCCGCGGTCAAGGCGCGAGTCGCGGTGGAGGCCGGGATCGCGTTGACCTGGCACCGCCACGTCGGGGACGCGGGCGAGATCGTCTCCATCGAGCACTACGGGGCCTCGGGGGACTGGAAGACATTGTTCCGCGAGTTCGGATTCACCTCGCAAGCCGTGGTGGACGCCGCAACGCGGTCTCTCGAAAAAGCCAAAAGCTGACGAATCACCCCGGATCACACCGAACCAAGGAGGCAGTATGAGCGGACAACAGAACGCAAACCTGAAGGCATTGAGCGAGGCGGGCGTCTCGGTCTGGCTCGACGATCTCTCGCGTGACCGGTTGCGCACCGGCAACCTCGCGGAACTGATCGCCACCCGGTCCGTGGTCGGTGTGACGACGAACCCGACGATCTTCCAAGGCGCGCTTTCCAAAGGCGAGGCGTACGAGGCGCAGATCTCGGAGATCGTCGCCCGAGGCGCGGACGTCGAAGCGGTCATCACCGCGCTCACCACGGACGACGTCCGCGCGGCCTGCGATGTGTTCGCCCCAGTGTATGAGCGCTCCGGCGGGGTGGACGGCCGGGTGTCCATCGAGGTGGACCCCCGTCTCGCCCATGACACCGAGGGCACCGTCGCCCAGGCCCTCGAGCTGTGGAAGATCGTCGACCGCCCGAACCTGCTCGTCAAAATTCCGGCGACGAAGGCGGGCTTGCCCGCGATCACCAGGGTGATCGCCGAAGGCGTGAGCGTCAACGTCACGCTCATCTTCTCCATCGAGCGCCACAGCGCGGTCATCGACGCGTACATCGCGGGCGTGCAAGCGGCGGCGGCGGCCGGTCGCGACCTCAGCAAGATCCACTCCGTCGCCTCCTTCTTCATCTCCCGGGTGGACTCCGAAGTGGACGAGCGCCTGGGCAAAGTCGGCACCGACGCGGCGAAGGCGCTGCTCGGCAAAGCCGCCCTCGCCAACGGCGTGCTCGCGTACGAGCTGTACCAGCAGAAATTCTCCTCGGACGAGTTCGCGGAGCTCAAAGCCGCTGGCGCGAACCCGCAACGCGCGCTGTGGGCCTCCACCGGGACCAAAAACCCCAACTACCCGGACACGCTGTACGTGTCCGACCTGGTCGCCCCGAACACGGTGAACACCATGCCCGAGAAAACGCTGGAGGCCTTCGCGGACCACGGCGAGGTGCGTCTGCACTCCGTGGTGGGCAAGGTGCAGAACGCGCACGATGTCTTCGACCAGCTCGCCGAGGCCGGTGTCGACATGGACGACGTGTTCGAGGTCTTGGAGACACAGGGCGTGGAGAAGTTCATCGCTTCCTGGCAGGAGCTGCTCGACGCCACCGCCGAGAAACTGAACGGGCTGCGAGGATGACCAAGGCGGCGCTCCCGCCTGCCGGGTGGACCAACCCATTGCGCGACGAGCGCGACAAACGCATGCCGCGCATCGCGGGCCCGTGCGGCCTCGTTGTTTTCGGGGTCACCGGGGATCTCTCGCGCCACAAGCTCATGCCCGCCGTGTACGACCTCGCGAACCGAGGCCTGCTCTCCCCCAGCTTCTCCCTGGTCGGCTTCGGCCGCAGAGACTGGGACGACGCGGGCTTCGCGGACTTCGTCCGAGACTGCGTGCAGGCCAAAGCCCGCACCCCGTTCCGGGAGGAAACGTTCGCCAGGCTCGCCCAAGGCATGCGGTTCGTCCAGGGAGCCTTTGACGAAGACGCTTCCTTCGAGCGGATCGCCGACGCGTTGCGCGGATTGGACGAGGACCGGGGCACGGGCGGCAACTACGCCTTCTACCTTTCGGTGCCGCCGAAAGACTTCCCGGTCGTGTTCAAACACCTCTCCGCCACCGGCCTCGCCCACCCGCCGGAAGGCAGCTGGCGGCGCGCGGTCGTCGAGAAGCCGTTCGGGCACGACTTGGAGAGCGCCATCGAGCTGAACGGCGTGATCAAAGAGGTCTTCGACGAGCGGTCGATCTTCCGCATCGACCACTATCTCGGCAAAGAGACCGTGCAGAACATCTTGGCGTTGCGGTTCGCGAACCAGCTGTTCGAGCCGATTTGGAACGCGCACTACGTCGACCACGTCCAGATCACCATGGCCGAGGACATCGGCCTGGGCGGGCGTGCCGGGTACTACGACGGGATCGGCGCGGCGCGGGACGTGATCCAAAACCACCTGTTGCAGTTGCTCGCGCTGGTCGCGATGGAGGAGCCGGTGAGTTTCGCGGCGCACGAAGTCACCACGGAAAAGACCAAAGTGCTCTCCGCCGCGAAACTCTCCTACCCTTTGGACGAGACCACCGCGCGCGGTCAGTACGCGCGCGGCTGGCAGGGCGGCCAAGAGGTGTGCGGCCTGCTGGAAGAAGAAGGCTTCGCGTCGGACTCGACAACCGAGACGTTCGCCGCGATCACCGTGGAAGTCGACTCGCGCCGCTGGGCGGGGGTGCCTTTCTACCTGCGCACCGGCAAACGGCTCGGGCGGCGCGTCACCGAGATCGCGCTGGTCTTCAAGCGCGCCCCGCACTTGCCCTTCGATGAGGCGATGACCGAAGAACTCGGGCAGAACGCCCTGGTCATCCGTGTGCAGCCGGATGAAGGCGTCACCCTTCGGTTCGGTTCGAAGGTGCCGGGTTCCGCGATGCGGGTGCGCGATGTGAACATGGACTTCAACTACGGGCAGGCCTTCACCGAGTCCTCGCCCGAGGCCTACGAGCGGCTTATCCTCGACGTGCTCCTCGGCGAGCCCTCGCTGTTCCCCGTGACCGACGAGGTGGAGCTGTCCTGGAAGATCCTGGACCCGGTCCTTGAGCATTGGGGCGCTGGCGGCGCGCCGGAGCAATACCCCTCCGGCGGCTGGGGCCCCAAGAGCGCGACCGAGATGCTGGCCCGCAGCGGCCGGACCTGGAGGCGGCCATGATGTTCTTCGCCCCTGCCGCGCGATCCGCCGCAGTGTCGTCGTCTCTCGCGCGCGCCGTCGCGCCGAGTCGCCCCGCCGACGCAAGGCGCGTCTGCTCCTGGCGCCGCGGTTTCCCATCGGCGCCCCTTGTGTCTCATCGCCTCGGAGGGCAGAAATGAGCATTATCGACCTCCCCGCCACCACGACGGAGAAGATCTCCAAGCGCCTCGTGGCGCTGCGCACCGCCACCGGGAACCCCGCGGTGAGCCGAGTGCTCACCCTCGTCGTCTGCGTTGAGGACGGCGAGGACGTGGAGCTCGCCATCTCCGCCGCGGGAACCGCGAACCGCGAGCACCCCTGCCGGGTCATCATCGTCGCGAAGGGCCAGCGCTACGCCGCGACCCGGCTCGACGCGCAGATCCGGGTCGGCGGGGACGCAGGGGCTTCGGAGGTGGTCGTGCTGCGGCTCTACGGACCGCTCGCCGACCACGGCGACAGCGTCGTGATCCCGTTCTTGCTGCCAGACACACCGGTGGTGGCCTGGTGGCCGGGCCTGGCCCCCGAAGTCCCGGCCGAGGACCCTATCGGCGCCCTGGCCTCGCGAAGGGTCACGAACTCGATCACCGCGGCCGACGCCGCCGCGTCGCTCGCCAAACTCGTCCACGGCTACGCTCCCGGCGACACCGACCTCGTGTGGGCCAGGGCGACGCCGATCCGCTCCATCCTCACCGCCTCGCTGGACGAGCCCAACTATGAGCCGGTCACCGAGGCCGTCGTGCTCGGCCCCGAACCCTCGATCACCCTCGACCTGGTCGCCGGGTGGCTCGCCGCGCGGCTTGCGGTGCCTGTGCGCCGAGGGGCTGGCAGCTTGGAGATCTCGTTGCACCGGCACGGCGGCACGCTGTCGTTGACCCAGGACCGCCGGGGCAACGGCCGGGTGGTGCGGCCGGGCCGGCCCGAAAGCGCCGTGAGCCTGTTCCACCAGGACGTGCCTGCTTTGCTCGCCCAGGAACTGCGGTTCATGGACCCTGACGAGGTCTACGAGCAAGCGCTCCAGGGATTCGGGTCGGTCACCAAGGACGAGGAGGCCGCGGCATGAGCACCGTCGAGATCGTCCGGTCCACCGACCTGCACGACTTGATCGCGGCCGCCAAGGAACGGTTCCTCGCCCTGGTCGGCGAGGCAATCGCCGAACGCGGCACGGCCTCGGCGGTGCTCACCGGCGGCGGCGCGGGCATTGGCCTGCTGAAAGCGCTGCGCTGGGCGGACCTCGCCTGGGACAAGATCGACTTGTTCTGGGGCGACGAGCGCTGGGTGCCGCTCGGCCATCCCGAACGCAACGAGGGCCAGGCCCGCGAGGCGCTGCTCGACCATGTGCCGGTGGACCCGGCGCGGGTGTTCCCGATGGGCGCCCCCGGAGGCGATTGGCCCACCCCCGAGGCGGCCGCCCAAGCGTATGCCGAACTCCTGCCCGCGACCTTTGACGTGCATCTGTTGGGGATGGGCGAAGAGGGGCACATCAACTCGATCTTTCCGAACTCCCCGGCAGTGCGGGAGACAGAGCGCCCCGTTCTCGCGGTCCTCGATTCGCCGAAGCCGCCGCCGGAGCGGATCACCCTCACCCTGCCGGCGATCCGCCGAGCGCGAGAGGTGTGGCTGCTGGTTTCCGGCGCGGGGAAAGCAGCAGCGGCCAAAGCCGCCCTCGGCGCCGCCGCGCCGGAGCGCGTCCCTTCCGCCGGGGCCAGCGGCTCGGAACGGACGGTGTGGTTTCTCGACGAGGCCGCGGCCAGCCAGCTGGACTGACGGTTTCGCTGGAGCCCCGTTGCTCGGTCACGCCTGGATGATGACGGGGTCCCCGATGCCGACCGTGTTGTAGTACCAGGCCGCGTTGTCCGTGCTCAAGTTGATGCAGCCGTGGCTGACGTTCGCCTTGCCCTGCGAGGCCGCCGACCAGGGCGCCGCGTGGACATAGACACCGCCCCAGGTGAGACGCACCGCGTCGTAGACGGTGAGTTTGTACCCCTCGGGGCTGTTGAGCGGTATGCCGATCGTGCGTGAGTCCATGACCACCGGGTTCTGTTTTTCCAGCGTCGTGAACGAGCCGACCGGGGTGGGGTGCTTGGGCCTGCCCATGGAAGCGGGCATTGTCTTGACGACTTTGCCGTCGATCTTCACGGTGAAGGTGTGCGCGCTGATGCTGGCGACGGCGAGCACTTGCGCACCGGTGCGGAATTTGCGCGGAAAACCGGCGGCGACCACGGTGACCGTCTCGTGCGACGGCCAGTAGCCGGTCGGGGTCCATCGCATCGTGGCGTCGTCGAGCCAGCGGAAAGACCCTTCCGGGGTGTGCGGGCCCGACGTGGAGAAGGTGACGGATTGCTGTGCGGCGGCGCGGTCGGCCACCGGAGCGGCGAAACGAACCGTCACGGGAAACGCCACGCCCACGGTCTCGCCCTCTGCCGGGGACACGGACACGACGCCGGCCGCAGCAGCGGGCACGCCGCTCGCAGCGGAGGCCGTGGCGGCAGGAGCGACGGCTGGCGCCGTTATTGCGACCACAGCCGCATATGCGCCGACGAGCGCGCGCTGGAATATTTTCCGCAACTTCCCACATCCTTTTTGGAGACGGCGCATGAGCGCTTGCCGCTTCAGGTTACGCCGCCATCACCGTTCGGGAAGCCTCATGGCGCCCGACTCGAGCCGTATCGGCGCGCAATCGCAACCAAAAAGAGGCCCTGGACAGGGCCGCGCCCCTCGCTACGAGTCGTCGTCGGAGTCGTCCACGCCTGCACCCGGCGCGACGGTGGGCGCTGCCGGCCGAGGCGAGCGACTGCCGGGAGCGGGCTTCGGGATCGTGCCGTGCGGGGCGGGCACCGGATGGAACGCTTTCGGCGACGCTCCGGCGGGCGGGGACTGCGGCATGGGATGCACCGGGACGGGGATGGGCCCGTAGCCTCCCCCCGAGGCGGCAGCGGCGGACATGCCGCCGGTCACGACCATGCCGAAAGCCGCCAAGGCGAGCACTGCGGCCGAAAGGCGTTTCTGCCGGCGAGCGGAGGCGGGAAACATAGTTTTTACTTCCTTGTAACAAGAGGCGATTGGCACAAGCAGAGTAGAGAGGAAGCTGCGACTGCGCGAGGGGGAAATCAGGATTGCGGGGGAATGACCGGCGCGCTCGGCTCGACCCGGTCCGAGTCGTCGTCATCGCCGTCGTCATCATCGTCGTCCCTCGGTATGTACGGCCGAGTGTCGTCGGGGACCGCGCCGCCGTGGTCCTCCCCGCCCGCGGGCGGGACGGGGGGAACAGGCACTGGCTCGTGCTTGACGAGGCCTGCGAAAGTCAGCGCGAAGGCGCTGAGGACGAGGACGGGGACATGCGCTGCCTTCTTCATACAAAAACCACCCATCGAGACGTGCCAGTGAGGGCCGCACTGCGAGCAGCAGGCGGGAGTGTCGCCAATGATACCAGCGGAAACAGCGCTCGGATCATGGCTTGGGGCTCGGATCAGGATTGCGGTTGGACCGTCGGCGCGGACGACTCGGGCGGATTCGCGTCGTCGTCATCGTCGTCCGAGTCCGACTGCGCATTGCCCTGAAGAACGGGCACCGTGCCCTTGGGGGCGGGACCCGCGGGCTCCCCCACGCCAGCGGGCGGCACCGGCGGGACCGGCACCGGGCTCGGCTCGGCGAGCCCGCCGAGCGCCAGCACCGCAGCACAAGCCGCCAACAGAGCAGACCCGGTGATGGACGAAGCTCGGGCGATGCCGCTCATGAGGCCACGACCGACTGCAAAAAGGCCAACGCCTCGTCCGCATGCGCCTTGCCCCGGAATTCGTGATGAATCGCCTTGAGGACTTTGCCGGTCTGGTCGAGCACGAAGGTCGAACGCTTGACCGGGCTGAGCCCGCCGAGCCCGCCTTTGACCCCGAACAAAGCCGCGGCCACGCCCGCCTTGTCGGACAGCAGCGGGAAATCCAGCGACTTGCCCGAGACGAACCCGGCCTGACCGGACACAGAGTCTTTGCTGATCCCGACGCGCTGCGCGCCGAGCTCCCGGAATTGCGCGCCGAGGTCGCGGAACTGACAGGCTTGCGCGGTGCACACCGGACTGGAAGCCTTCGGGTAGAAAAACACCACCACAGGGCCCAAAGCCAGGAACTCGCTGAGCTTGCGGGGCGCGCCCGTCTGATCGGGCAGCTCGAAGTCCTGCACCACATCGCCAACTTGTAACGCCATCCGCCCACTCTACTCCGCTCGGGCCTGCGACGGGGCCAATGCGCTGCGATAAAATGTGCGCTCATGACTGTCAGGGCACTCACCGGCAACGCCCCCTCCAACACGACCACCCGCGCAGAGTTCGAGGCGCTGGCGCAGGGGCGGCGCGTGGTCCCGGTGGCCCGAAGGCTGCTCGCCGACGCGGAAACCCCGGTCTCCGCGTTCCGCAAACTCGCGGGCGAGCGCGCGGGCACGTTCCTCCTGGAATCCGCCGAACAGGGCAAAATGTGGTCGCAGTGGTCGTTCATCGGGGTGCGCACCGGCGCGACGCTCACGTCGGCGGGCGAGCGGGCCGTCTGGCGCGGGACGCCCCCGGCGGGGGTGCCTGTCGAAGGCTCCCCGCTCGCCGTGCTCGACCAGACCGTGCGAGCGCTCGCCACCGATCCCGTTCCCGGACTGCCGCCGCTGACCAGCGGCCTCGTCGGCTACCTCGGCTACGACGCGGTGCGCTGGGTGGAGCAGCTGCCCGAGCGCACCCACGACGACCTGCGGCTGCCGACGATGACCATGCTGCTCGTCACCGATCTCGCCGTCTTCGACCACCGCGCGAACGTCATCACCCTGATCGCCAACGCTTTCCTGCCTGCCAGCTCCGCCACAGCGCCGGACCAAGCCGGCCTGGACGCGCTGTACGCCGAGGCCCTTGCCCGCCTGGACGCGATGACCGCCGACCTCGCCGCGCACGCTCCGTCCACCGTGTCCGTCTTCGACTGGCCGACCCCCGATTTCTCCTCCCAGCTCACCGAAGAGGAATACGGGCAGAACGTGCGGAAAGTCGTGGCAGAGATCGAAGCGGGCGAGGCGTTCCAAGTCGTGCCGTCGCAGCGCTACAGCATGCCGGTGCACGCGGACCCGCTCGACGTGTACCGGGTGCTGCGGGTGAACAACCCCAGCTCGCACATGTACCTCATGCGGGTCCCCGCGGAGACGGGCGAGACCGCGTTCCACATCGTCGGCTCAAGCCCCGAGGCTTTGCTCACCGCCCGAGGACGGACTGTGACGACCCGGCCCATCGCGGGCACCCAGCCAAGGGGCCGCACCAACGAGGACGACGTCCTCTTCGAGAAAAAGCTCACCGACGACCCGAAAGAACAAGCAGAGCACCTGATGCTGGTCGACCTCGGCCGCAACGACCTCGGACGGGTGTGCGTGCCGGGCAGCGTGCGGGTGGCCGAGTTCCGGGTCTTGGAGCGCTACAGCCACGTCATGCACCTCGTCTCGACCGTGAGCGGGGAGCTCGCGCCGGGCAAAACGGCGCTCGACGCGGTGCTCGCCTGTTTCCCCGCAGGCACGCTGTCGGGGGCTCCGAAGGTGCGGGCGATGGAAATCATCGAAGAAGTCGAGATCACCCGGCGCGGCCTCTACGGCGGCGTGGTGGGCTACTTCGACTTCGCGGGCGAGGCCGACACCGCCATCGCCATCCGCACGGCCGTGGTCAAAGACGGCGTCGCCTATGTGCAGGCCGGCGGCGGCGTGGTCCTCGACTCCGACCCTTCCTCGGAGTACCGGGAGAGCAGGAACAAAGCGAACACCGTCCTGTCCGCCATCGCCGCCGCGCAGACGATGCGCTCGCCGAACGAGGCCGGATGACGCCGCCGCGGCGGCCGAGGGAGAGGCCGCAGTCCCCGTGAAGCGCCCGCTGGCGTGGGCCTCGCTCCTGCTCGTGTGCGCCGGGGCGGGCGCGTACGGCTCGTCTCGGGCCACCTGGGCTGTGGCCAGCGCGCACGACGGGCTGGGCGCCCCGCGCGACGTCCGAGTGCTCGGATCTGATTTCGCGCCGCTGACCATCGCCCTCGCGCTGCTCCTGATCGCCGCCGTGCCCGCTGTGTTCGCGGTCAAAGGCTGGACATTGCGCGCGGTGGCTCTCGCGGTCGGCCTCGCAGGAGCCGGGCTTGTCTGGGCCGGGGCGCACTGGCTCGCCGACAAGCCGGACTCCGCCCAGGCGGCGCGATTGGCCGCCCTGCCCGAGCGCTACCAGGTCGATCATCTCGTGGTGAGCAGAACATCCGGGGGGCTGCCCCTGGCCGCGGGGGCGATGGCGCTCGGCGCGTGCGTTTTCATCCTGCGCGCCGCCCGGGCGGCGCAGGGGCTGGGAAGCCGATTCGACTCGCCAGCGGCGAAAAAGGACCGTCCCGAGGTGGAACGCTCGGCGTGGGCCGCGCTCGACGCGGGCGAAGACCCGACGCTGTGAATCCCGACGCTGCGCATCCCGGCGTTGCGCGGAACCGCTGGCGCGGGACGACGCGCGACAGGCTATCCTTGGGGCATGTCGCACACCGTTCTCGAGACGATTATCGCCGGAGTGCGGGAAGACGTCGCCGCACGCGAGGCCGCGAAGGACTTTGCGCACATCAAGCGGGCGGCGCACGCCGCCCCTGACCCTTTGGACGCCGCGGCGGCGTTGCGCGAAGCAGGAGTCGGGGTCATCGCCGAGATCAAGCGCGCCAGCCCCAGCAAAGGAGCGCTCGCCGACATCCCGAGCCCCGCAGATCTGGCTCGGCTCTACCAAGAGGGCGGCGCCAGGGCGGTCAGCGTCCTGACCGAAGAGCGCAAGTTCAAAGGCTCGCTCGCGGACCTCGACGAGGTCCGGGCTGCTGTGAGCATCCCCGTGCTGCGCAAAGACTTCATCGTGACCACCTACCAAGTCCATGAGGCCCGCGCGCACGGGGCCGACATCGTGCTGCTCATCGTCGCGGCCTTGGAGCAGAACGCGCTGAGCTCGCTCCTCGACCGGGTCGAGAGCCTTGGCATGACCGCCCTGGTCGAAGTGCATGACGAGCAAGAGGCAGAGCGCGCGCTCGCAGCAGGGGCAAGCGTCATCGGCGTCAACGCCCGGAACTTGAAAACCCTCGAGGTGGACCCGGAGACATTCGCCAGAGTCGTCCCCGCCCTGCCCGCCGAAGTCATCAAAATAGCCGAGTCGGGCTGCAAGAGCTCCGCGGATCTGTTGAACTACGCCGCGGCGGGAGCCGACGCTGTCCTGGTCGGCGAGGGCATCGTCACAGCCGCAGACCCGCTCGCGGCGCTCACTGAGCTCGTCACCGCCGGGACGCACCCGTCGTGCCCCCGGCCCGTGCGATGAGCCCCGCGCAACCCCTCCCGACCGCGAGCGAAGGGGTCCGTGTCCGCACGGAGCACGACCCCGACGCGGGGGGCTACTTCGGCCGTTTCGGCGGACGCCATGTGCCCGAAGCGCTCATGGCAGTGATCGAGGAGGTCACCGACGCCTATGAGAAGGCACGGGTGGACGAGGACTACCTCGCGCAGCTCGACGCGCTGCAACGCGATTATGTCGGCAGACCCTCCCCCCTGTACGAGGCGAAACGGCTCTCTGAGCACGCGGGCGGGGCGCGCATCCTGCTCAAACGGGAGGATTTGAACCACACCGGCTCGCACAAGATCAACAACGTCCTCGGCCAAGGCCTGTTGGCGAAGAAGATGGGCAAGACGCGGGTCATCGCGGAGACCGGCGCGGGACAGCACGGCGTCGCCACTGCGACCGCCTGCGCGCTGCTGGGCCTGGAATGCGTCATCTACATGGGCGAAACGGACACGGAGCGCCAGTCGCTCAACGTGGCGCGGATGCGACTGCTCGGCGCGCACGTCATGGCGGTGAAGACCGGCTCTCGGACATTGAAGGACGCGATCAACGCGGCGCTTCGCGACTGGGTCACCAACGCCGCCACCACGTATTACTGCTTCGGCACCGCGGCCGGGCCGCATCCCTTCCCGATGATGGTGCGCGACCTGCAGCGTGTCGTCGGGCTCGAGACAAGGGCCCAGGTCCGCGAACACGTCGGACAGCTCCCGGACGCCGTGGTGGCCTGTGTCGGCGGCGGCAGCAACGCCATTGGGATCTTCGACCCCTTCCTGCGCTACCGCCAAGTGCAGCTCGTCGGTTGCGAGCCCGCAGGCGACGGCGTGGACACCGAGCGGCACGCCGCGACGCTCGGCGGGGGCTCGGAGGGCGTGTTCCAAGGCTCCTTCTCGTACCTGTTGCAGGACCAGGACGGCCAAACCGTGGAATCGCATTCCATCTCCGCAGGGCTCGACTACCCCGGAGTCGGCCCGCAGCACGCGCATTTGAAAGAAACCGGCCGGGCCCGGTACCTGCCGATCACGGACGCGCAGGCCATGGAGGCCTTCGACGTGCTGTGCCGCACCGAAGGCATCATTCCCGCCATTGAGTCGGCGCACGCCGTGGCCGGGGGCCTCCTGTTGGGCCGAGAGCTCGGCGGGGGCAGCGTCATCGTGGTGAACCTCTCCGGCCGGGGCGACAAGGACGTCGACACCGCCGCCAAGTGGTTCGGGATGGATCTGTAAATGTTCCGCGCCCCACGATCCGCCGAGCCCCGTCCCGTTGCCCGCCGCCCCGCGCCGCGCAACGGCCAGGAGGGCTGCGCATGAGCGTTCCCAACTCGTCCGCGGACGTCATCGCCGCCTGCCAGGCAGAGGGCCGCGCCGCCCTCATCGGATACCTTCCGGCGGGCTACCCGGACCTGAAAACTTCGCAGCGCGCCTTCGAAATCCTCGCCGAAGAAGGCTGCGACCTCCTGGAGATCGGCGTCCCCTACTCGGACCCGGTGATGGACGGCCCGGTGATCGAATCGGCCGCCGTCGCCGCCCTGACGGCGGGCTTCCGGCTCAAAGACCTGTTCCCGCTGGTCGAAAACCTCAGCAAAAAAGATATCCCGGCCCTGGTCATGACCTACTGGAACCCAGTGTTCCGATACGGCGTGGACCGCTTCGCCGACGACCTTGAGAACGCGGGCGGTCTGGGCCTCATCACGCCGAACCTCATCCCAGAAGAGGCCGAGGCGTGGTTCCAAGCCTCTGACCGGTTGAATTTGGACCGTGTCTTCCTCGTCGCGCCGTCGTCCACGCCGGAGCGGTTGATCCTCACCACGAACTCGTGCCGGGGCTTCATCTACGCGGCTTCCACGATGGGGGTGACCGGGGCCCGCAACGACGTCTCCATGGACGCCGCCGAACTTGTCGCCCGGGTGCGCAAAGCCAGCGGCATCGCCGTCGGCGTCGGCATCGGCGTCTCCAATGGCGCGGCGGCTCGCTATGTCGCGGGCTACGCGGACGCGGTGATCGTGGGCTCTGCGCTGGTCGCGGCGCTCGGCAAGGGCGAGGACGCGTTGCGCGCGCTGGTGCGCGAACTCGCCGAAGGCGTGCGCGGGAACTAACCGCCGCGCGGGCGCGGGGTCCACAGGGCGTCGAAGCAGACCAGCATCTCTTCTCGGGACAGCTGCCCGAGAGCGAACTGGCCGACGAGGCCCCGGATCTGGACATGGCCGACTCGGGCGCTGTTGGCGTCAGGCCAACCGCCTCGGGCGAAATGCTTGTAGTCGCAGTCGACCTCGGTGGTCACCACCATCGGGCGCTCGTCCGGGTGGTCTTCCTCCTGACGGTCCCATCCGGTCCACATGGTTTCGACCGTCCAACCGTAAAGCCGCTCCCTCGGGGCCACGTCGGAGTACCAGCTGCCGAGCGCGCGCAAAGCGCGGAACTGCTCATATGTGAGCAGTCGTCCTTCGATGTCGTAGTACCCGTCGATCTGGCGCGGCTCCTCGTCGGGGGCCTCCTCATCGTCGAGGTCCCAGTCGCCGGGCCCCTCCACCGCGAGGCGCAGCGCGCGCAGAATCATGTCCTCCACCGAGGCGTGGCCGTCGGCGGCCTCCTCACGGCTCCCCCAATGCGCGGAGTACTGGTTCTGCCCCTTCGGGTCGTGCACATTGGTGCGGAAGATCCGGGGCAGTCCTTGTTTGGGCAAATACCACTCTTTGCCGGTCCATTCCGTGGTGACCAGCCATCCGCGCACCACGCTGCGGCAGATAAGGGAGTATTGCGCCCCCATCGCTTGCAGGGTCGCCCACCAGCTCGCGTCAATGGGTTTGCCGTGAATGTCGAAGTGGTACTCGTTCGACTTCGAGCGCGAAGGGTGCTCCGGTGTCGCGCTCACAGATATCCTCTCACCATGCGGGGCGCGTTCGGATCACAAGAACAGCCCCTGTCTGACAGCGAGGTCAGTTCGTGCACTCGCTGAGACCGATGATACTCATCGTATGCTGCTGCGGGGCGACGCCCGCCTTGGCGTCGTCTTCGATGTTGACCTTGCTGCTGCGCCACGCGTCGATGGAAACCTGTTCGCTGTTGGAGACCTGCACGCCGAGCTTGGTGTGGACCTGTTCCAGTTCAGGCTTGGTCTCGACGTAACTCCATCCTTCGTCGCGCAACTGGCGCAGCCGGGCCGTGAGGTCATGGGCCGTTTGCTCGGAATAAGGCAGGTCGTACTCTTGCGACCAAAGCCACGGCGGCCCTTCCCCGAGCGTCCCGGCCCGGCAGCCTTGTTTCGAGCCCCTTCCCTCGGCGTCGCGCGCAACACCCGCGACCCACGCCGTCACACGAATGACGTTCGCTTTGGCTTGCTCGAAATCACGGTTGCTGGTCCGAGGCTCCGCCGAAGGGAACCACATGCGGTGGCCGAGCACGGCGATCGCGACGACCAGCACGACGCACAGCGCAAAAACCGCGGCTCGAATCGCCTGTCCGCGCCAACGCGGACGGACCTGCTCCTCAGGCCAGCGATTGCGCCGCGGGCCAAGACCAGGCGGTGCGCCCGGGGCTGGCGGCGATTCGGCAACCGAACGATCAGCCAGAATTCGACTCCCCGGCAAGGGCGGCACGGATCTTCTGCGCGGCGGCCTCGAACTGCTCCGCGGTCGCGGCGTGGTCGGCGTTCGCGAAACTGAAGTCGCCAAGGCCCCAGGCCGGGAAGACGTGCACATGCAAATGCGGCACCTCGAAGCCCGCGATCAGCTGGCCCGCCCTCGGCGCGCCGAAAGCTGTCGTCACCGCCTGGCCGATGATCTGCGCGACCCGCATGACCTTGCCGAACAATTCCGGATCGACGCTCTGCCAGTTGTCCACCTCTTGCCTGGGGACCACGAGGGTGTGGCCGGTCGAGATGGGGGCGTTCGAGAGGAACGCCACGACGTCCTCGTCCTGCCACACGAAGTAACCAGGGAGATCACCAGCTATCACCGCGCTGAAAACAGAAGGCATGGCACAGAGCCTACTCCTCAAGCTACGCCTGTGAACCATGGTCCTGGTCCGAGCCGGAGCGCGATGGCCCACGCGGCGGCGCGGGCAAGCGGCGCCAGCGGCGAAGCGCCACCGCCGCGCCCGGTAGGCTCACGGGCGTGAGAGTACTCGTCATCGGCTCCGGCGGTCGCGAGCACGCGTTCTGCATCGCCCTCAAACGCGACCCCGCCGTCAGCGAAATCCATGCCGCGCCGGGCAACGCGGGCACCGCTCGCCTGGCTGTGAACCACACGGTGGACGTCGCGGACCCTGCCAGCGTCGCGCACCTCGCGGAACAGCTCGAAGCGGATTTGGTCATCGTCGGGCCAGAGGTGCCGCTGGTGCTCGGCGCCGCCGACGCGGTCCGCGCGAAGGGAATCGCCTGCTTCGGGCCTTCCGCGCAGGCGGCGCAGATCGAGGGCTCGAAGAGCTTCGCGAAAGACGTGATGGCCGCCGCGGGGGTGCGCACCGCCCGCAGCGAAACCGTCGACTCGACCGCGTCGTTGGACGCGGCGCTCGACCGGTTCGGGCCGATCTGGGTCGTGAAAGACGACCGCCTCGCGGCGGGGAAAGGCGTCGTCGTCACCGAAGACCGCGCGCACGCGCGGGCACACGCGGTCGAACTGCTCGAACGCGGCCACCCGGTGCTTTTGGAGTCGTACCTCGACGGGCCGGAGGTCTCGTTGTTCTGCCTCGTCAACGGAGACCAAGTGACGCCGTTGCAGCCCGCGCAGGACTTCAAACGCGCCTACAGCGGGGACATGGGGCCGAACACCGGAGGCATGGGGGCGTACACGCCGCTGCCGTGGCTCTCGCAGCAGACCGTGGACGAGATCGTGGACGACATCGTGTGCCCGGTCGCGGTCGAGCTGTTGCGTCGCGGTTGCGCGTACTCGGGGCTGCTCTACGCCGGGCTCGCCATCGGAAGCGACGGGCCCGCCGTGGTGGAGTTCAACTGCCGGTTCGGCGATCCCGAGACGCAACCTGTGCTCGCTCTTTTGCGCACCCCGTTCGGGCAGCTGCTGCGCTCGGTCGCGGACGGCACGTTCCTGGAGACATCAGAGTTGTCGTGGGAGCCCGGTTACGCCGTTGGCGTCGTGCTCGCCGCCGAGCATTACCCCGCCAAACCGCATTTGGGCGACACGATCACTGGCGCGCTGGGCGAAGGCTTGGTCCTCGCCGGGGTCGACGAGCGGGACGGGGCGTTGGTCTCCACAGGCGGACGCGTCCTCACGGCAGTGGGCCTCGGTCGGGATCTAACAGCCGCCCGCGCGCAGGCGTACGAGCGGATGGGCGGGGTGCATCTGCCGGGTGGGCATTTCCGGGAGGATATCGCGTTGGCGGCCAGCAACGGAGAAGTCACCATCCCCGCAAAGCGCTGACGACCGGAAACAACCAACACCGCCGGGAGGATATCGCGTTGGCGGCCAGCAACGGCCACATCACCATCCCCGCAAAGCGCTGACGTTCAGCGCGCGTTGCGCCGCTGGCGGGCGATCTCGCCGAGCACCACCCCGGTCGCCACCGACACGTTCAAACTCTCCACCTGGCCGGACATCGGGATGGACACGACGAAGTCGCAGCTTTCGCGCACCAGCCGGGAAAGACCTTTGCCTTCCGAACCGACCACGAGGGCCAGCGGCTCGGTCCCGGTGAAATCGTCGAGGCTGGTGTCGCCCTCCGCGTCGAGGCCGACGAGGAGCAACCCCCGCTCCTGCCATTGTTTGAGCGAGCGGGCGAGGTTCGGCGCTTGGGCCACCGGCAGACGCGCGGCGGCTCCTGCGGACGTCCGCCACGCGATGGCGGTCAGGCTCGCGGAGCGCCGATTGGGGATGAGCACCCCATGCCCGCCGAACGCGGCCGCCGAGCGCACCACCGCGCCGAGGTTGCGTGGGTCGGAAATGTGGTCGAGCGCCACGAAAAGAGCGGGTCTGCCGGAGTTCTCCGCTTCGGTGAGCAGGTCTTCGGGGTGGTGGTACTCGTATGGGCGGACCCGCAGGCCGATCCCTTGGTGCGGAGCGCCGGAGGAGCGCCGGTCCAATTCGAAACGAGCCACTTCGGTCACGGGCACACCGACGTTCCCGGCGATGCGGACGCTCTCGGCCACTCGTTCGTCCGCGTCGATCCCCGAAGCGACCAAAAGCTCCACGGCGGGCACTTTCGCCCGGAGGCATTCGAGGACCGGGTTGCGCCCGAGCACCCATTCCGGCGCGTCGGCGGCCTGTCGCACCGCGCGGGCCCGCGTCTTCGCGGCCTCCTGCGCGGCAGCCCGCCGCGCCGCTGGGTGGCCGGTCCGGGCGGTCGCAGGCGGGGTCGGGCCTTTGCCCCGCAATCCTCGCCGTCTCGGTCCAGGAGCCATCAGGGCTGTCCTCCGTTCGTCTCAAGCGACCATTTGGGGCCGTCCGGCCCGTCGGTCACGATAATTCCCGCCTTGCGCAACCGGTCCCGCACATCGTCGGCGGTCGCCCAGTCTTTGCCAGCTCGAGCCGCTTCTCGACGGGACAATTCGGCCTCCACCAAGACGTCCACCGCCCGGAACGCCGCCTTTTCTTCGCGCTCTCGGCCCGAAGCCCACATTGGGTCGAACGGATCGCAGCCGAGGACGGCGAGCATGGCGCGCACCGAGGCCGCTGTGGCCGCGGCGGCCGGATCCGCGTCCGCCAGCTCCGTGTTGCCTTGTTTGGCTTGGCGCTGCAGCTCCGCGAGCGCCTTGGGCACCGCGAGGTCGTCGTCCAACGCCGAGGCGAACTCGTCGGCCACTTGCCCGACAGGGATCTCGCCGAACTGCTCCGCAGCCCGCAGGACGAAGGACTCGAGCCGCTGGTAGGCCACAGCGGCTTCGACAACTGCTTCGATCGAGAACTCCTGAGTGGACCGGTAATGCGCGCAGCCGAGGTAGTACCGCAGCTCTTGGGGGCGCACCGCGGTGAGCAGTTCTTCCAAGGACAACACGTTCCCGAGCGACTTGGACATTTTCTCCCCGCCCAGGGAGAGCCACCCGTTGTGCAGCCAGAACCGCGCGAACTGGTCCCCCGCCCCGTGCGCTTGCGCCAGCTCGTTCTCGTGATGGGGGAACACGAGGTCCATGCCGCCGCAGTGGATGTCGAACTCCGAGCCCAGGTACGCCGTCGCCATGGCGGTGCATTCCAAATGCCAGCCGGGGCGCCCCGGACCCCACGGGGTGGGCCACCACGGCTCGCCGGGCTTGGAGCCCTTCCACAGGGTGAAGTCGCGCGGGTCGCGTTTGCCCGCCCCCGCGCTTTCGCCTTGGTGCACGTCGTCGGGCTGATGTCCCGACAACTTCCCGTATTCGGGGAGGGATCGCACGTCGAAATACACATCGCCCGCCCCGGTGTAGGCGTGGCCGCGTTCGATCAGCCGCTCGATGCAGGTTGTCATCTGGGTGATGTGCCCGGTCGCCCTGGGCTCCGCCGACGGCGGGAGGACGCCGAGCCGGTTGTACGCGTTGGAGAACTCGCGCTCGTGCGTGGCCGCCCACTCCCACCACGGGCGGCCCGCTTCGGCGGCTTTGGCGAGGATCTTGTCGTCGATGTCGGTGACGTTGCGGATGAAGAGCACGTCGAACCCTTTGGCCAACAGCCATCTGCGCAGCACGTCGAACACCACGGCGCTGCGCAAATGCCCGACGTGGGGTTTTCCTTGCACGGTCGCGCCGCACAGGTAGACCGAGACCTGGCCTGGTCTGAGCGGGGCGAACTCCCGGACCACACGGGTGCGGGTGTCGTACAGGCGCAAGGTCACCCGGCGATCTTAGCGTTTCTGGGGCTGGCGGGGTACACCAGCGCGTTCGCGACGGCGGCACGCCCTTCGCCGCGCCCGGTGAGGCCGAGCCCGTCCGTGGTGGTCGCCGCGACGCTCACCGGCGCGCCGAGGATCGCGCTGAGCAGCTCTTGCGCCTCGACCCGGCGGGGGCCGAGCCTGGGGGTGTTCCCGACGACTTGGACGACAGCGTTGCCGATCACGAACCCGGCCTGTTCGACCAGTTTGCGCGCCTCAGTCAGCAGCAGCTCGCCGGAAGCGCCGCGCATCTGCGGCCGGTCCACCCCGAAAACTGTGCCCAAATCGCCCAGGCCTGCCGCCGAGAGCACCGCGTCGACCAGCGCATGGGCGGCCACGTCACCGTCGGAGTGACCGGCGCAGCCGTCGGATTCGGGGAACAACAGGCCCGCCACCCAGCAAGGCCGGCCGAGCTCGATGGGATGCACGTCGACCCCGCTGCCGACCCTGGGCAGCAGCGTCTCCACGGCGCCTCCGCGCGTTGTGCGCGCCAACGCCTCCGCGAGCACGAGGTCTTCGGGCGTGGTGATCTTGAACGCCAGCGGGTCGCCCTCGACCGCCGTCACTCGCGCCCCGGCGAGTTCCGCCAAGCCCGCGTCGTCCAGCTCCGAGGCTCCGTCTCGCGCGACGGCCCCCCGATGCGCTTGGCGGAGCACATCCGCCGCGAACCCTTGGGGTGTTTGCGCCCCGCGCAGACACGAGCGGTCCAACGTGCGGACGACCGAGCCGTCCGGGCCCACTTCTTTCACCGTGTCGGCCACGCCCACGGCGGGGACCACGGCGGCGTGTCCCGCCACGACGGCTTCGGCGACGGATCGGAACAGCTGCGCAGGGGCGAGCGCCCGAGCCGCGTCGTGCACGAGCACCACGTCTGCCGCTGCGATCTGGCTGAGTCCTGCCCGCACGGACTCGGTGCGGGTGGCTCCGCCCGAGACCAGCCGCGTCCTTGGGTCCACGGCGCTCCTGGCCTGCGCGGTCCGGTCGGCGGGGACCACGGCGACGACCTCGTCGACGATCCCGGAGCGCCACGCGGCGGAAACCGACCGTGCAAGCATGCTGTGTCCGCCGACGAAGACGAAAGCTTTCGGGCAGGGCTCGCCTGCCTCGTCGACAGCGCCGAGCCGGGAGCCAGACCCAGAGGCCACAATGATCGCGGCCACTTTTCCCACGAGTCGCCCCGACGAGCTACGAGGCCTGGGCGAGCACCTCGTCGAGCAGGCCCTCAGCTTTCGCGTCGTCCGAGCTCTCCGCCAGCGCCAATTCTCCGACCAACACCTGCCGGGCCTTGGCGAGCAGGCGCTTCTCGCCCGCGGACAGGCCCCGGCCCTGTTCCCTGCGCCACAGGTCGCGGACGACCTCGGCGACCTTGTGCACGTCGCCGGAAGCGAGCTTTTCGATGTTGGCCTTGTATCGGCGGGACCAGTTGGTCGGCTCTTCGGTGTGGACATCGCGCAGAACGTTGAAGACCTTGTCGAGGCCCTCGTCGCTCACCACGTCGCGGATGCCGATGTACTCGGCGTTCTCAGCGGGCACGCGGACGGTCAGGTCCCCATGGCCGACTTTGAGCACCAAGTACTCCTTTTCCACCCCTTTGATGGTTCTGACCTCGATAGCCTCGACAAGCGCGGCTCCGTGGTGCGGATAGACGACGGTGTCCCCAATTTTGAAGTTCATACGCGACGCTCACCTTTCACTCCATCGATCTTACCAGCGGCCGAAGTCCGCCCGTCCCCGGCTCCGCGCCCCCTGAAGGGCCGCGCAGAACTGCGCCGATACGATCCGTGATTCATGTCATACCCATTTCCCAGGATACCCTCGAGCGCCAGCCGGGCGGGCGGCGGGCCGGGGACGACCTCCTCCGACCTTCCACGCGAGCACCGGTTACAGTAATCCGCAAAGTCGATCAGGCAATCCCGAACCAACCGGAGGACAGACGATGGCAGTCACCACCAACCAGCGACGTCCACTGCTGGCGCTCGTGGCAGGGCTGGCCGCCGCCGCTGCGCTCTGCTCCTGCTCGGCGGGCTGGAACACCCAGACCGGTTCGCAGCTGGCCGCCATCGACGGCACGTCGATCAACTCCGACCTGGACGGGGTCGGCGTGCGCAACGCGTACATCGCCGTTTCCGGGCAGGAGGGCTCCTTGTCCTTCGTCGCCGTCAACCCCTCGATCCGCCTGGTGCGCCTGAGCTCGGTCACCGTCGTGTACCCCTCCGGCAAGCGGCAGAACCTCTCCGCGCTGGCCAACAAAGACATCCCAGCCCAGGGCCGCCTGCAGGTCGGGCCAGTCCCGGCCGACGCCTCGGGCATCGCGCGGGCTGACTTCGCCCCGAGCCCCTCGTTGGACATGGCGGGCGAGCAACTGGCTCCGGGGCTTTCCGTGAAGATCGAATTCAACGTCGTCGCGCCGCCGTCGCACGACCCGGACTTCCCGCAGGAGAAGCGGACGAGCTTCCAGGGCCCGGTGCCGATTATCGGCAAGGGCGAAAGCCCCGCCAAGAAGGACTGACGCCTCGGCGGGGGCGGGCGAGCTTCGCCGGCCCCCGTTCTTGTCAGACCCTGCTGCGACACTGTGGGGCATGGCGAGAACAAGCGCGCAAGAAAGCCGGCACCGTTGCGGCGAATGCGGCTCCATCCAGGTGAAATGGCTTGGCCGATGCCCTCGCTGCGGCGCATGGGCGAGCCTGGTGCCGATCTGCGAAACCGCCGAGGGGCGCGCGGCGTCCGTGGAGCCGATGACGCAGATACTCGGCTCGGAGGCGTTGACGCGGCCCACCGGCGTCCGCGAATTCGACCGGGTGCTCGGCAAAGGGCTCGTCGCGGGCTCGGTGGTGCTTTTGGCGGGCGAGCCGGGAGTGGGCAAGTCCACGCTCCTGCTCGAGACCGCGAAACAATGGGCGCTCGCCGGGCGCCGCTGCCTGTACGTCTCCGGGGAGGAATCCCCTGCGCAAGCCAGGGCTCGCGCCGAACGCATCGGGGCCGTGCATGAGAAAGTCCTGTTCACAGCCGAAACCCAGTTGGAAGCGATCTTGGCGAGCTGTGTCGAGCACACACCCGAGCTGGTGGTGGTGGATTCGGTGCAGATGCTCCGCTGCGCGGGCGAGGCCCCCGGCGCGATCAGCCAAATCCAAGAGGCCGTTCGCCGGTTCAGCGCGCTCGCCAAAGCCCTCGACATATCGGTCGTGCTCATCGGCCACGTCACCAAAGAGGGCGAGATCGCGGGACCCCGCTTCCTGGAGCACCTCGTGGACGTGGTGTTGACGTTCGCGGGCGAACAGCATTCCCGGCTGCGCCTGTTGCGCGGGGTGAAGAACCGGTTCGGCCCGAGCGACGAGGTGGGCTGCTTCGAGCAGAACGAGCACGGGATCTCGGGGGTCGCCGACCCCGGCTCGTTCCTGATCGGACGACGCGAGCACCCCGTCGCCGGTTCGGTGGCGACCGTGGTGATGCATGGCCGACGCCCCTTGCTCGGAGAAGTCCAGGCGCTGGTGGCCCCGTCCTCCCGCGGCGGGAAGACCGTGGTGAGCGGCCTGCGCTCGGACCGGGTGGCGAAAATTGTCGGCGTGCTCTCCGCGCGGTGCGGCCTGGATCTGAGGGAGAAGGACGTGTACCTCTCGACCGTGGGCGGGATGTCCATGCACGAGCCGAGCGCCGACCTCGCGATCGCGCTCGCGATCGCGGGGGCCGCCGTCGGCGAGGCGCTGCCCTTGGGCCTCGTCGTCTTCGGCGAGGTCGCGCTCACCGGCGAGGCGGTCCCGGTGACCGCGACGGAGCAACGCCTCGCCGAAGCCGCGCGGCTCGGAAGGAAAAGCGCCATCGTCCCGGCCGGCGGCGAACTCGGTCGAGACCAGAAATCAGCCACAGGCCTGACGCTCATGACCGTGTCGACCACCGCGATGGCGCTCGCCCAGCTGCGCGGCAGGAAAGAGGCTTCGCCTGCGAAAAACGCCATAGCCGAACAAACCCGAGGCGAGCCCTTGTCCGCAGCGGTCTAACACTGCCCGCAGCGGCCTGGAGCGGCTTTACGGGGCGACGACGTTGAACGTGGCCGGCGCGGAGACTTTCTGCCCAAGCTGCGCCACGACCCGGTAATAGCCCGGCTGGATGTCGACCCGCTCCTCTTGGCAGCCGGGCGACGAGGTCTTGCCGGTCCATGTGGCCTGGAAAGCGACCTGCTGGCCAGGTTTGAGCATCTGCAAGCTCTGGCCGTTCGTCGGAGCGCAGTCCTGGCTCGACCACACCCGATCCGAACCGTCGAGCGTGGAGACGATGAACGCTTGCATGCCGTCCCCGACATCCCGTTGGCAGGGAAGGGCGGAGCCATTGGTGACCACGCCCTTGAACTTCGGCTGCTCGCCGACGTTATAGGTCGCCTTGTCCGCGGAGACGACCACGGCCAGCACATCGTCCGAGCACAACTGGCCCGCTTGGGCGAGGGTCGGCGACGGCGGAGGCGGAGCGTCCGCCGAGGACGCGGCAGGCGGTTCGGATTGCGAAGACGAAGCGTTGGCGGACGGCAGGGCCGTCGAGCGGACCGGCGGTTTCGCGCCCCCTTGGCGCGCGAAAACAAAGACAGCGGCGATAATGGCAACCAGGATGATCGCGCCGACCCCCAAAGCCAACGACCGCCGCCGCACGTACACCTCCGGTGGCAGGGATTTATTTCGAGACGCTGCAGCCACGGAACCGACACTACTCGGTGACGACATGATTTCCAGCGCGGCACACCCAAGCGGATTCGAATTCTCCGACGGGGGCCGGTGGCCGCAGGCGGCGCAGGCGCTGATCCGATGGTTCGGAGAGCACGCGAGAGCACTGCCCTGGCGGGAACCGGGAGTCACCCCGTGGGGTGTGTTGCTCAGCGAAATCATGCTGCAACAGACCCAGGTGGACCGGGTGCGCCCGATCTGGGAGGAGTGGGTCTGCCGATGGCCCTCTCCTGCGGCGCTCGCAGCCCAGCCGCTCGCCGAAGCGCTCCGGGCATGGGGCAGGCTCGGCTACCCGAGGCGGGCGGCGCGGCTGCATGAAGCCTCCCGCGTGATCGTGGCTGAGCACGACGGCGAGGTGCCCGATGAGCTCGACGCGCTCCTCGCGCTGCCCGGAGTCGGGGCCTACACGGCACGAGCGGTGCTCGCGTTCGCGTTCGGACAACGCGCGCCGGTCGTCGATGTGAACGTTCGTCGGGTGCTGTGCCGTGTCCGCCGCGGCGAGGCCGACGGCCCCGCGCGGGCACAAGACCTGCCGGACACGCTCGCCCTGCTGCCGCAGGACCCGGCGGCGGCGAGCGCGCTGTCCGCCGCGCTCATGGAGCTCGGCCAAACCGTGTGCCTGCCGCACGCCCCGAACTGCGCCGCCTGTCCTGTCCACCCGTGCCGATGGGCGCGCGCGGGCAAGCCCGCAGCGCCGGAGCCCGCCGCGCGGCGCGCGCCCAGGTACGCGGGCAGCGACCGGCAAGCGAGAGGCGCCCTGCTCGCCGCGCTGCGCGCCAGCGCCGAGCCGCTGCGCAAAGCGGAGCTGGATCAGGCGTGGCTGGCGAACCCGGTCCAGCGCGAGCGGGCGCTCCGCTCGCTGGTGGAGGACGGGCTCGTCCACGTCGCCGACGGGGGCCGCGTCGCGCTCGGCGCGGCAGACGGACGAGCCAACGCAGCAGAGTGACCCCGTACACTCTGCTCATGAACAACGCGTCCAGCGACAAACGACAGGATTTGCTCGCGCTGACAGCTTCGGCGCTGGCCACGACGGCGGTCGCCGGGCTTGGATCAGCGGCCTCGGTCCGCGCGCGGGAAGACTACGCCAAACTGCGCCAGCCTCCCTGGGCTCCGCCGGGCTGGGTGTTCGGCCCGGTGTGGACAGCGCTGTACACGATGATGACGGTCGCGGCGTGGCTTGTGTGGCGCGAAGAGCCGCGCGAGGGGGCTCGCCCCGCGTTGCGCGCCTACGCGGTGCAGCTCGGGCTCAACGCCATATGGTCGCCGTTGTTCTTCGGTCTGGGCAAACGCGGAGCAGCCTTCGTCGACATCGTGCTGCTGTGGGGAGCCATCGTCGCCACCGTTCGCCTTTTCGCGCGGCGCAGCCCGCTTGCCGCGGCCCTTCTGGTCCCCTATCTCGCCTGGGCCACGTTCGCGACCGCGCTCAACTGGTCCGCCTGGCGGCTCAACAAGTGAGCGGCGTCAGCGTCCTTTGACGGCCTCATAGCGCAGCAACGCTTCGGCGCGCTCCTGCGCGTGGTCCACGATGGGCGGCGGGTAGCCCGCCGGCCTCGGGTTCGGCTCGTGGGCCTTGGGCCCCGGCATGTCGCGCAACTGCGGAACCCAGCGTTGGATGTATTCCCCGCCGGGGTCGAACTTCTTGCCTTGCGCAGTCGGGTTGAACACCCGGAAATACGGGGCGGCGTCCGTGCCGGTGCCCGCCGTCCACTGCCAGCCGTGGCTGTTGGAGGCGAGGTCCCCGTCCACAAGAAGCCGTATGAAATGGCGCGCGCCCCATTGCCAGGGCAGATGCAGGTCTTTGGTGAGGAATGAGGCGGTGATCATCCGCACCCGGTTGTGCATCCAGCCCTCGGCGGCCAACTGCCGCATCCCCGCGTCCACGATCGGGTACCCGGTCTCGCCGCGTTGCCAGGCGGCGAAATGCTCTTGCGAATCGCTCCACGCGAACCTGTCGAAGCGCCGGTCCACATTGTGCCAGGCGGTGCGCGGATGATGCGAGAGCACATCGGCGTAGAAGTCGCGCCACGCGAGCTCGGTGACGAACACGTCTTTGTCCGTGTCGTCCGCGTCCGCGGCTGCGATATCCCGCAAAAGCGTGCGGGGGTGCAGGGCGCCGAATTTCAGGTGGGCGGACAGCCTGCTCGTGCCGTCCACGGCGGGGAAGTCCCGGTTCTGCGCGTACCCTGCCAGGGCTCCTTCGAGGAACGCCGTCCAGCGTGCCGCCGCCGCCTGCTCACCCGCCTCGCGGACCAACCGGGGCGAGGGAAGCTCCGTCTGGCACGAGACCTCGGCGGCGAGCCAGCGCGTGGAGTCGGCGCCCGTTTGGGCGGGCCGAGGCCAACCATGCGCGGACCAAGCCCGCCGGAACGGGGTGAACACCCGATAGGGGTTGCCGGAGCCGTTGCGGACCCGGCCAGGGCTGATCGCGTACGGTGAGCCCGCCGGGCGCAGCTCGCGGCCTTGCGCCTTGAGCGCAGCGGCCACCGCCGCGTCCCGCGCGCGGCCGTACGGCGCGAAGTCCTCGGTGCAGCGAACAGCTCCGACGTTGAGCTCGCGCGCGACGTCCGGCACGACGCGCGCAGGATCCCCCTCGGCGACGACCAGCCTGCCGCCGAGCGTTTCGTCCAACGCGGCGAGGGCGCTGAACAGGTAGTCGAGCCGGGCTTGTCCGCTGCCTCGCGTCAAACGGGGGTCGAGGACGAACAGCCCCACCGCCTCTTTGGCGACTTCCAGCAGCATCGGCTGGTCGGCGAGGCGCAGATCGCGGCGGAACCAGCAGAGGTCGGGTCGGCTCATTCGGGCGGCGTCTCTCGCCCCAACTCATGGGCGAGGGCTTCTCGGATGGCGGGGTAACGGAACGTGTGGCCGAGTTTCTGGAGTCGGGCCGGAACGACACGCTGGCTCGCGAACGCCAGCTCAGCGGCCCCTTCGGCTCCGAGGAGCAGCCTCGGCCCGAATTTCGGCACCGGCAGGACGGCGAACCTGCCGAGGACGTCGGCCAACGCCTTGGTGTACGCCGCGTTGCGGACCGGCTGCGGCGCGACCGCGTTGACCGGGCCGCGCAGATCCTCGTCCACAACCGCGCGCCGGTAGATGTCGACCAGGTCGTCGAGCGCGATCCACGCCAACCATTGCGCGCCGTCGCCGAGCTTTCCGCCGAGGCCGAGCCAGAACAACGGCCACAGCAGGCGCAGCACGCCGCCTTGCCCGGACTGCACCACGCCGGTCCGGATATGCGCCACCCGCGTGCCCGCCTCCTTGGCGGGCGCGCACGCTGATTCCCAGGCCACGACGACCTCGGCCAAAAAGCCGTCGCCCCGCTCCGCGTCCTCGTCCAGCGCGAGGTCGCCGCGATCCGCCCCGTACACACCGACCGCGGACGCGCAGACCAGCGCGCTCGTGGACTTCGAACCCGCCACACGTTCGGCCAGTTTCCGGGTGGGCCCGACCCGGCTGTCGAACACGGCGCGGCGGTGTTCGGCGTCGAAACGGCCCGCGATCGACTCGCCCGCCAAATGGACGACGACGTCGACCCCGTCGAGGAGGTCCGCCGCGGGCTCGTCCACATCCCAGCGGCGCTCGCCGGGGTGTCGCGGGCCGCGCCGGACCAGTTTGACGACCCGATGCCCCGAGGTGGTGAGCAGCGCGGACAGGGCTTGCCCGACGGTGCCGCCCGAACCGGTGACCGCGACGGTGAGCGGCGGGGCCTGGGCGTCGCGCCAGGCCCGCGCGCGGCGCAACGCGGCGAGGTCCCCGGCGAGCTGGCGGTGGCGGAAAGCGAACACCGGCCGCAGCACACGGCCGGGGGCGAAGCTGGACACCTCGTCGCCGACCAAGGTCGCGCCGTCGCCGACCGGCGTGAAGGTGTGGACGTGCCGCCATCCGCCGGTGAGCTGGCGGACGGGGAAGGAGCTGGCTTCGTCCACGAACTGCCGACCGGGGACAAAGCCCGCTGGGTCGTGTTCCGCGGTCCAACGCGCGCCGAGAGGGAGCCGCAGCACCGCCCGGCCGTCTGCCAGGTCGTCGGCTTCCCGCTCGAACCGCACGCCCGACCATGGCGGCGTCAGGCGTTGGGCGGCTCCGGGCGCGGCGAACCACGCGAAGACCTCCTCCGGCGGAGCCTGGACAACACTGCTGACCTTATAACGCACGTCACAACTCTACTGGATTTCGGCGGCGCGCGGCGAGGAGAAACCATCCCGCCCAGAGCGCGAAGAACAGCGCGACCGCGACGTAGCCGACGTGCTCCAGATCGACGATGTCCTCGCCCGCGATCAGCCCGACCAGCTCGACCGTGCCGACGCCGAGGGCCAAGAACACGGAAAGACCCGTGATCGCGATGTTGTACCACCGCGCGGCGCGCTCGTCGCGAAGAGCGCCGCGGTAGGCGTAGCCCATCAGCCAGCCGTCGAGGGTGTCGAAGAACGTCATACCGGCGGCGAAGCACACCGGGATCGCAAGGGCCAGCCACACCGAGGCCCCGCTCGCGGCGGCGGCCCCGGCCAACACCAAAAGCGCGATCTCCGACGCGGTGTCGAACCCGAGGCCGAACAGGAAGCCCACGAAGAACATCTGCCACGGCTGCGTGACGAGTTGGGCGCGTTGGAGCAGCCAGCCGCCCGGCTGGCGCTCTCGTCCCTGGAAGGCAGCGACAAGCACACGCAGGTTCATCAGGCCCAGGACGAGGAGGAACACGACGGAGGCGAGGGAACCGAAGAGCCCGAGCGCACGCCGGGCGGGGGAATGCTCATCGAGCAGCGAACCCGCGAACTTCGCCCCGGCCACGGTGGCCACCGCCATGAGGAACACCACTGCGGAGTGGCCGAGCGCGAACCAGGTCCCGACTGTCCGCGCGCTGCGCCCTTTGGCCACAAGCCGACGGACAACGTTGTCGATCGCGGTGATGTGGTCGCCGTCGAAGGCGTGCCGGACGCCGAGGAGCAACGCGGTCACGAGCACGCCGAAATGCAGCATTCGGCCAGACTAGCAGCGCCGCTGGCTGGCCGCCGATGTTGTCGGAGCAACCGGTTGTCTTGGAGCTCTGCGCACACCCGCACTCGGTCGCATGGTTCCCCCGTCCATCCCGACCGCCGAGGAACCCGATCTTCTCGGCCTCATCGCGACGCGCGGCGGCCGGGTGTGGCCTTTGGTCGTCTCGGCCTAGTGCTCGTCCAGCCCGAACATCTGCGGCAATGGTTCGTACAAATCCCGCAGAGACTTCGCCAGCTCGTGCTTGTCCTTTTCGCTGAGCTGCGCCGAGGGCAGGCCCCGCAGGCGGGCGACGACCGATTTGGCCTCCTCGGCCCGATCCGCGAAGTCCAGCAGCCGATCCGCGTAGCCACGCAGATGCTCTGCCTTGCGTTGCAGATCGTCGAGCCCTTCGGGGACTTCTTCCTCGCAATCGTCCGCTGTGGCGGCGAGGTTGTGGAAGTGATCCAGTATCCCGTCGGCGAGGTGGCGGTAGCGGGCCGCGGCCGCTCGAACGTCCGCGGGTTGCAACGCCTCCCCCGCGCGCATGTTCTCCTCGAACCGCGCCGCCGTGTCGTCGGCGTCCGGGTTTTCCACGTCGTCGTGAGCCATTCGCGCCCTCTTCCGTCCGCACGGTCCCGTGCTTGCGTCCTCGTCTTCGCCTCCTGCTGGACGGTACCATGCTGCCATGAGCACCGCCGATGAGGAGCCCGGACAGAGGCGTCCGCCCCATGGCGCCCGCAAAGCCGCCGGGAGCACCGCCCACTTGGCCGCCGAGCTCGAAGAACACACGCCGTCGTGGCTTCGCCCGCACAACCCGGAGAACCGGTTGCCTGTGTTGGCGGCGATGCTCGTGGCCGTGGCGCTGCAACTCGCGGTCGCGGACTCGTACGCCCTGCATCCGCGATGGCTGCTCTTCGGGCTCGAAAGCGTTCTCCTCGTGGTCCTGATCGTGCTCAACCCGATTCGGCTGACTCGACACCCCAAGCTCAGCAGAGCATTCAGCATCGCGTTGGTCGCGGGCATCAGCGTCGACAACGCGGTCTCCTCGGCCCTTTTGGACGAGAACATCCTCACCGGGCGCACCGGCAAGGACGCCGTGAGCCTCCTGGGCAGCGGCGCTGCCGTCTACGTCACGAATATCATCGCGTACGGCATCTGGTACTGGCTCTTGGACCGGGGCGGCCCGTTCGCCCGGCACGAGGGCAGACATCCGAACCCGAGCTTCCTCTTCCCGCAAATGACCCTCGGCAGGCTCGCCCCGAAGAACTGGGTTCCCCGGTTCTTCGACTACTTCTATGTGAGTTTCACGAACGCGACGGCGTTCTCACCGACCGACACCATGCCGCTCACCCATTGGGCCAAAGCACTCATGGCGGCGCAAAGCATGGTCGCGCTCGCCACGATGGCGCTCGTCGTGGCCCGAGCGGTCAACGTCTTGGGCTAAGAACGCGGCCACGAGCTGGCGGCACGCCTGCGGCTCGGTGTCGTGCGCGAGGTGGCCCGTGTCGAGGGCGGCGTGCCGGACGAGCGGGCCGCCTTGGTCCCGCTTGCGCTGCGCCATCGCGCGCATTTGGCCCTCCGGGGTGACGCCCCCTGTGGCCTCGATCAGCAATGCCGGAGCCGAAACCGCCTCCCATTCCGGCCAATAGTCGCGCTCGCCCCACTGCGCCGCGATGGCGCACCACGCGTCGATGTGCCCGTGCAATCGGTAGCCGCCGCCGGGGAGCCGGTCGAAGGACTCGCGGAAATACCGTCCGGCGACCTCGCCCACAAGCGAATCCACCGATGCGGCGTCGGGGAAGTCCACAGGCCAGCTCCGCAGCCACGGCTCCCACGGCCCCAAGGTCCTGCCTCGGAAATCCGGGGCCATGTCCTCCACGACGAGCGCTCGCACCAGGTCCGGCCGGGCGGCGGCCAAACACCACGCGTGCAGCCCGCCCATGGAATGGCCGATCACCACGGCTGGCATGTCCGCGTGCGCTTCGAGCACGGCCGCCGCTTCTGCGACGAACCGTTCTGTCGCGACGCTGCCGCCGTCGACGTCGCGTCCTTGATGCCAGGCCGCGTCATACGTGATGACCCGTCCCAGCTCTTGCAGCCACGGCACATGTCGGAACCAGGTGCTGCCCCGGCCCATCAAACCGTGCAGCAGCAGGATGGTCCGGCCGAGGCCAGGACTCCGGCCGGAATGTCTGGCCTTGTGCTCAAAAATCCGCGCCGAAGCCACAGCCTGGTCAAACATTTCCCTGGTTCCCTCGAACCACCGCGGTGTCTGCCGTTCTCGGCCAGCAGGCGTTATTCGCCAGCGGGCTCCCCAGCGCCTGCGAGGACCGGCTCGGCGGCTGCGGCCGCGCGGAAGACGAACTTGGCGTCTTCGCCCGCGGACTCGCCGTCCCAGCCTTCGACGTCCACAAGCACCTTCTGCCCGGCGCCGAACTCGCCGAAGAGGATCTTCTCCGAGAGCTGGTCCTCGATCTCGCGCTGAATCGTCCGGCGCAGCGGACGGGCGCCGAGCACCGGGTCGAAGCCGCGCTTGGCCAACAGCCCTTTCGCTTGCGCGCTGAGCTCGATCTCCATGTCTTTCGCCTTGAGCGCCGCGGCCACGCGAGTGATCATCAAGTCCACCATCTTCACGATCTCCTCGTTCGTGAGCTGGTGGAAGACGACGATCTCGTCGATGCGGTTCAAGAACTCGGGGCGGAAGTGCTTCTTGAGCTCGTCCTGGACTTTTTGCTTCATCCGCTCGTAGTTCGAGGTGTTGCCCTCGCCCGAGCTGAAGCCCAAGCCGACTGCCTTCGAGATGTCGGAGGTGCCGAGGTTCGAGGTGAAGATCAGCACTGTGTTCTTGAAGTCCACGGTGCGGCCTTGGCCGTCGGTGAGACGGCCGTCCTCGAGCACCTGCAACAGCGTGTTGTAGATCTCGTGGTGCGCTTTCTCGATCTCGTCGAACAGCACGACGGAGAACGGCTTGCGGCGCACCTTCTCGGTGAGCTGGCCGCCCTCTTCGTAACCGACGTAGCCCGGAGGAGCCCCGAAGAGGCGCGAGGCCGTGAAGCGGTCGTGGAACTCGCCCATGTCGATCTGGATGAGCGCGTCGTCCTCGCCGAACAGGAAGTTCGCGAGCGCCTTGGACAGCTCGGTCTTCCCGACGCCGGAGGGGCCGGCGAAGATGAACGAGCCGGACGGGCGCTTGGGGTCTTTCAGGCCCGCGCGGGTGCGCCGGATCGCCTTGGCGACCGCCGCGACGGCGTCGCGCTGGCCGATGATCCGTTTGTGCAGCTCGTCCTCCATGCGCAGCAGACGGGCGGTTTCTTCCTCGGTGAGTTTGAAGACGGGGATGCCAGTCCAGTTGGCCAGCACCTCCGCGATCTCTTCCTCGTCCACCTCGGCGACGACGTCCATGTCGCCGGAGCGCCACTGCTTCTCCCGTTCGGCGCGCTGCGCGACGAGCTTCTTCTCCGTGTCGCGCAGGCCAGCCGCCTTCTCGAAGTCCTGCTCGTCGATCGCGGACTCTTTCTGCCGACGGGTGTTCGCGATTTTCTCGTCGAACTCGCGCAGGTCGGGGGGCGCGGTCATGCGGCGGATGCGCATCCGCGCGCCCGCCTCGTCGATGAGGTCGATGGCCTTGTCCGGCAGGAACCGGTCGTTGATGTAGCGGTCCGCGAGGGAAGCCGCGGCGGCCAGCGCCGAATCGGTGATGGACACGCGGTGGTGGGCCTCGTAGCGGTCCCGCAGGCCCTTGAGGATCTCGATGGTGTGCTCCACCGAGGGCTCCCCGACCTGGACCGGCTGGAACCTGCGCTCCAGCGCGGCGTCCTTCTCGATGTACTTGCGGTATTCGTCGAGCGTGGTCGCGCCGATGGTCTGCAGCTCGCCTCGGGCCAGCTTGGGCTTGAGGATCGAGGCCGCGTCGATGGCGCCCTCGGCGGCGCCCGCGCCGACCAGAGTGTGCAGCTCGTCGATGAAAAGGATGATGTCGCCCCTGGAGTTGATCTCCTTGAGGACTTTCTTGAGCCGTTCTTCGAAGTCGCCCCGGTACCGGCTGCCCGCGACCAAGGAACCCAGGTCGAGGGTGTAGAGCTGCTTGTCTTTGAGCGTCTCGGGGACCTCGCCGTGCACGATGGCCTGCGCGAGGCCCTCCACGACGGCGGTTTTGCCGACGCCGGGCTCGCCGATGAGGACCGGGTTGTTCTTGGTCCGCCGCGAGAGCACCTGCATGACGCGCTCGATTTCTTTCTCGCGCCCGATGACGGGGTCGAGCTTGCCGTCGAGCGCGGCGCGGGTGAGGTTGCGGCCGAACTGGTCGAGCACCAGCGAGGTGGACGGGGTGCCCGCCTCGCCGCCCCGGCCGCCGGCCCCGGCGGCCTCGGGCTCTTTGCCGCCGCCGGAGTAGCCGGAGAGCAACTGGATGACTTGCTGGCGCACCCGCGACAGGTCGGCCCCGAGTTTGACGAGGACCTGCGCCGCGACGCCTTCGCCCTCACGGATCAGCCCGAGCAGGATGTGCTCGGTGCCGATGTAGTTGTGGCCGAGCTGCAGCGCTTCGCGCAAGGACAGCTCCAGCACTTTCTTCGCCCTCGGCGTGAAGGGAATGTGCACAGAGGGGCCCTGCTGGCCCTGGCCGATGATCTCCTCGACCTGGCTGCGGACGGCCTCCAAGGAGATCCCCAAGGACTCCAAAGACTTCGCCGCGACGCCTTCGCCCTCGTGGATGAGGCCCAACAGAATGTGCTCGGTGCCGATGTAGTTGTGGTTGAGCATCCGGGCCTCTTCCTGGGCCAGGACCACAACGCGACGTGCGCGGTCGGTAAATCTCTCAAACATTCTGTATCACCCTTCTCTGTGCGCCGTCAGAAGCTGTCGCGACCCCGACGTCTCCACGACTCTCTCCACTGTAGTGGGGAACGCGGTCGTCGTGTTCACAACAGAGGCTCTGCTTGTGAACTTTTCGCGACGCGTTCAGTGAGGTCGCATGATGGAAAGCCATACCTGACCATACCCGACTGAACGCGCAGAAGGGGCGATTTGCGCCCTGAAGCGGTACGCCCGGAGCGAACATGCCCGGAAGGGCGGCTCGTGTTCAGCGCTCTTTCGCGTTGTACGCGTCAATGATGTGCTGCGGCACACGCCCTCGGGGAGAAACCTCGTAGCCGTTCGCGCGCGCCCACTCGCGAATCGGGCCGAGCTGCTCTTTGTCGACCTTCGCGGCGACCTTCGCAGGGCTCACGCCCGACTTGCGGCGCCCGCCCACCTTTGTGGCGCTGGAAATCCACGGCTCCAAAACGTCGCGCAACTTCTTAGCGTTCTTGTCGGAGAGGTCGATCGTGTAACTCACCCCGTCGAGCCCGAATGAGACCGTCTCGGCCGCGACGCTCTGTCCGTCCACATCGTCGATGATGGTCACGGTGACTTTTTTCGCCATATTGTTTCCTCGGTCTCCTTATATCTTCACATTTCCGCGAATCGCCTCTTCCTCGATTCGCTCCGTCATCGCTCTTGCCCTTACAGGATACGACACTTCACGGAAATCTTTCTATCGGCTCGCCCATACTCCTGGGGCGATATCGAAATCCCGTGACGGCGCCGAGGATTTCTGCTCAATGGCTCCACGGCGCGACCAGGCGGGACAATCCCTGTTGAGAACAATGACAACGGCCCGAGAACAACGGCGGCCATTCGAGCGCGAAACCTCGGAACGGTCCTGAGGATTTACGCCGAAGAATTCGGGCGGGTGATGGGGAAAAGCACTGTGTCACGGATTCCGAGCCCTGTGAACGCGGTCATAAGCCGGTCGACGCCGAGTCCCAAACCACCCGCCGGGGGCATGCCGTGCTCCATCGCGGCAAGGAAGTCTTCGTCAAGAGGCATCGCCTCGCCATCGCCCGAGCTGCGCAGAAGGGCCTGCGCTTGGAAACGCTCTCGCTGAACGACCGGATCGACCAATTCGGAATAACCAGTCGCCAGCTCGAAACCGCGGACGTACAAATCCCATTTCTCCACAACGCCGTCAATACTGCGGTGCTGACGGGTCAGCGGAGAAGTCTCGGCGGGGAAATGCCGCACGAACGTCGGCGCGCGCAGATGGTCGCCGACGAGGTGCTCCCAAAGCTCTTCGACCAGTTTGCCATGGCCAAGGGAGTTGATTTTCTCCTCCGCCAGACCCGCTTTGAGCGCCAGCTCGCGCAGCCGCCCGACGCGCGTCTGCGGGTCCACCTCAGTGCCGAGCGCGTCGGAAAGAGACGGGTACATTTCCAGAACAGCCCAATCGCCACCGACGTCGTACACGCTGCCGTCGGCCAAAACCAGCTCCGTGGAGCCGAACACGGCGTGCGCGACTTCTTGGACGAGTTCCCTCGTCAACGCCGCGACCGTGTCATATGTGCCATACGCCTCGTAGGCCTCCAGCATGGTGAACTCCGGGGAATGCGTGGCGTCAATTCCTTCATTGCGAAAATTCCGATTGATTTCGAAAACCCGGTCTAAACCTCCGACAAGGCATCGTTTTAAAAAGAGCTCCGGGGCGATCCTGAGGTAAAAGTCAATATCGAGCGCGTTCGAGTGCGCGATGAACGGCCGGGCGCTCGCGCCGCCTTGGATCGTCTGCAGAATCGGGGTTTCCACTTCGAGGAAACCCCGCCGTTCGAGGGCGCAGCGCATCTCCCGGAGCACCGCCACGCGAGTCCGCGCCACAGAGCGCGCTTCTGGCCGCATAATCAGGTCGAGATACCGCTGTCGGACTTGGGCCTCCTCGGACAGCTCCTTATGCGCGACCGGAAGGGGGCGCAACGCCTTGGCGGCGAACTGCCAACTGTCCGCCAGCACGGAAAGCTCCCCCCGCTTGGAGCTGACGACCTCTCCTCGGACGAACACAATGTCGCCGAGATCGACGTCCGATTTCCACAATGCCAGCGGCTCTTCGCCCACCCCGGCCAGGCTCACCATGGCCTGCAACCTGGCGCCGTCGCCCGCTTGCAGGGTCGCGAAGAGCAGTTTGCCCGCGTCGCGTTGGAAAATCACCCGACCGGCGACGGCGACAACAACACCGGTGCTCGCCCCCGTCTCGATGTCGGCGAACTCTTCCCGGATCTGGGCCAGCCCGTGCGTCACCGGCAGCTCGACCGGATACGGCTCCTCGCCCCGCGCGAGCACGCGGTCCCGCTTCTCTCTGCGAATCCGCAGCTGTTCGGGCAGATCAAGGTCTTCGCTGGTCTGTTCAGTCACAGCCGAACAGCGTACCTGCTCTCACAGGTTGGCGGCGAAGGTGGACTGCTCTCGTTTGGCGTGCGCGGCGGACGAGGCCGAAAGGGCCATTCTCGCGTCGCGCAAGGCGGCGAAACCGCCCACCACGTCCGACACCCGCTCGAGCCCGGCCGCCCGCAACCGGCGCGCGGCGAGCAAAGAGCTCTGCCCGTTGGCGCTGACCACGACCCACCACACCGCTGTGTCCCTGGCGCGCCGCAAGCTCTCTTCGCCGCCGGGCGCGCACCGCGCCGCGAGCACGAACGGGTCGATCGCGAGGGCTCCGGTCAACACCCCCTGGCGGGAACGAGCGGTTTGGGCGCGGATATCGACGAGGACCGCGCCGCGGCCGAGGGCAAGCGGGACGTCGTGCGCCGCGAGCCGTTCCGGGAAGAGAGCGGCCGAAGCCAGCGGGCCGGCGGAGGAAGTTGGCAAGGTGTGCGGGAAGAATGCCACTGCGGTTGTCTTTCTGCGTTGCAACTGTGCGCCCACGTCTTCTCAGAAACAGCGTTCTCAGACACGGTGCTCGTCAGACTGTCCCTCAAAGACACGGGGCGGGGAACCGAGGCGGGTTCAACAACAGCAACGCAGCATGCTCTCAGTATGCGGGGCGACAGCGGCGCGCGCAAGCGCAGATCACCGAGCAGAGCGGATGTGCCGCTCGAACACCATCCGCAACCCGGTCAAAGTCAACGCCGGCTCATGCGCGAACGGCGTGGCCAGCTCGTCCACGAGCAGCGGGGCCAGACCGCCGGTGAGCACGACGCGCGCCTCGCCGATCTCACCGATCATCCTGCGCACAAGGCCGTCCACCTGGCCCGCGAAGCCGAACAGCACACCGGACTGCAACGACTCGACTGTGCTTTTGCCGATCACCGACCTCGGCCTGACCAACTCCACTTTTGGAATCGTGGCGGCCCATTGCGAAAGCGCGTCCACCGAAATAGCCATGCCCGGCGCGATGGCGCCGCCGAGGAATTCGCCCTTCGCGGAGACCGCGTCCACCACAGTGGTCGTCCCGGCGTCGACCACCACGCAGGCGCTTTGGCACTGCTGGAACGCGGCCAACGCGTTGACCACCCGGTCCGCTCCCACCCCTTTCGGGTTGTCCACGAGGAGCGGCACCCCGGTGCGGACCCCAGGCTCCACCACCAACGACCTGCGCCCAGGGAAATACCGGGGAATCATCAGACGCAGCTCGCGCAGCAAAGCCGGGACCGTGGACAACGCGGACACCCCGTCGACCCGGTCGATGTGCTCGCCGAGGAAACCCTCCGCGGCGAGGTAGATCTCATCGCCGGTGAGCTTCGGGTCGGTGTGCGCCCGCCACGAGCCGACCAGCCGCGCGGCGCTGCCCGAGCCCTCGTACAGGCCGAAGGACACATTGCTGTTGCCGATGTCGAGCACAAGCAGCATCAGCGTCCCCCGTCGCCGAGCGAGACCGGCATGTTGTCGATGAGCCGGGTCGTGCCGCACCGGGCAGCCACAAGCAACCGCGCCGGTCCGCGCTGCGGGCACTGGCGCAGGTCGGGGTCTCGAAGTTCCAGGTAGTCCACGGCGAGGCCAGGGTAGCCCTCCAGCGTCGCGCGGGCCGCGCCGAGGACCGCGTCAGGGCCTCGCTCGCCCTCGGCCGCTCCGGCGCGCAGGGCCGCCGAAAGCCCTGCGGCTTGCTGGCGCTCATGCGGGCTCAAGTACACGTTGCGCGACGAAAGGGCCAGGCCGTCCTCCTCGCGCACTGTGGGGACGCCGATGGCGGACACCGGGAGGTCGAGGTCGCGGATCATCTGCCGGATCAGCGTGAGCTGCTGGTAGTCTTTCTCGCCGAACACGGCCCAGGTCGCGCCGCACGCCGCGAGCAACTTCATCACGACGGTCAGCACCCCCGTGAAATGACCGGGCCGGAGCGCTCCTTCGAGCTCGTCGGCGAGCGGGCCGGGGACAACCTGGGTGCCGCCCCCGTCCAGCGGGTACATCGCGGCGGGGGCCGGGGTGTAGACCACGCGGACTTTCTTCTGCCGGAGCGCTTCGAGGTCGGCGGCGAGCGGCCTCGGGTAACGCTCGAAGTCCTCGCCCTGGCCGAATTGCAGCGGATTGACGAAGACCGAGGCCACCACTGTGGCGTGCGGCAGGCGCTTGGCGTGTTCGACCAGCGCCAGATGCCCGTGGTGCAGCGCTCCCATAGTGGGGACCAGGGCAATGTGCTTGCCGACCGCTCGCAGCCGGTCGGCAAGCTCGCGCAACTGCTGCGGGCTGTGGCACAGCACTGGGCCGGTATGGCCGAGAGACATTTTTGTCATCTTCTCCCGTTCACTTCGCGCGCATCGGGCTCCGCGCGCGCCTCGCTGGGGTTCGGCCCGCTGCCGCGGTTCAGCGCATGTCCTCGTCCGACACGGCTGCGTCCTGCGCCCTGGCTCGTCTGCGCCGACCATGGTATCCGGCGGCCTCGTCCGGGCTGAGCCGTGAGAGCAGTTCGTTGACGGAATGCCCGGAGGCATGGGCCGCGGCCAACGTGTCCGCCGCCGCGCTCTGCTCCTGCGCCGGGACCGAGGAGTCCTCGCCCGCCGCCGGCTTGGCCCTGCGGCCGCCGCGCGACTCGGCGGGCTTGGCCCTGTCAGCCTTGTCCGCGTGCTTGGACTTCCCGGCTTTGCCGCTCGAGGGTTCTGATCGCGGCTGCGGCTCCGCGTCGCGCTGTTCGTGCCTGCCGGAGCCAGGGGCTTTGCCGGCGTCCTGGCCCGCGGCTCCCGGCTGTTGCTGCTGCTGTGGCTCCACGACAGCGGACGGGGCCGCTTCCGATTGGGAGTACCAGCTCGGGTAGTCAACCGTCTGCCCGGCCGCCGCGGCTGGTTCCATCCCCGCCATAGGAGGCGCTTTCGGCTGCTGCCAGCCAGCAGGCCGTTCTTGCGGCTCCGGATCGACGAGGGCTTGCAAGGAACTTGGTTGCCGCCGCTGGTCCTGAAGCCAGGCTTCGGGCTGCTGCGGCCAGGCGGCCTGCTGTTCGTCGTGGCGCCATTGCTCGGCGGCAGGCTCCTGCGCTTCCTTGCCCTGGGCGCCGCTGCCCTGGGCTTCCTGTTCCACAACAGTCTCCGGCGCGGAGGGCTCCTGGACGAGGGGCTGCTCGCGGCGCGCCTGGTCCGGCTGGGACGGCAGCCACAAACGAGGCGAGGCCGCGTCGTCCTGGGCCTGGGCCGCGCGTTTGCGCGGTTGCGATTCGGTGGGGGCCAGCGACTGCTTCGCCACCAAAAGCTCATCGAGCCTGGTCGCCCTCGCTTTCAACGCGGGCTGGTCGTATTCGAGATCCTGATCCAACAACTCTTGCAGCTGCCCTCGCAGCAACGCGACTTGTTGTTGGAGCTCCGCGAGCGCGCTGTGGGTCGCCGAGTCCGCCTCCGCCGTCAGCTGTCGGCGTAACTCGCCCTCCAACGAAAGCTCGTAATGATGCCGCGCTGCGATCTCCCGTTCGAGTTGCAGATCATAAATGAGCTTGTAGTCCGAGGCCTTGGCGGAGACCAGCTCGGCTTTGCGCCGCGACTGGTCGGCGATGAACGCCCAGCCCAGCGCCGCCCACAAGGCGAACACGAGGCCGAACCGCATCAACATGTCGTTTCCCGTGTACACCACTGCGACACTCGCGCCGACGGCGAAAACGAAGCAGAGCGCGTACGCGACGCTGAGCGTGGCCCCCTTACGAGACGCCTTCCGCCGCTTCGGGGCCACCGATTCGGTCATACCGCCACTCCGCACCCGCCCCTGGGGGCGATGAGGGCATGACTCGGACGCATGGTGAAGACCATACCTCGCAAATGCGGTCTCTCTGGGAATTCTGCTCGGAACATGCTCAGAAACTTCTCCATGAACGGCGAAAGAGGCCGAACCCCTGCGGGTTCGGCCTCTTTCGCCGTTGTCCGGAAAACTACTGGCAGGTGGTGCGCAGACGCCCGACCGCGTCGTTGTACTCAGAGATCGCGCCCTGAATCATGTCGCCGTTCTGGTTGTCGATCAGGTAGATCCAGTCATCAGCGGCGTGCGCGAGGTCGGTGAGCGCAGCAGTGATGTCGCTCGGGTACCCGGAGGTCGGCACCGTGGAGCGGATCTTGTCGAGAGCGGTCTGGTAACCGGCGCGGGCGGACTCGCTCGCAGCGGCCAGATCCTCGTCGGACCAGCTGGCGTTCTCGACGGCGGCGAGCTCGTTGAACTGCTTGGTGTCCTTCGCGACCTGCGCGGTCACCTCGCGGGAGAACGTGCAGGCGGCAGCTTTGACCTGCGCCGGGTTGGTCGGCTTGGGAGCAGGCGAGGCCTCCGGGGAAGCGGGCGCGGGAGAAGGCGCGGGAGCCGGAGAGGCCGAAACGCTCGGCCGGGCGGGCGCGTCCTCGTCCTCGTCGCCGGGCTCAGCGGTCGGCGCGGCTTCGTCCTGGTCCTCCGCAGACGGCTTCGGGGAGGACGAGGTGGCGTACGGGTTGTACGAGGACGTCGTCGTCGGGGAGCCGCTCGTCGCGGGGGCTTCGTCCGCGGCGGGAGCGTCGCCCGTGGCGGGAGCAGAAGTCGAAGTCGCCGGGGTCGTGTCGTCGTCCGGATCGGCCATCGCGTGGCCCGGAGCCATCAAAAACATCCCAGCGCCTGCAAGAGACACAAAACTAGCTGCACTGACCCATACTTTTCTCATAGCCTCAGAGCGTACACGGTGCGTTCTGAAATATGGCTGACTGTCTCCTGTGAATTTGTTGTGTCCTTGCGCTTGCCGCGGCGTTCAGGGCGCCGCGCCGCCAGCGCAGGATCCAGCAGAGCCGTCGCCGGGGGCCCGGCAGCACCGCCGCGACCAGAAAGCGCCTGCCACAAGCGTCGCAGCTCCGGCGACGCCGAAAAGATCGGCGGGCAGATTGCGTTCGGCGGCCAACAATTGGTGCGCGCGCAGGAACGAGTACACCGCCAGCGAGCCCCAAAACCCTGCGAAGGCAGCCCCCATGAACACCGTCGCGCTCGCGAGCCTGCCCACGCGCGCCACGAAGACCGGCGGGGTGAGGCCCGGGCCGAGGCCGATCCGATTGCCGCGCACCCGAGATTTCAGGTAGCTGCCCAGACCCGCCTCCATCAGCCCGAGCAGCATCAGCGGAGCCGCCGACGACAGCCGTTGGGGCATCGTCGTGATCCCCGGCCCGCACAGCGCCCACAGCGCGCCGACCGCAACACAGGCCACGCACCCGACAATGACATCGCGATTCATGAGACGTGCGCGGTGAACGCGGACAACGTGAGCGGGGTGTGGCGCACGGAGGCCCGCTCGGCCTGCGCGAGCTGGGCGATGAGCTCGCGGACCGAAATGTCCTCGCCGCCGACCGCCAAGCGCGCCTGCGGCTGGACCTGGAGCCAAGGGACGAGCACGAAGGCCCGTTGATGCGCCCGAGGATGCGGGACCGAGAGCGTTGGCTCGTCCACCACGACGGGGGCCCCGTCCTCGTCATAGCAGGCGATCACGTCCACATCGAGCGTCCTGGGCCCCCAGACCGTCTCGCGCGTGCGCCCCGCGAGCGCCTCAGCCCGAAACGCCTCGTCCAACCAGCCCCGCGCGTCGAGCGCAGGATCGGACGCCATGAGCACCGCGTTGAAGAAGTTCGGGCCGGCCGTGCCCCACGGGTCTGTCTCGTACACCGAAGAGGCCGCGAGCACCCTGTCGCCGAGCGAGGCAACGGCGAGCTGCAAAAAACCCAGCCGGTTGCCGAGATTGGACCCGAGAGAAAGCACTGCCGTGGTCATACGGCAATGATAGTCGCCCTCGCGGCGGCTCCGGGCCCTTGAGCGCCGCCGCCCGCCCGGCAGCTGTCCTCTTGTGTTTTTGCCGCTGCTCGTCTTCGCCGCTGCCGCTCTCACCCCGCCGCGGCGGGGTGAGAGCAGTGGGCTTTAGAGACGAGAGTTTTCCGCAGGGCCCGTCCTTCTCGACCTGCGAGCGATGACCGCGACGTCGGCGAACGGCACGGGGATCGGGGCCTTGGGTTTGTGGACGGCGGCTTCGACGGCGTACACCCTCGGGTCGCGCATCACGTCCTCCGCGATCTCGGCCGCGAGCCCTTCGATCAGTTTGCGCGGCGGCCCGCCCACGATCTGCGCCGCCCGCACCGCCAGCGCGCCGTAATCAAGGGTGTCTTCGAGGTCGTCGCTCCGCGCGGCCTTGGCGAGGTCGCACCAGACCGTGAGATCGACCAGGAACTCTTGGTCCGCCTCGCGCTCCTCGTCGCCGTAGCCGTGGCGGGCCCAGACGGAGACGCCGCGCAATTCGATCCGATCAGCCATGATGGTGTGCTCCTTCGCCGGTGAACTCCGCGGCGGCACGCGCCGCCGCCCGATTCGGGCGTGGCGCGTGCACACGCACGCCCCACGCGCCGAGCGTCGCCGCCAGAGCGGTGACTGCTGTGGTCCCCGCCTCCCGCCAGACAAGCTCTGCCTGGTCGGCCTCGGCATGCCCAGAGGCAAGCGGGAGCCCCGAGCCAAGGAATCGCTTGCGGGACGCGCCGATGAGCACGGGGAAACCTGTCGCACGCAACTCGTGGACTCCTCGGATCAACGCCCAGTTCTCCTCGGTGTTCTTCCCGAACCCCAGCCCAGGGTCGAGGATGATCCGATCACGGGCCACCCCGGCGGCCAACGCCGCCCCGGCCCGCTCGGACAACTCTTGCGCCACGAGCGCCGCCGTGGTCCCGCCGGGGCGATAGCCGTGGTCGCGGGCCGGGGCTCCGGGCCAATGGCCGAGCACCAGCCACGCGCCGGCTTCCGCCGCGGCGGTCAGCAGCTCCGGGTCGCACAGTCCGCCAGCGACGTCGTTCACCATGCGCGCGCCCTGTGCCAGCGCCGCCCTGGCGACAGCCGCCGCGCAGGTGTCCACGCTGACGAACACCCCGGCCGCGGCCAAGCCGCGGACAGCGGGAAGAATCCGCTCCAGTTGCTCGCTCGGGTCGACCTGCGCGGCCCCAGGCCGAGTGGACTCCCCGCCGACATCGACGATGTCCGCGCCTTCGGCGACAAGGCGCAGTCCTGCGCGCACGGCCGCCTCGCCCGCCCCTCGCGGCGCGCTGGCCAGACCGTCGCCGGAGAACGAATCCGGCGTGCAGTTCAGGACGCCCATGATCGTGAGAGCGGGGGTCATGCGCGGAGGATGAAGCCCAAGGCTTCTGCCCGAGACGACGGATTGGTGCGGAGCAGTCCGCGGACCGCTGACGTCGTCACCCGCGCGGACTGCTGGCGGTCGGCGCGGACCTGCATGCACAGATGCTCGGCCTCCACCACGACAATGACGCCGCGCGGGCGCAGGTGCTCCATGAGCGCGTCGGCTACCTGCGAGGTCAATCGCTCTTGGATTTGCGGGCGGCGGGCATAGAGGTCGACGAGGCGGGAAAGCGCGGAGAATCCCACCACCGAGCCGCCGACGCCGGGGATGTAGCCGACATGCGCGTTCCCGTGGAACGACAGAAGGTGGTGCTCGCAGACCGACTGCACGCGGATGTCTTTGACCAGCACCAGTTCGTCATGGTCGGCGGCGAAGCTCTCCCCGAGCACGTCTTCGGGGTTCTGCTCCAACCCCGAGAACAACTCACGGTACAGCTTCGCGACCCGCGCGGGCGTTCTGGACAACCCTGGGCGGTCCGGGTCCTCGCCGACGGCGATGAGCAATTCTCGGACAGCCGCTTCTGCCCTGTTGTCGTCAAAAGCCGACTTGGTCTGCTCGAAGCTCTCCACGAAGACTCCGTGCGCTCAGCCCGCTTGATGCGGCTGGGCGGCGCGGGGGCCGGAAGCCAGGCTCGCAGAGGCTGGCGCGGGCACACGGGACGGGCTCGGCGCGTCCGGGGCGGGACCCTGATCTTGGCCGGCCGCGTGGGCAGGAACGTGCGGAGGAACCGGCGGCCACGGCTCGCCGCGTTCGACGGCGAGTTCCCTGGGCGTCTTCACGGGCGGGCGGTCGGACGGGGCGCGGTCCCCGAACACGTCGAAGGCGGTGATTTTCGGCCGTTTCTGCACGCCCGCAAGGATCTCTTCGAGCTCCTTTTGGTGCAGGGTCTCTTTTTCCAGCAGCTGTGTCGCCAAGGCGTCCAGCTGGTCGCGGTACTCCACCAACACGGCCCACGCCTCGGTGTGGGCGGCCTCGATGAGGTCGCGCACCTCCGCGTCGATCTCTTTGGCGACCTCGTGCGAATAATCGGAGCGCTGCCCCATGGCGCGGCCGAGGAACGGGTCCTCCTGCTCGTCGCCGTAGCGCACCGCGCCGAGCCTGGCGCTCATCCCGTACTCCATGACCATGGTGCGGGCGACCTTGGTGGCCCGGTCGATGTCGGAGGAGGCCCCGGTGGTCGGCTCGTGGAAGACCAGCTCCTCCGCGGCACGGCCGCCGAGGAGCATCACCAGCCGGGCGATCAGCTCGGAGCGGGTCGCGAGCCCCTTGTCGTCCTCGGGGACGGTCACCGCGTGCCCGCCGGTGCGCCCGCGCGCAAGAATCGTGACTTTGTACACCGGATCAAGGCCGGGCATCGCCCAACCGGCGAGGGTGTGGCCGCTCTCGTGGTAGGCGACGATCTTCTTCTCAAGCTCGCTGATGATGCGGCTCTTGCGGCGCGGCCCGCCGATCACCCTGTCCACGGACTCCTCCAAGGCGGCAGTGGTGATGAGCTGGCCGTTCTCCCGCGCGGTGAGCAAGGCCGCCTCGTTGAGCACGTTCGCGAGGTCTGCGCCGGACATGCCGACCGTCCGCTTGGCGAGCCCTTCGAGGTCCGCGTCAGGGGCGATGGGCTTGCCCTTCCCGTGGACCGCGAGGATGGCGCGACGGCCCGCGATGTCCGGGTTGCCCACCGGGATCTGACGGTCGAAGCGGCCGGGCCGCAGCAGGGCGGGGTCGAGGATGTCCGGCCGGTTCGTGGCAGCCATGACAATGACGCCTTGCCGCTCCGAGAAGCCGTCCATCTCGACGAGAAGCTGGTTGAGCGTCTGTTCACGCTCGTCGTGGCCGCCGCCGAAACCCGCGCCGCGCTGGCGGCCGACCGCGTCGATCTCGTCCACGAAAATGATGCATGGGCTGGCCTGCTTGGCCTGCTCGAAAAGATCCCGCACGCGAGAGGCGCCGACGCCGACGAACATCTCCACGAAATCCGAGCCGGAGATGGTGAAGAACGGAACGCCCGCTTCGCCGGCCACGGCCCGCGCAAGCAGGGTTTTGCCGGTGCCCGGCGGGCCGAACAGCAGCACGCCGCGCGGGATCTTCGCGCCGAGCGCCTGGTAGCGGGCAGGGTTTTGCAGGAAGTCTTTGATCTCGTAGAGCTCCTCGACCGCCTCGTCCGCGCCCGCCACATCGGCGAAAGTCACCTTGGGGACGTCTTTGGAGAGCTGCTTGGCGCGGGAGCGGCCGAACCCGAAGCCGCGCGGGGAGTTCTGCATCCGGGTGATCGCGAAATAGAACAGGACGCCGATGAGCAGGATCGGGCCGTACAGGACGAGCGCCTGCGAGAGGAAGCCGGGGTCGTTGTTGACGACGTTGTATTTGGCCGCCGAACCGTTGGCCTTGCGCAGCTGTTCGAGCTGTTCGAAGACTTTGTCCAGCGCCCCGCCCGGAATCGCGGCGTAGACGTCGGTCTTGCCGCCCGTGTCGCTGGACGCGTGCTTCAGTTTCAACCGCAGCCGCTGCTCGGAGTCCTCCAGCACAGCGGACTCGACGTTCGCCGGGTCGTCGAGCTGCTTCATCGCCACAGAGGTGTCAACCTGCTGGAAGCCTCGGGTGTCGTCGCTCACGTAGGAGAAGATCCGCCAGATCGCCAACGCTGCGGCCACGATCACGACGATGCGGATCAGTGCCGATCGGTTCATGTTCTCGTTCGGTCGCTCAGGACCTGTCCTCTCGTTTCGTCCACAGAAGTTCCAGTCTAGGTTACGCGAAGGCGCGGCCAAGCCGCGCCTTCGCGTAACCGAGCAGCCGCAGCGCGGGCCCGGCCGCCGAAATCCAGGGCAGGGCCAGGGCCCTGGGCCACGGCTTATCCGCGTCGGCGTAGGCTGTGGGCGATCATCCGCCGCCGCGCGGAGCGGGCGGACGGCTTCTGCGAATGGAGAGACACTATGGGCGTTGCGCGCACACCCGCCCTTGCGGCGCTCGCTTGCTTCCTCGCGTTCGGCGCGGCTCCCCTCGCTGGTTCCCCGCCCGCCGCCGCCGCGCCTCCGTGCCCGGCATTGGACGATGTCGAGGAGAAAATCGGCGACATGCAGTTCGACCTCGAGAACTTGCGGCTGGTCATGAACAACGCCTACGCGAGCATCGACGTCAAAAAGCACGACGAGGATTTCCGGCTCAAAACCATGATCAACGCCTTCGGCTACCTCGGCCGCGCGGTGGCGGCAGCGGGCGACCCGGGGCTGAGCCAGCAATTCGAGGCCGTCACCCCGGATTACGAGCACATGCGGGACGCGGTCGAGGGCCAATTCGTCGTGGTCCAAGACGACCACGACGACTTCTTCAGCGGCGTCCGCTACCAGAGCCCGAGGCTCGCCGGAACCGGGGCCGACCCAGACGCTTACGCAGCGATCGACGCGCTGGAGGGCGGCCTGCGCGATCTCAGCGCGGCCCTCGACCCCCTGCGCGAGCAGGGCGGTTGCCCCGCGCCGGGCGAGGGCGGGGCCGGGGCGGACGACGAGAGCGGCGCGCCGGACGAGGACGAGCCGCAATGCCGGTTCCACCCCGGCTCGAACCAATGCGACGCGACCGGGAGCATTCTGCACTAACGAGGCGCGGCAAGCAGGTCAAGGCGCATTTCGAGCTCTTGGTGCGACAGGCCGGGGGCGAACGTGGGGCGGGCTCGGCGGGTGTAGGAAAAACCAAGCTCCTCGTAGACGCGCCTCGCGACGTCGTTGTGCTCGGCGACTTCCAAGAAGACCGCGCGAAGCCCCTCCGCCCTCGCTTGGCCGATCACCGCCTGGGAGAGCAGGGCCCCAAGCCTGCGCCCCCGCGCCCTGGCCGCGACGAACACGCTGATCAACATGCCCGTGCTAGCGGGCAGTTGCTCTGTCAACGCAGTGCCCTTGTCCGCGCTCGCCGCAGCATGCCCCGTCGGAGTGGCCAGACCGGCGAGCCCGACGACGTCAGAACCCGTCCGCACGTAGAAGTAGCGGTTCTTCCCCATGATCTCGCGCCAGAAGGACTCCGGCTGGTCCACCATGTCCTCGAGCTTCGTCGAGTACATGTCCGGGGCTGTGCGCAAGGCTTCGAGCCGGATCGCGCGGTGGCGCTCCCAATCGTCTTGGCAGAGCCGGAAAAGAGTGACGCTGGTTACTTCTTCCTCGCCTGGATCAGGAGCCATTTGGGCACTTTCTCCGCATGGTCCAAGTCCACCGCCTTCTCCACACGCATCAACACCACGGGGCAACGCAGGCATCGTGGCTGGCTCTTGCAACATTTCTTCTTCGGTTGCAAGCTGGCGAACTTCTTCGCTTTCACGCAGATCAGCCTACCCTTCTTCCGGAGGGGCGACGACCAGCGCGCGGCGTCGGGGCCGGTAGATTCGCCAAGGACAGAACTTCCTGACACAATCTCCATCCGTGACCCACACGGAATTCCGCAATATCGCCATTGTCGCCCACGTCGACCACGGCAAGACCACACTCGTGGACGCCATGCTCCGGCAATCGGGCGCTCTCGCCGAACGAGGCGAGGCGACGGACCGGGTGATGGACTCCGGCGACCTCGAACGCGAGAAAGGCATCACCATTCTCGCCAAGAACACCGCTGTGCACCGGCACAACAAGGACGGCTCGGTCACGGTGATCAACGTGATCGACACCCCCGGCCACGCAGACTTCGGCGGCGAGGTGGAGCGCGGCCTCTCCATGGTGGACGCAGTGGTCCTTTTGGTGGACGCGAGCGAGGGCCCGCTGCCGCAGACCCGATTCGTGCTGCGCAAGGCGCTCGAATCCTCCCTGCCGGTGATCCTCGTGGTGAACAAGACCGACCGGCCGGACGCGCGCATCGACGAGGTGGTCGAGCACACGCACGACCTCATCCTCGACATCGCCTCCGAGCTTCCCCCGGAAGCGGCCAAAGCCGCGGAGCACGCCCTGGACTTGCCCATCCTGTTCGCGTCGGGCCGCGCTGGGGTGGCCTCCAAAACCCAGCCCGCGGACGGCACGGTGCCCGAGGGCGACAACCTCGACCCGCTCTTCGACGAGCTGCTGGAAGTCGTGCCCCCGCCCTCGGGCGATCGGAACGCGCCGTTCCAGGCGCTGGTCACGAACCTCGACGCTTCGCCCTTCCTCGGCCGCCTGGCCCTGCTGCGCATTCACAACGGCCAACTGCGCAAAGGCCAGACCGTCGCGTGGATGCGCGAGGTGAACGGCGAGCCGCAGGTCTCGAACGTGCGGATCTCCGAGCTGCTCGTCACCACCGGCGTGGAGCGCAGCCCCACCGACCTCGCGGTCGCGGGCGACATCGTGGCGGTCGCCGGGATCCCCGAGATCATGATCGGCGACACCCTCGCCGACGCAGAGCACCCGGTGGCGCTGCCCCGCATCGCCGTGGACGAGCCCGCGATCTCCGTGACCATCGGCACGAACTCCTCCCCCCTCGCGGGCCGAGTCTCCGGGCACAAACTGACCGCCCGGATGGTGCGGGCGCGCTTGGACCAGGAGCTCATCGGCAACGTGTCGATCAAGGTCATCGACATCGGCCGCCCCGACGCCTGGGAGGTCCAGGGCAGGGGCGAGCTGGCGCTCGCGATCCTCGTCGAGCAGATGCGCCGGGAGGGCTTCGAGCTGACAGTCGGCAAACCGCAGGTGGTGACCAGGATTGTCGACGGCAAAGTGCATGAGCCGTACGAGCGGCTGACCGTCGACGCCCCGTCGGAGTTCATCGGCGCGATCACCCAGCTGCTCGCGGACCGCAAAGGGTCGTTGGACGACATGGCGAGCCACGGAGCCGACTCGACGCGGATGACTTTCCGCGTGCCCTCGCGCGGGCTCATCGGCTTCCGGACGGAATTCCTCACCACGACCAGGGGCACCGGCATCGCGAACGCGGAGTTCGAAGCCTACGGCCCATGGGCGGGCGAGATCCGGGGCCGCCACACCGGCTCGCTCATCTCGGACCGCGCTGGCGCGGTGACCGCGTACGCGCTCATCAACCTCGCCGACCGGGGCACGTTCTTCGTCTCGCCGGGCGATCTGACCTACGAGGGCATGGTCGTCGGCCTCAACCCTCGCGCCGAGGACCTGGACGTCAACATCACCAGGGAGAAGAAACTCACCAACATGCGCGCTTCGACCTCGGACGCGACGGAAACCCTCGTCAAGCCGATGGAGATCGACTTGGAGATCGCGATGGAACTCTGCGCGAACGACGAGTGCGTCGAGGTCACCCCCGAAATCATCCGAATCCGCAAAGCGGAACTCCTCGCGAGCGACCGCGCGAAGTCGCGCAGCCGCGCGAAGGCCGCCAACAACAACTGACCATGGCCATCCCTGTCTTCGCCGACGTCGACACCGGGATCGACGACGTGTGGGCGCTGCTGACCCTGCTGTCGCACCCTGAGGCGGACCTCGTCGCCGTCGCGTGCACAGCGGGGAACGTCCATGTGGACCAGGTGTGCGCCAACACGCTCGCCGTGCTCGAACTCGCCGGGCGGGCGGATATCCCGGTGTCCCAAGGCAGGCAGGCCCCCCTGCGCCTCGCCCCCGGCGAGCGGTTCGACATCGCCGACGACACCCACGGCGGCTGCGGGCTGGGCTACGCGGCCGTGGACGAGGCACAAGCCTGGACCACCCCTTACGACGCCGCCGAGGCATGGGCGCGGGCGGCGCGGTCCAAACCGGGCGAGCTCGTCGGCCTGGTCACCGGCCCGCTCACCAACCTCGCCCTTGCCTTGCGGGCCGAACCGGAGCTGCCGCGGCTGCTGCGCCGACTGGTCGTCATGGGCGGGTCGTTCGACTACCCCGGCAACACCACCCCGGTCGCAGAGTGGAACATCTCTGTGGACCCAGAGGCCGCGAAAGAGGTCTTCGACGCGTGGTCCGATGCGGTCGAGCACACACCGGGCCCGCCTATCGCATTGCCGTTGATCTGCGGGTTGAACCTCACCGAGCGAATCATCTTGACCCCCGAGCTGCTCGGCAAACTCGGCGAACTGGTCGAAGGAGCACCCCGTCCGGCGCTGTCGCAGAACGACCCGCGCGGAAAACGCTCGAACGCGCACAACCCGCTCCTGCGCCTTCTGGAAGACGCCACTCGGTTCTACTTCGAGTTCCACCACGACCAGGGCGACGGGTACATCGCGCACATGCACGACCCGTTCGCCGCAGAGGCCGCCATCGACCCGGAAATCGTGTTGAGCGCGCCAGCGGCTGTGGACGTCGAGCTGTTGGGGCTGATTACCCGAGGCATGACGGTGGCGGACTGGTCTGGGAAGTGGCGGCGCGAGCCGAATGCGGCAATCGCGGTCGCGACCGACACTGGCGGCTTCTTCGACAGGGTGATCCCCCGACTGGCGGCCTTCCTCAGACAACGGGGCTGAGACGCCGCGGCGTTGTCCAGGCTGGGCTTCGCGCCTCGGCCCGGCTACTCCTTGTCAGCCTTCTCCTTTTCTTTGGCCTTCACCCACTGCGCGACCAGCTCGACCACGAGCTGCGGGCGCCCGATCCACCCCGCGTGGCCGAGCCGCTTTTGGATATGCTCCTGGGTGGGCTTGGCGCCCGTGAAGAGCCGCAGGAAGTCCTGCAACACCTTGGGGGGCACATACGGGTCGGCCTCCAAGGTGGCCCCGAGGACAGGGATGTCGATCTCGCTCAGCGCCTCTTGCGCGTCGAACTCAATGCGGGCGGGCTGGAATTTGCCCGTGAGGATGACCAGGCCGCTGTCCCACAGCATGCCTCGGGGCTGGCGCCCGTAGCCGCCGTCGAATTTGGCGAACACCGCCGGGTAGACCCGGAAGAGCTGCGCTCCGAGGTTCATCCCGACGACGCCGAGGGAGACCAGGGCCGCAGTGAGCGGGCTGGCGTGGTTGCGCCGGTGCGAAATACCCGTGGCCAGCAGGATGAGGCCGTCGACCTCGCCGGGGTGCTGGGACACATACAGGCTGGCGAGGTGACCGCCCAGGCTGTGGGCGAACACATAGACCGGGGCTTCGGGGAACAGCTCGTGGACATCGGCCACGATGAGCGGGAGGTCGTCCTGGAAGTGGCGCTTCCAGCCCCAGTTGAGGAACGGATTCGGCCTCGGCCTGCTCGCCCCCTGCCCCCGAAGGTCGAACGTGACGACCTGGACCCCTTCCTGGAGGACGCGCGCGGCGAATTTGTCGAGCGCGGCCGCCGGGGTGCCGTAGCCGGGCACCACGAGGAGCACGGGGGCAGCCGGGTTGTCCTCGGACGCGAAGACCCTCATGTAGGTGTACGCCTCGTGGGTGAGGTCGATGCGACGCACGCGCATGCTGCTCTGTCCTCTCTATCTTCCGTCCAGCCCTGGGGTCACTTGGAGAACTTCCAGTGACAGGTCACTTCATTGCCGTACCCCGCGGCGGTTTTGTTGTCCAACAGGTCGTTGTCCAAGCTCATCGAACAGGTCGGCCCGGCGAGATTGCCGTTGCTCTTCTGCGGGACTTTCACGGTGAGGACGACTTCGACCAGCGAGCCCTCAAGGTCCACCGCCGTCCCTTGCGTCGGCGGCTCCCACGGCAGGGAGACGGTGCGGGCGAAGGTTTGGGTCTGCGGCTGGGATTTGTTCGCGAGATGGCGGACCACGGTGTAGGTGATGTCCGCGGTCTCCGCGTTGTTCGCGGCGCCTTGCTCCGCGTACGCGTGCGCGCGCAGATAGACGACTTGTCCGAGTTTTCCGGTGGACCGAAGCTCGTCGAGGGAGTCTTTCGCGAACCACGCGAGCACGGCGGCCCCGACGGCCAAACCGAGGACGAACACGGTCGCGACCGCGACCCATGGCCAGATTTTGCGCCGACCTGCGTTCTCGGCGGCGCGCAGCGCGGCAAGATCGGTGTGCGGCACCGCCCAAGGGTCGTCTTCTGCCATCGGCCCCGTCCTCCTGTCTCTCGACCACTGTCAGCAACAAGGTTTTCTACTCGCATGAAGGATACAGCGGGCCTCGCGACATGGCGGCGAGCCCCTGCGCGCGGACGAGGGCAAGCAGGGCGGAGAGCCCCGCCGGATCGATTTTGCGGCAGGAAAGTGACCCGCATTACTTTTGCTAGCAACATTAGCTCGGAAACACTGACGGGGGCCACCTCTAGCGCTTGCGTCCTAGGTCACACCGGGCATACAATCGGTAGAGTTCTGTACACCGGCACAGGTTTTGTCAAGATGGAGACGCCAATGACCAGCACGCTCGAACCGCACGTCAACACGGGCGCAGCCCGCGCCGCGCAAGCTATCGGGACCACGCTCTCCACCGGAGCCTCGCAGACCCGCGCCAAGCGGATCGGCGACCGCGAGAAAACCGCCGCGCGCCTGCTGCGCTCGTCGGTGGAGCGCAGCTACGACGCCGAAGTGGACATCGACTGGGACGAGCCGTGGCTCCCTGGGAAGCTTTTCTACCCGGAGCACCGGCTCACGCTCTACGGCACGAGGATCTGGGACCAGCTGTCCCCCGAGCAGCGCGTCGAACTCGGCAAACACGAAATGGTCCGCGTGTTCGCCTTCGGCATCCTCGTCGAAGGGGTGCTGAGCGTCATGCTGTACCGCAACATCGCGGCCGGCAACCTCGTGGACGACAGCACGCGCTACATGCTCACCGAAATCGGCGACGAGACCCGCCACTCGATCATGTTCTCCCGCGCCGTGAACAAGATCGGGGTCGAGCCCGCCCTGTTCCCCCCCAGGATCACTAAAATGATCATGGGCATCGTCAGCAACATGCCCCTCGGCGCATGGTCCTACGGATGGACGTTGCTCTTCGAAGAAGTCCTCGACCGGCTGCAGCGGGAAGCCGTTGCCGACGACACCGTCCAGCCGCACCTGCGCCAGCTCTTCAAGATCCACGTCCTGGAAGAGGCCCGGCACATCACCTTCGCCCGCGAAGAACTCGTCCGCAGCTACCAGGCCGCGGGCCGAGTCCGGAAAGGTTTGGACCGGCTGCTCGTCGCGGGCGCGACCGCGCTTGTGGCTCCGCTCACCTTCTGGCCCGCGTTGTACCGGCGCGCATTCGGCATCTCCGCGTTCCGCGGGTTCCTCGCCGTGCAGCTCAGCGAGAACTACCGGGCGAACGCGCAGTTCATCTGCGAGCCGATGATCCGGTTCTTCCACGAGGCGGGCATGATCGACGGCTGGTTCACCAAGCGGATCTGGAAACTCAGCCGCGCGCTGCCCGACGACGTCCACGAAGACGTCTTCGGCGAGCCCCGCAAGGAAAGCACGCCCTCGCTCTTCGGCCGAATCCTGCGCAGGCTCGTGGGGGCCTGATGACAGCGGCTCCCGCAGCAGACCGGTCCCAACTCGGCGCGCATGTGCGCCAGCTGACGATCGCGGAAGTCGTGCAGGAGACCAAGGACGCCGTCTCCATCGCGTTCCGGATTCCCGACGACATGGTGGAGGCGTTCAAATATTGGCCCGGCCAGTATTTGACCCTGCGCATCCCGAGCGAGCGCACGGGCTCGGTGGCCCGGTGTTACTCGATCTGCAGCTCGCCGCACCTGGACGACGACGAGATCCTCGTGACCGTGAAACGGACCCCGGAGGGCTACGCGTCGAACTGGCTGTGCGACAACGCCGCGCCGGGCATGTCGATCCCTGTGCTGCCGCCCTCGGGCACGTTCTACCCGAGGTCTTTCGGCCACGACTTGCTGATGTTCGCGGCGGGCAGCGGGATCACCCCGATCATCTCGATCATCAAATCGGCGCTGGCGGCAGGAACGGCGCGCGTCGCCCTGTTCTACGCCAACCGCGACCCGGAGTCGGTCATCTTCGCCAAACAGCTCGCGGTGTACGCCGAGGAGTTCCCCGACCGATTCGTGGTGCAGCACTGGCTCGAATCCGAACAAGGACGGCCGAGCGCGGAGGCGCTGGCCGCGTTCACGGGCGGCAGGCAGCACAGCCGAGTCTTCATGTGCGGACCGGCCCCGTTCATGGACGCGGTGGCCGCAGCCGCGACCGGTGCCGGCGTGGAGCCCGCGCAGCTGCACCGCGAGGCTTATTTCTCCCTGGACACCGACCCGTTCGCGCCGGTCGAGGTCAGAAACACGTCGGAGCTGCCGCCAGCACGGGTGACAGTCCAGCTGGACGACGGCGAGCACGTCCTCGCCTGGGACCGGGAGACGCCGCTCTTGAACCATCTGCTCGAACAAGGGCTGGACGTCCCGTACTCGTGCCGCCAAGGCGAATGCAGCTCCTGTGTGTGCAGCATCTTGGACGGCGAAGTGCGCCTCTTGCGCAACGAGACCCTCGTGGACGAGGACATCCGGCTCGGGCTCACCTTGGCCTGCCAGGCCGTGCCTGAGACCGACGAGGTCATCATCGCCTTCGACCAGTGATCTGGCCACACGACTCCTGAACAGAAAACGAAGGACGCACAGCATGATCGACGCGCACGCCGAACACGACTACGAAGGCCCTGTCCAGGTGGAGGTGGACGGCCACACGTTCACCGCACAAGCCGTCCTGCGCGGGCACCAGCAGCCGCTCGACGGGCGGTTCCGCTGGTACGGGCGCATCAAGGCGGACGCTGCGCTCAAGGAGATCGTCGGCGAGCGCGCGAACGGCAGCGTGACCACCGAACACGGCACCGCCAAAGGCGTCCTGGACGATTTGGACTTCTGGGACCGCTACCGAGTGGTGGGCCGTAGCCGCCCGCCGTTCCATGTGCCGAGCTCCATCGAGGAGGCCGAAGCCGAAGCGGCGGAGCACGAGGCGCAGCTCCTCGCGTCGCAGAGCCAAGGCACCGCCCAGTAGCCGATCAGACCAAAGAGCCGATCAAGAACCGTCGGCGGCTTCGGCGCACACGACGACGCCTCTCGCAGGGCTTTATTCGCCGCGGAGCAGGTCAGCGGCCCTGCCCACGATGAGCGGGTCGGGCGCGCCGACGATCTCGTGGTCTTTGTTCTCGTATTCGAACTTGCTGAGGACGTGGCGCATCGCGCCCAACCGAGCCCGCTTCTTGTCGTTGCTCTTCACGACGATCCACGGGGCTGCCGCCAAGTCGGTGAACCGGAAGACTTCCTCTTTCGCCGCGGTGTAGGCGTCCCATTTGTCGAGGGAGGCGAGATCCATCGGCGAAAGCTTCCACTGCCGCACCGGGTCCACCTGGCGAATCGCGAAACGGGTGCGCTGCTCCAGCCGGGAGACCGAGAACCAGAACTTGGTGAGGCTGATGCCGTCTTCGGCGAGCATCTGCTCGAACATCGGGGCCTGCCGCAGGAATTCGGCGTGCTGGACGGGGGTGCAGAAGCCCATGACGCGCTCCACACCGCCCCGGTTGTACCACGACCGGTCGAAGAACACCATTTCCCCGGCGGCCGGCAGGTGCTGCGCGTAGCGCTGGAAATACCACTGCGTCAACTCGCGCTCGGTGGGCTTCTCCAACGCGACCACACGGGCTCCACGAGGGTTCAGATGCTCCATGAAGCGCTTGATGGTGCCGCCCTTGCCCGCCGCGTCGCGGCCCTCGAAAAGGATGACATGCCGCTGGCCGGTCTTCTTGGACCACTGTTGCAGCTTCAGAAGCTCGATTTGCAGAAGGCGTTTCTCCTGCTCGTACTGATGGCGGCTGAGCCGTTCCTCGTACGGGTAGCCCTCGCGCCAGGTGTCGACCGCCGTGCCGCCGGGCGCGAGGAGCAGTGGATCGTCGTCGTCATCGTCCAGAACGGTGAAACCGCTCGTGTCGGCGAGGTCGACATGCGGATGAGGTTCGGCGGCGCTGGCTTGAGACACAGGGGGAATCTATCCTCAACTGGCGGCTTCGGGGTGAACGGGCGATGAACGCCCGGTTCGCCGCGCAAGAGCGGTTTCGCCGAGGGGAGCCCTGTGGCGCAGAACCGCGCGGCGCACAACCCTGAAAAGGGCAGAACCCCCCAGCGGAAAAGCTGGGGGGGTTCTGCGTCAGCAGGCGGGGCCGCTCAGAAGCCCATGTCGCCCATGCCGCCGGTCGGGTCGCCAGCAGGGGCGGCGGCCTTCTCCGGCTTGTCGGCGACGACAGCCTCCGTGGTGAGGAAGAGGCCCGCGATCGAAGCCGCGTTCTGCAACGCGGAACGGGTCACTTTCACCGGGTCGTTGATGCCAGCGGCGAGCAGGTCCTCGTACTCGCCGGTGGCGGCGTTCAGGCCGCTGCCAGCGGGGAGGTTGCGCACCTTGTCGACGACGACGCCCGGCTCAAGCCCGGCGTTGAAGGCGATCTGCTTGAGCGGAGCCTCGAGCGCGACGCGCACGATGTTCGCGCCGGTCGCCTCGTCGCCCGAGAGGCCCAAGCTGTCGAGCGCAGGGGCGGCCTGGAGCAGAGCGGAGCCGCCACCGGCGACGATGCCCTCCTCGACGGCGGCCTTCGCGTTGCGAACGGCGTCCTCGATGCGGTGCTTGCGCTCCTTGAGCTCCACCTCGGTCGCAGCGCCGGCCTTGATGATGGCGACGCCGCCGGCGAGCTTGGCAAGACGCTCCTGCAGCTTCTCGCGGTCGTAGTCGGAGTCGGTGTTCTCGATCTCCGTCTTGATCTGCGCGACACGGCCCGCGATGGCGGAGGAGTCGCCGGCGCCCTCGACGATCGTGGTCTCGTCCTTGGTCACGATGACCTGGCGAGCACGGCCGAGCAGCTCAAGGCCGGCGGACTCCAGCGAGAGGCCGACCTCTTCGGAGATGACCTCGCCGCCGGTGAGGATGGCGATGTCGGCCAGCTGCGCCTTGCGGCGGTCGCCGAAGCCGGGGGCCTTGATGGCGACGGACTTGAAGGTGCCGCGGATCTTGTTCACGACGAGGGTGGACAGGGCTTCGCCCTCGACGTCCTCGGCGATGATGACGAGCGGCTTGCCCGCCTGGATGACCTTCTCCAACAGGGGCAGCAGGTCCTTGACGGTCGAGATCTTCGAGGAGACGAGCAGGATGTACGGGTCCTCGAGAACCGCTTCCTGGCGCTCCGGGTCGGTCACGAAGTAACCGGAGATGTAGCCCTTGTCGAAGCGCAGGCCCTCGGTGAGCTCGAGCTGCAGGCCGAAGGTGTTGGACTCCTCCACGGTGATGACGCCGTTGTTGCCGACCTTGTCGTGCGCCTCGGCGATGAGCTCGCCGATGGCCGGGTCGCCAGCGGAGATGCCGGCGGTCGCGGCGATCTGCTCCTTGGTGTCCACCTTGACGGCGGAGGAAAGAAGCTTCTCCGTGACCGCTTCGACGGCTTTCTCGATGCCGCGCTTGAGGCCGAGCGGGTTCGCGCCAGCAGCGACGTTGCGCAGGCCTTCCTTCACGAGCGCCTGGGCGAGCACGGTGGCGGTGGTGGTGCCGTCGCCAGCGACGTCGTCCGTCTTCTTGGCGACTTCCTTGACCAGCTCGGCGCCGATCTTCTCATAGGGGTCCTCGAGCTCGATCTCCTTGGCGATGGAAACGCCGTCGTTGGTGATCGTGGGGGCGCCCCACTTCTTTTCGAGCACGACGTTGCGGCCCTTGGGGCCCAGGGTTACCTTGACAGCGTCGGCGAGGGCGTTCAGGCCCCGCTCGAGGCCGCGGCGGGCCTCTTCGTCGAACGCAATGATCTTGGCCATAGCGTGGTGATCCTCCATAGTCGGGGGTGACACGTTCTTCAGCGGCCGGCAGAGCGCCCGCGACGGACGGCCAGCCGTGTCATGTGCTGGCCTCGCCATCCCGGCCTAGCACTCACAGTTCGCGAGTGCCAATTGCCACGTTAGCACTCGGGCAGCGCGAGTGCAAGGAACAGTCCGGCGGCCAGCGCCTGGCCGCGAAGTACGCTCTTCCCATGCGTTTGTTTCGGCGGGCTTCGGGGTTGCTTTCGCTGCCGCTCACCGCCGCGGTCGCCGTCTGGGCCATCACAAGCGGCTGGTCGGCAGAATTTTTCATATCGTTTTTCCTGACAGCCGTCCTGCCGAGCACTGTCCTGTGCATCACCCGGTACCGCCGAGAGCGGGAGTTGACCGCGGGCATGTCCTGGGCGCAGGCTGTGAGTTTGCTCGGGCTTTTCGTCTTCGGCCTGACCGCGGTCGAAAACGGCGGCGAATCGCGGCGCGGCGAATGGCCCGGTTCGCATTCCCGATGGACCCGCCTGACGGGCTGGAGCCCGGACAGCGCGAGCGCCAGCGAGTCGGTCGCGCGCCTCGCCCTCGGGGTCGCGCTCCTCGCTTGGCTCGCGCTGTTCGTCCTCCTCATCCTCGACCTGCGGCGACACCTGGTCACCGGCTGGAACACACGACCCGACCCGTTCCCCTCGGGGCCGGCAAACCGCCGTCGCGACCTGCGCGCGAAGAGCTCCGCGGGCCAGAGGGCGCAGATCCCGAACCGGTCACGCCGCAATGACGAACCCGGCGCGAGGGGTTGACGCTCCCGCCTGGGACGCTCGACTATAAAGACGTGACCGCCCATTCCTCGCAGGCGCGGGGCGCCTCTGCGCCGCGTCCGCGCCTGCTCACGCGGGCCCTGCTCGCCCTCGCGGGCACGGTGGCGGCCGTTCCGCTCGCCGCGGCCGCCGACAGCGCGCCGAGCCTGGCGGGATCCCCGCCGTGGTTCGCGAACCAGGTGGGCGGCGCGCAACAAGTCGTCGCCGTGGCCGGGGACCAGACCGGCCACGCCAACGTGGAGGTGTGGGGCAAATACAACGGGCAATGGTGGAGCATGACCGGCCCGCTCAGCGGCCACATCGGCTCCGCGGGCGTCGCCGATGTGGCGAGCGAGGACGTTCCGGCCACGCCGACCGGCGTGTTCTCGCTGCCGTGGGCGTTCGGGACCGAACCCGCCCCCGCGACCGCCCTGCCGTACCACCGCACCGGCCCCAACGACTGGTGGGTCGCCGACGTGAACAGCCCGCTCTACAACCAATTCCAGACCTGCGCGCCCGGCTCCTGCCCGTTCAACGAGTCCAAGAGCGAACGCCTGGACGTGCCCGCCTACGCGCTCGCCGTGGTCATCGGCGTGAACCCGCAACACGTCCCCGGCGCGGGCAGCGCCTATTTCCTGCATTTGGACGGGGACGGGCCGACAGCGGGCTGCGTCGCCATCAGCGAGGCGGACCTGCGCAGCCTCATCACCTGGCTGCGGCCGGGGGCGGTCATGGCCGTCCAAGGATCCTGACCAAGAACCGCCTTCCCGACCATGCGCCGCGTGGTGGGACATCGCGACTTGGTCTCGCCCATATGACAAACGCGCCGCGACGGCTTGACGCGCCGAGCGGGAAGTTTGACGATACCCATGTGACTTTTGGGACTTCTGCGACTTTTGGGAAGCGTGCGCTCGCTGTGGCGCCTGCGGTCCGCCGCGCGCTCGTCAGCATCGCAAGCGCCATCGCTCCCCTCGCGCTCGCCGCCTCGGCAACTGCCGCGCCCACCATGGCGGCGGCCCCGCCGTGGTTCGCAGGCCAGGTGGGCGGCGCACAACAAGTCGTCGCGGTGCTCGGGGACCAGACCGGCCACGCCAACGTGGAAGTGTGGGGCAAATACAACGGGCAATGGTGGAGCATGACCGGCCCGCTCCCCGGCCATGTCGGCTCCGCGGGCGTCACCGACCACGCGAGGGACGGCTACCCCGCCACCCCCGCCGGAGTCTTCACCCTGCCGTGGGCGTTCGGCACCGACCCCGCCCCCGCGACCGCCCTGCCGTACCACCGCACCGGCCCCAACGACTGGTGGGTGGGGGATGTGAAAAGCCCGCTCTACAACAGCTTCTCGCAATGCGCCCCCGGCTCCTGCCCGTTCAGCGAGAAGGAAAGCGAGCAGCTCGCGATCCCGCAGTACGCGCTCGCCGTCGTCATGGGCGTGAACCCGCAGCGAACCCCCGGCGCGGGCGGCGCGTTCTTCCTCCACGTCCAAGACGGCGGCCCGACAGCGGGCTGCGTGTCGATCGACAAGGAGGCGCTGCGCAGTCTCATCACCTGGCTCAAACCAGGAGCCGTCATCGCGATCCGGCGCGCGTGAATGGGCGAACCGGCCGAGAACAAGCGGGCCGCCGCGCATAATGAACGAGTGATACGGCCTCTTCTCGCCGCGTTGGCGCTCGCGTTCTGCGGCGCGCTCGCGCCCCAAGCCGCAGCGGCTCCGTCGGCTCCGGCTTCTGCCCCCTGGTTCGCGAGCTGGGTCGGCGCGGCGACGCAAGTGGTCGCGGTCACCGCAGACGGCGACTCAGCGCAAGCAGTGGTGGGAGCCTGGGAGAAAACCGGCGGGACATGGGCGAACACCACCGGGGACGTGCCTGGCTGGATCGGAGCGGCCGGGTTGATCCGCAAAGCCGAGGACGACATCCCCGCCACCCCGGTCGGGGTGTTCTCGCTGCCCGCCGCGTTCGGCACCGACCCCGCCCCGCCGACCGGGCTGCCCTACCGGCAGACCGGCCCGAACGACTGGTGGGTGGGCGATGTGAAAAGCCCGCTCTACAACAGCTTCGCCACGTGCAAACCCGGCACCTGCCCGTTCAACGAGAGCGCCAGCGAGCAGCTGGACGACGACTCCTACTCCCTCGCCGTGGTCATGGGCGTGAACCCCGGACGAATCCCCGGCGCGGGCAACGCGTATTTCCTGCACGTCGCCGCAGACGCGCCCACGGAAGGCTGCGTCTCGATGGAGAAACCCGCCTTGAGCGAGATCATCGCCTGGTTGCGACCAGGCGCGGTCATCGCGATCCGCCAAGCATAGGAAAATCTGCGGGCACGCGCTGATCCTCGGCCAAAACGCCGGACGGGGCCGAACCGCCGACCGGGGCCAGGAGCGCCACACGGCAGAAATGGATCGGCCCCCGGCACAGCGCCGTGCTGGGGGCCGATCCATTTCTGGTCTCGGGGAACGCCTACGAGGCGTGAGGGAGGTGCTGGTGGTCGATCGCAGACAGGATGTCGTCCGAGCTGTCCTGGTACTCGTCGCACAGACCGGTCGCAAGAAGCTGCGTCAGCTCGAATTCCTCGAGCTCCTCCGCACTGCAACCGCTCAGGTCCAGATGTTGGATCTTCAGTTGACGGCTCATCTTCCTGACTCCTTCCTGTCGCCGATCCGATATGTCTTTATCTCTCGACAAGAGCAACTGTACTGCCCCGGGACCAGGAACGAAGTGACCTTTACCATACCCTCAGAAAGTCCTCACCAATTCTTATGTGGAAGGCTTGCGGCATGCGATCCGTCGAAGAGCACCAGCGCCGCGTCGCCGAGCTGATCCGTGCGCCAAAGCCCGTGCGACTGCCGCTCGGCCAAGCCCTCGGACGCGTCCTCGCGGAGGACATAACCGCCCAAATACCCCTTCCGAGCTTTGATAACTCCGCAATGGACGGATATGCGGCCCGCGCCGAAGACCTCGCCGGCGCCAGCGAGCAACACCCCGTCGTCCTCCCCGTCGCCGCCGATATCCCCGCGGGCAGCCCCGCGACGTTCGCGCTCGCTCCTCAGAGTGTCCACAGAATCATGACGGGCGCGTGCCTGCCGCCGGGCGCGGACGCGATCCTGCCCTTCGAATCCACCGACCGAGGAGCCGAGTTCGTGCGCGCCCACGCGCCAGCCAAGCCCGGCGCCCACATCCGCCGCGCGGGGGAAGACCTCCGCCGGGGCGAGCGCGCGCTCGCGGCCGGGGCACGGCTGCGAGCGCCGCAGATCGGCCTCATCGCCGCGCTCGGCTTCGCCGAAGTCGCCGTCTTCGCGCCCCTGCAGGTGCTCGTCCTCTCCACCGGATCTGAGCTCACCGCCCCGGGGCAACCGCTTGAGCGGGGAAGGATCTACGAGTCCAACAGCCCCATGCTCGCCGCCGCCGTCGAGGAGACCGGCGCTGTCGCGCACCGACTGCGCTTCGTCCCAGACAGTGTGGCGGCCTTCCACGCCCGGATCGGCCAAGCGCTCGCCGAACTCGGCGAAGTGGACCTGATCCTCACCTCGGGCGGCGTGTCCGCGGGGGAATACGAAGTGGTCAAACAGGCCTTCGCCGAAGGCCAAACCGAGTTCGGCCAGGTCGAGTTCGTCTCTGTCGCCATGCAACCGGGCAAACCACAAGGCTGCGGCGTGTACTCCCCGGCTCGCCGAGCGCACGCGGAAAGCGCCCCGCCGACGGCGGGCGCCGCCACAGCGCTGGTCGCCCTGCCAGGGAACCCGGTCTCGGCCCAGGTCTCCTTCGAGGTGTTCCTGCGCGAACCGCTCGCCGCGGCCATGGGCCATCCCCGCCCGAGGCGCCAGGTGCTGCGGCTCCCGCTCGCCGAACCAGTGCCGCGCTCCCCCGCGGGCAAACGGCAATTCCTTCGCGGGGTGCTGGCGCAGGACCGCAGCAGCGTCTCGCCGTTCGGGCCACCAGGTTCGCATTTCTTGCGGTCGATGGCGCTGTCCGACTGCCTCGTGGACATCCCCGCCGGGACCACCTCGCTGCCCGAGGGCGCCGAGGTCGACGTTTGGGATTTGGGCTAATCGCGCGCTGCGGGACTAGACTGTTCCATCATGGCACTCCCCCCTCGCCGACAAGGCGCAACCGGGCCGTCCGCCGAGTTAGAACGCTTTCTCGACCTGATAAAGGCAACACTGCCGCCGCCGCACCCCGCTGGCTACCCGTTCATCTTCGCCGGTCTGGGGGCCGCCGCGCTTTCCGCCGCCGCCCCAGGACGGGCGGGGGCGGCGCTGCGGCGCGGGGGCCTCGCCGCGGCCGCCGCGTGCGCGGTGTTCTTCCGCAACCCGCGCCGCGCCGCGCCGGACGACCCGTCGCTCGTCGTCGCGCCGGCGGACGGGCGCGTCAGCCTCGTGGACACGGCCGCGCCGCCCGGCGAACTCGGTTTCGGCGACGAGCCTCGGACACGGGTGAGCATTTTCCTCTCTGTTTTCGACGTGCATGTGCAGCACGCGCCAGTGGCGGGGCAGGTGCTCGCCGCCACGCACCGCGCGGGCGCGTTCGTCTCCGCCGAGCGGCCCGAAGCTTCCGAGCGCAACGAACGCCAGAGCCTCGTGATCGAGGAGGCTCTGACCCGCAAGCCTGTGGTCGTGGTGCAAATCGCCGGACTTCTGGCACGGCGCATCGTCTGCGACGCGACAGCGGGAAGCAGCCTGCGCCGGGGCGAGGTGTACGGCCTCATCCGGTTCGGCTCCCGCGTGGACGTGTACCTGCCAGCGGGGACGAAGCCCTTGGTGAAGGTCGGGCAACGCGCGGTCGCCGGCGAGACGGCGTTGGCAGCGTTGGCATGATCTCGGCAGCCCCGCGCCCCTTGCGCCCCGGTGTTCGCCTGCTGCCCAGCGTCATGACGGTCTCGGCGATCTGTCTCGGCCTGTCCGCCGCGAAATTCGCGATGGACCATCGGACAGAAGTGGCGCTGACGCTGATCGCCGCCGCCGCCGTGCTCGACGGATTGGACGGTCGGGTCGCGCGGCTGCTCGACGCCACCAGCAAGATGGGCGCGGAGCTGGACTCGCTCGCCGACGCCCTGAACTTCGGGGTCTCCCCCGCGCTCGTCATCTACATCGCCTTGCTCAAAGACGGCGCCGCGGCGCGCTGGAACTCCGCTGTCGGCTGGATCGCGGTGCTGCTGTTCGTGGTGTGCGCTGTGCTGCGCCTGGCTCGGTTCAACACCTTGACCGACAACGACGACGCGCCCCCGTACGCCAAGGAGTACTTCGTCGGGGTGCCCACGCCCGCCGGGGCGCTCACCGCCTGCGCGCCGATCGCCGCGGCGCTGCAATGGCACAGCGGTTGGTGGACCAATCCGTTCCTCGTCTCCGCGTGGGTCATGTTCATCGGCTTGCTCATGATTAGCCGGGTGCCGACCCTCGCGTTGAAATCCGTCTCCGTGCCGCCGCGCCTGGCCGCTGTGCTCCTCGTGTCCAGCGCCGCCGCCGTGGCCACCCTCATCGCCGCGCCGTACGTGTTCCTCATCGTGCTGATCCTCGTGTACATCGCGCACATCCCGTTCGCGTGGCGCAGTTGGCGATGGGTGACCGCCCGGCCGGACGCGTGGGAGCTGCGCCCGCCGCAACGGCGGGCCATGCGCCGGGCCATGCGCCGCGCCGAATCACCGCATCCCCGCGCGCGTGTCGCCCCGCAACCCCGCTCCGCGCGGCGTTTGGGCCTGCGCCGCCCCAAGAGCTGACTGGTTTTTCAGCATCATGACATGCGCAAAGAGCTCCCGGCCCGAGTGCTCGGCGGGCAGGACAGATGAGACCGCTGCGGGGGTTTCGGCCTGATCGGCGCGGCCGCGCCTTACGGGCGCTCGACGGCAGCCGGGTCGAGTTCGCCCAAGTAAGGCAAGTCCCGGTAGCGCTCGTCGAAGTCGAGGCCGTATCCGACGACGAAAACATTGGGGATGTCGAAGCCGACGTAGTCCAAAGCGACCGGCGCTTCCTGCGCTTCCGGCTTGCGCAGCAAGGCGCACACTTCGAGCGACTTGGGCTCGCGCGCGGCCAGGTGGCGCAACAGCCAGGACAGAGTGAGGCCAGAATCCACGACGTCCTCCACGACGAGCACGTCGCGGCCGCGGATGTCGCGGTCGAGGTCTTTGACGATCCGCACCACGCCAGAGGACTTCGTGGCCGCCCCGTAGGAGCTCACCACCATGAATTCCAGCTGCGAGGGGATGGGCAGGGACCTGGCGAGGTCGGCGGTGAACATCACCGCCCCTTTCAGGACCGTCACGAGCAGCAGGTCTTCCGAACGCGGCTGGCCGGGCCGATACGGGTGGTTCTGCGCGATCTGGTGCGCGAGCTGCGTGGTGCGGGCCGCGATCTGCTCCTCGGTCAGCACGACAGAGAGCACGTCGGCGTCGTACCAATTGGCCTGCGGGGCGGCGGCGACAGCCGACTCGTTCATATATGCCCTCCTGCGGCTGTTCTATCGGATTTCAAGTTCGAGCCTGCCATACGACCGCCGCGCCATCAACCGCCGCCCCCCGCCTTGCGGACCAGCGGCCGGCACCGCCACCGGTCCCTGGCCGCGCCAGGCGGACGCCAAGGCGTCCACGGAGCGGATCTGCGTCTCGGTCAGCGCCCCGGCCCCGTTGCCCATGAGCCACAGCCGCAACACCCGCCGCCGGATCGGCCCCGGAAGGCCCGCCACATCGGTGACGGCGATCTTCGCGCCGCCGATCTTGGCGTAGACCGCCGCCGCTTCCTCGTCGAGGTGGCCGTTGTCCGCGCGCACCGCGTCCGCCGTGCGCGCCAAAGCCTCAGCCACCCCGCCCTGGAGCACATCCTCCAACAGGGGCAGCACTTCTGCGCGCAGCCGGGCCCGGACGAACCTCGGGTCCGTGTTCATCGGGTCCTCATGCGGTTGGACCCCGAGTTCCGCGCACACCGCCCTGGTCATCGCGCGCCGCACGCCGAGCAGCGGGCGCCCCCATGGGTCGTCCCAGGCGCGCATGCCCTGGATCGACCGAGGGCCTGAGCCTCGGGCGAGGCCGAGGAGCACCGTCTCCGCCTGATCGTCCAGGGTGTGCCCGAGCAGCACAGGCGAACCGGCCCCAGCCTGCCGCAACGCCGCCTGCCGGGCCGTGCGGGCAGCGGCCTCCAATCCGCCTGCGCCGTTGACGGTCACGGGCAGCACGCGCGACCCCGAGCAGCCGAGGTCCAACGCGAGCTGCGCCGCGCGAGCAGCCGTCTGGGCAGATTCGGGCTGGAGCCCGTGGTCGACGACGAGCGCTTCGACTGCCGTGTGCTCCCGCGCGAGCGCGGCGGTGAGCGCGAGGGAGTCCGCGCCGCCGGAAAGCGCGACGCACACGCGGGCCTGCGCCGGGGCGTGCTGCGCAAGCCAGGCGCGCAGCGCCTTGCGCAGCTCCCACAAGACGACCCCGCCAGGTTGCGCCGGACTGCTCACCGGCAGCCGCATCCTCGCAGCGCCGACGCGAGCGCGTCCAGCGCGGCCCGCGTGTCCCAGGTGGCCCCGTCGTTGGACAGGAAAGCGAACACCAGCATCCTGCCGTCCTGGTCCGCTGTCTCGCCCGCGAGGGTCGACACGTCGTCGAGCGAGCCTGTCTTCGCCCGAACGAAACCGGCTCCCGCCGTGTTCTGCCCGCTGAGCGGGTCGCGGAAGCGCTCGGCGAGCGTGCCGGTCGCACCGGCGACCGGCAGCATGTCCAACAAAGGCCGCAGTCCGCTGGAGCGCCCGGTCGCCAGGGCCAGCACCCGCGCCAGCGTCCTGGCGGAAAGACGGTCGTCGAGCGAAAGGCCGTTGGAGTCCAAGCGCCGCGTGGCGGCAAGGTCCACACCGGCCTTGCCGAGCACCTCGTTCTCGGCCGCGACCGCGCCGCTGAAGGAAGCCGGTTTGCCCGCGCCCCGCGCCACTTCCCTCCCCACGGCTTCCGCGAGGACGTTGTCCGAGGCGAGCATGAATTGCAGGATGCGCTCGCGCAGCGGCGCAGATTGGACCTGCGCCAATGCGACCGCGCCCGCAGGGGCAGGCGCGAGCCGGGTCCGCTCCGGGTCGGCTCCGAGGCGCCGGGCGAGCTCCTTGCCCGTGTCGAGCGCGGGGGTCGTCGTCCTCGGCGACTCGTCCCGGCTCCGGTCCAGCCTGCCGCCGTCCAGCATCAGCGGGTCCATCGGCGTGATGAACCCGTCTGCGACGTCGCCGGGGAGCCAGCCTTGGGCGAAATTCGGGCCCTCGTAGGCCGAATCGTCCACGAGCACTTCGTCCACCGGCCCTGGGTGGTGTTGCTTGACCTGGGCGACGAGGTCGTCCAGCCGCGCCGCGCCGGGGTAGAACGACTGCTCCCCGTCGGGCGCCGCGGAAAGCGTCGGGTCTCCCGCGCCGACGATGACGACTTGCCCCGGGTCCGAGCCGGCCACCACACGCGTCGCCAGACGAGCGCCCAGGGGCAGGCTCAGCACCGCCGAAGCCGCTGTGAGCAGCTTCATCGTCGAAGCAGGGGTCATCGCCGCGTCGGGGTCCCGCTGCCACAGCGCGGCGCCGCTCACCCCGTCGAGCACGACGCCGGAGAACCGCGCCAACAGCGGGTTGTCGCCGAGCGGGTCCAACACCGCCGCGACGGCGGCTGCGGCCGGGCTCGGCGCGTCCGGGGAGACCGGGCGGATCTCTGGCCGCAACGCAGACCGGGGGGACGGCTCAGCCGGGGCGGGGGCGGCGGCGTTGGCCGACTGGTAGGCCTGAAAGCCCCACAGCCCGACCCCGACGACCACCAGCGCAACCAGGATCACGACCACGCCACGCGCGAGGTGTTTCGGGCGCGCGGGCGCAGAGCGCTGTTGCGGTGCCATATCCACACAGTAACGCGATATCGCCCACGCAGCGCACACCGCGCTCGGCGGGACCGGTATTGTTCCTCTCGCCAAGAACTCCATCACGACAAGCAGAAGAGGACAGGATGAGCGCCGAATTCGACGTGGTCGTAGAAATCCCCAAGGGCAGCCGCAACAAGTACGAGGTCGATCACGCGACCGGGCGGGTGACGCTGGACCGGTATTTGTACACCTCCTTCGGCTACCCGAGCGACTACGGCTACATCGAGAACACCTTGGGCGAGGACGGGGACCCGCTCGACGCCCTCGTGCTGCTCCCGGAGTCAGTGTTCCCCGGAGTCGTCGTCCGCGCGCGCGCCGTGGCCCTGTTCAACATGACCGACGAGGCGGGCGGCGACGCGAAGGTGCTCGCCGTCCCCGCGGGCGACCCGCGTTGGGACTCGGTGCAGGACCTCGCCGACGTCTCCGCCTTCGACCTCGACGCGATCAAGCACTTCTTCTCGCACTACAAGGACCTTGAGCCAGGCAAGTCCGTCCAGGCCGCCGACTGGGCCGACCGGGCGGCCGCCGAGGCGGAGATCCAGCGCAGCGTCGAGCGGGCGAAGGCCTCCGGGCACTGACGGTCATGTCGCGTTGACGCGTTTCGCGGTGTCCCGGAAGAGCTTCAACACGAGCGCGGAGTCCGCGGCAGGGTCTTTGAACGAGAAGCTGACCGCGACCACGCTCGCGCCTTTGATCTTGGCGGCGTAGACGGTCTCGGTGAACCCGAAGTCCAACGCGGACCCGGTTCCGGGCCCGCCGAACGCCATGTTGATGTTCGGGGCGAAGGCGAACACGAGTCCGGCAGCGTCGCCGAAGCCGAGTTTCGGGTCGGCGGGTTTCATCGAGCCGTCCACCCGGAAGTCGTCGTCGTAGCTGGAGTTCTTGCTGAATTGGAAGCTCCCGCAGCGCGCGGCGAGCCCGCGCACCGTCTCCACCAGCGATTCCTTGCCCGCCGCAGGCCCGATTTCCACCGTGACGGCATGCATGTCCCCGGACAGCGACTTGGCGATGAAATCGTTGCCGCCGCCGGTGTCCGGCGCCTTCACCCCGGTCACCGACGGATGCTTTTGAGCCTTGTACAAGCTCTCCGGCAGCGAGCATTCCTTCGGCGGGGAGCCGAAGACCAGCCGCAAACTGTCGATCGGGGACGACATCGCGCTCGCCCCGCCCCGCAGCACCTCCTCCGAAGAGACGTCCCAGCCGCCGGGGAAGTCCTCCGCTTTGGGCAGATACCCCTGCCACCCCCCGCTCGCGGCGCCGCCGCCCGCTGTGTCCGCGATGCGCGCCGCCATGAGCAAAGCAGGCGCGGCGCAGCCGGTGAGCACGGGGAACACAAGCAGAAGGACGCAGAACAGACCAGTCCTCAAGAGCCTCATGCCCACACGATACCCCCAAGCCCGACGGGCGGCCCCGTGTTACGGACACGATAATTTTCCCTCCGGTATTGGACATGTCCCCGTCGCAAGCGGGAACATAAGAATGTGTTCATGCATCAAGGCATCGGACTCGAAGGCCTGAACGCCCTTGAGCCGAAAAGCGCCGTGAGCGCCCTCTTCGAATGTTGCCATTGCGTGGTCCTCGCGGAGCGGCTGGCCAAAGCCAGGCCGTACGCGAGCCGGTCAGACCTGTTCAGCCTCGCCGACCACGAGCTTTTCCGGGTGGACGAGGAAACCCTCGGCCAGATCGTCGCCTCGCACCCCGGCGTCGGGTCGAGGCCGAAGAGCAAAGCGAGCGAAGGCGAGCAGTGCGCGATCTGGGACCAGGACCACGCGGTGATGAGCCGCCTGCACGCTGTCGTCGGCCAGTACGAAGCGCACTTCAACCGCCCGTTCCTCATCTACGCGGGGGAGCTCAGCGCTGGAGAAGTCATCGCTGTGGCCGAACAGCGGTTGCACAACGACGAAGAGACCGAGGGCAAAGTCGTCCGCAACGAGCTCGCCAAAGTCCACCGCCACAGGCTTGAGCGGATGCTCGGCCCGGAAGGCGGCTACCCGCTCTGGTGACGAGCCGCGCGGCGGCATAGAAAAGCGGGACATGGAAAAGCGGCCAGGAAAACCTGGCCGCTTTTCCATGTCGAGAACCTCAGTCGTTCGAGCGTCTCAGTCCCGTTCAGGCACTACTGCTGGATGCAGGAGCGAAGCGCGTCGTTCAACGCCTTGTCGAAGGCGCTGATCGCGCCAGCGGTGTCGCCCGCGTCGCCGTTGTGGTCGATGGTGGTGATCAGTTCGTGGCCTGCCTCCACCGCGTCATGCAGCGCGCTGCCGGTTTCGTCGTTCTGCTTGGCCCCTTCCTGGAGGTTGGCCAAGTATTGGGGGAGCTGGCTGTCGATGCGGGCACGAGCTTCCACAGCGTCGCCGCTCCAGTCCCAGCCCTCGACCTTCGTGGCGACCTTGAGCGGCCAGGTCGCATCGTCGATCTGGGTCTTGTTGGACCGGATCACCGCGCAGGCCGAGCCGCCAGTCGTGCCGGCGGGGACGGGGGCGGTGGACTCGGGCGAGACCGGGGTCGGGGTCTCGGTGGTCATGGTCGGGGTCTCCGCTGTCGGCACGGCCGGAGCGGGGGCTGGCTCGGGGTCTGCCACCGCGAGGGACGAGCCCAACGCGCCGAACATCAACGCAGCAGCCACCACAAGCCCGCGAGAGGCCTTGGTTCCACGCATAGCGAACTCCATATCTATATGCTGAGCCTACTGCTCAGGCGTCCTGAGCGGCCGCAGCCGCTATCCTGCGATTGACAACGCTACCGTCTCTTTCTGGAGGAATCCTGTGAGCATAGCCCAACAGGCTGGGCGCCACGAACTCGCTTTCTCCTGTCGCAACACCGGAGCGCGGCGCCGCACAGCGAAGCACTAGGCTCAGCAGAACCGATTGCCCGCTCGTTGAGCATGGCAAACACCCCTGAGGACGGAGCAACGCATGAACAGCCCGATCACCCCTCGGCATCCCGGCGGCCCAGGGCACGCGGGACAGCACTTCCAGCAGCGGCCGGCCTCCTCCGCCCAGCCGCCCTACGGCGGCCAGCAGCCGCCGCCCCCGTATGGCCACGGCCAGCCGCCCCCTCCCCCGCCGTCCGCGCAATACCCGGCGCATTACGCGCAGCATCCCCCCATGCCGGCTCCGAAGCGGAAAAACAAAGCCCTGCTGTGGTCGCTCACCGGAGGCGGCCTCGCCGCGGTGCTCGTTGTGGCCGCCGTGGCGCTGCTCCTCGGCAAGAGCGGCCGCAGAGACGCAGCAGACGGGCAGTCCGCTCTCAGCTCCCTGGCGGGGCATGAGGACGGCCCCGGTCACACCTCGACAGGAACAGGCTCCTCGAGCCTTCTGAACAGGGACCCCCAGGAGCTGCTGCCGCTCCTGCCCGCGCCGTCGGACTTCCCAGCGGGAACCCCGGTGCAGCCCTCTATCGACGCACCTGGCGAGGCCAACGCCGACGAGCGCGTCAAACCGCTTCCCCCAGAGGCGACCAATCCGCCCGGCTGCTGGAGCCATCTCGAAATCCGCAGGAACCGCGACGATTTGCCCGACATCACGAGAATCGTCACCGCCGTGGCCAAGGACGCCAAAGGCCAGGTGATCGCCGGCGCGCAAATCGCGAAGGAGAACAACAACGTCAACGCCCTCGAACAGGCGAGGGCGTGGCTCGGCCAATGCCGAGAATTCGACTACATCTATCAGATCCAGCCCGGCGAGGCTCCTGTCCATTTCCGCGTCGCCCCGCTGCCCGGCCCCGCCGGTTTCTCCGACCCGTTCTTCGGGGTGGAGTTCACCGAGCTCGGCCCGCAGGGCCCTCGGGGGCACGAGTATTTCTTCGCCGCCCGCATCCGGGGCCTCTTGGTGCTGTCCGAAGGCGTGTGCGACCTGTCCAGCTGCGACGAGAGCCAGAACGCCCAAATGCGCCAGCAAATCCCCATCATGTTCTCGAAAGTCGTGCAGGGTTTGCGCAATATGCGCTAACGCCGCGCAAGCCCGAGGCGGAAGTGGAGGGATTTGAACCCCCGGAGGGTATTAACCTCACCCGCTTTCAAGGCGGGCGCATTCGGCCGCTCTGCCACACTTCCTCAGACAGCTCCGACACCCCGGAGCCGCACTAGTGTACCTGGTGGCCCTGCCGGAGCCGCCAATTCCAGCGGGGCGCGATCACGCCCGCGGCTCGCCTCCCCAAAACCGAAACCGTCCTTCGCGCCCTCTGCGTTCTCCGCCTGGGACGTGTTCTCGGCTTGGGGTTGAGCGTGGTGTTCCTCACCATCCTCAGAACGGGCGCACGGGGTCGGCGGACGGCTGAAAAATCTTCTCCCCGCACGAACGGTTTTCCGCGCCGGGCGCAGGACGCCTTTTGGCGTGGCGCACCGGCGAAGACCTCAGTGCGACGCTGGGCAAAGCGTGCTACCGTACGAATGATGACCCCGACTGCTGATTCGTCTTCAACTCCGAGCGGTTCTGTGCAATCACGGACCCGGGCCTCGTCGAACGCGAAGACACCGCGAAAAACCGCCGTGAAGAAAACCTCCGCGGCGAAAAAGACTCCTGCGGCGAAGAAGAACCCTGCCAGCCGGATTCCGATTCCGAAGCGCCAGCGGCGCCCGACGCGCGCGGAAGTCCGCAAACGCCTGCTCGACGCCGCGCTGATCGTGTTCGGCGAACTGGGCTACACAGCCGCGTCCCTCGACATCGTCGCGGCGGCGGCGGGCCTCACCAAAGGCGCTGTGTACAGCAACTTCTCCAGCAAAGACGAGCTGTACTTCGCCATGATCGAAGACCAGCTCGAACGCCGTGTGGCCGAAACCAATTTCGCCGCCAGCGGCTCCGCCGACCTTGATGAGATCAGCCGGTTCTTCACCTCCAATATTTTCAAAGAGCGCCACTGGAGGCTGGTGTGGCTTGAGTACTGGGCCCGCGTCGTCCGCGAGGAAGAGCTGCGCCAGCCCTATCTGCAAGCCCGCCAGCAGTTCGCGACGCGGATCAAGGAGGCGTTCGGCCCGGTCCGCGAGAACCTCGCCAAAGAGGCTGCCGGGAAGAAACCTTCCGTGGAGCTCACCGAGGAAGAACTCGCGACCGTCCTGCTCGCGGTCAACGAGGGCCTGACCGTCCAGGCATTGCCGGACCCCGAGAAGTACCCGAAGGAACTTCTCGGGAAGTTGCTGCGCAAACTGCTGTCCTGAAGCCGAAACGGCGATCGCTGGAATCCCGTCCCATGCGCGCGATTGTTGTGCCTTCCGCAGACGGCGAAGCCATGTTCCTGGCCGAGGCTCCTCGTCCGGAGCCCGGTCCGCGCGACGTGCTCATCGAAGTCGCCGCCGCTGGCGTGAACCGGGCCGACCTCGCGCAGCGCGCTGGCGCGTACCCTCCCCCGCCCGGAGCGAGCCAGATCCTCGGGCTTGAAGTCGCAGGACGGATCGCGGAAATCGGCGGGGAAGTCACCGATTGGGCTGTGGGCGACGAAGTGTGCGCCCTGTTGGCAGGCGGCGGCTACGCGCAGTACGCCGTCGCGCACGAGGCGTGCGTCCTGCCGGTGCCGCCCGGGGCGACACTGGCCGAAGCGGCTGGGCTGCCCGAAGTCGCGGCCACCGTCTGGCTCAATCTCGGCATGATCGGCGGCCTCGCGCCCGGCAGGCGCGTGCTGATCCACGGGGGCGGGAGCGGCGTCGGGACCCACGCTGTCCAACTCGTGCGAGCAGTCGGAGCCGAGGCGGCAGTGACAGCGAGCCAGGGAAAGGCGGACCGGTGCCGGGAGCTCGGGGCGCAGATCGTCATCGACTACAGAACAGAAGACTTCGCTGACGTGCTCCGGCGGCGCTGGCCCGACGGGGCGGACCTGGTGCTCGACCACATCGGCGGCCCCTACTTGGCTCGGGATCTGAAAGTGTTGGGCCTGGACGGAAAAATCCTGCTCATCGCCAGCATCGGCGGCCGTCACGCGGAACAGATCGACCTGGGCGCGCTCCAGCTCAAGCGCGCGAGCGTCATCGGCTCGACGCTGCGCAACCGGGCGACGGGCGGGACGCTCGGCAAGGCCGCGATCATCGCGCAAGTGCGCGAGCACGTCTGGCCGCTCATCGCCGAGGGCACGGTCAAACCGGTCCTTGACAGGACTTTTCCGCTCGCCGAGGCCGAGGCGGCGCACAGAGCTTTAGCAGCAGGGGAGATCTTCGGCAAGACTGTCCTACTGGCATGAGACACTAGAGAGACTATGACCGAGGAGAACCACCAGTCGCACAACATCGTCATTCTCGACCAGCCGCACGCGGAGGACGGCCTCGACCGACTGGTCGAGCAGCCCGCCAAGGTGATGCGGATCGGTTCGATGGTGAAACAGCTCCTTGAAGAGGTGAAAGGCGCTCCGCTCGACGAGGCGTCGCGCGCCCGGCTCCGTGAGATCCACACCCGGTCCATCGAGGAGCTGCAAGAAGGACTCGCGCCCTCGATGCGCGAGGAGCTCCAACGCCTCACCCTCCCGTTCACGGAAGGCGAGACCCCTTCCGAGGACGAGCTGCGGATCGCGCAGGCCCAGCTCGTCGGCTGGCTCGAAGGCCTCTTCCACGGCATACAGACCACGCTCATCGCGCAGCAGCTCGCCGCTCGGGCGCAGGTCGACCAGTCCCGGCACGAGGCGCTGCCGCCGGGGCACAGCGCCGGGCCGGGCTCCGGGCAGTATCTTTGACGCTTGGAATGACAAGAGAGCGAGACCATGCCGAACAACACGTCGCAGAAAGCCGCGGCGACGCCCTGGCCGCATCCGACGAAGAGCCGAGCCGACGGGGCCGCTCGGCGCCTCCTCGGATGAGCGGCACAGCCGCAGAGCACGGGTTCGCCCCGGCACGGGCCTCCTCCCGGTCTTTCTCACGCGCCTGGGACGATTTGCGACGCGGCGTGGAAGGCCGCGAACTGTGGTTGCAGCTCGGCTGGCAGGACATCAAGCAGCGTTATCGCCGCTCGGTGCTCGGCCCCTTCTGGATCACGATCTCCACCGGCACCATCGCCATCTGCCTGGCCCTGCTGTACTCCATGCTGCTGGGCCAAGATCTGCGCGACTTCCTCCCCCATGTCACCGTGGGCCTCATCATCTGGAACCTGATTCAGAACTCGGTCGAGGAGGGCTCTGAGGTCTTCATCGTGAACGAAGGCCTCATCAAACAGCTCCCCGCGCCGATCAGCATCCACATCTACCGGCTCATTTGGCGCCAAGCCCTGCTCATGGCGCACAACTTGGTCATTTACGTCATTCTGATCGCCGTGTTCCCGCCGAGGCACTGGTCGTGGTCGATGCTCCTCGCCTTCCCCGCGCTCGCCCTGCTCCTGCTCAACGCGGTCTGGGTGGCGATGGTCGCGGGCGTCGTCGCCACCCGGTTCCGAGACGTGGTGCCGATGGTCTCCAACATCACCCAGCTGCTCTTCTACCTCACCCCGATCGTCTGGACCACCCAAGGACTGACCAAGCAGGGCGGCGCGGTGGCCCGGCGGGCGCGGCTCGTGGAGATCAACCCGCTCTACCACTATGTGGACATTTTGCGCGCGCCGATGATCGGAGCCCCGCAGGCGGCGTACCACTGGTGGATCGTGATCGCCCTGACCGCGGCGGGATTCGGATGCATGCTCGTCGTGATGCGGCAATACCGCTCCCGCGTCGCGTACTGGGTGTAGGAGGAAACCATGACTGTGTCCGTCGACCTCGCCCAAGCCTGGGTGGAGATCCCCATCTTCGACGCCAAAACCCGCTCGCTCAAGAAAGCGGTGCTCAGCAAGGCAGGCGGCACAATTGCCGGTTCCAGCAAATTCCCCATCGTCGAAGCGCTGCGCGACATCACGCTTTCGCTGCACGAGGGCGACCGCATCGGCCTCGTCGGGCACAACGGAGCCGGCAAGTCCACGCTGCTGCGTCTGCTTGCCGGGATCTATGAGCCGACCCGGGGCACCGCGGTGGTCCGTGGCCGCGTGGCTCCGGTCTTCGACCTCGGCGTCGGCATGGACCCGGAGATCTCCGGGTACGAGAACATCCTCATCCGGGGGCTTTTCCTCGGCCAGACCCGCAAGTCGATGCTGCGCAAAATCAAGGAGATCGCGGAGTTCTCCGAGCTCGGCGACTATTTGGACATGCCGATGCGGACCTACTCCACCGGGATGCGCATCCGGCTCGCGCTCGGTGTCGTGACCAGCATCGACCCGGAGATCCTGTTGCTTGACGAGGGCATCGGCGCGGTGGACGCCGACTTCATGAAGAAGGCGCGCGAGCGCCTGCAAGCTCTCGTGCGCCGCTCGGGCATCCTGGTGTTCGCCAGCCACTCCAACGAGTTCCTCGCCCAGTTCTGCGAGCGCGCGCTGTGGGTGGACCACGGCAGCATCCGCATGTCTGGCGGCATCGAGGAAGTCGTCACAGCATACGAGGGGCCCGCCGCCGGGGCGAGCGTCGCACACGTCCTCGCGAATCCCGGCTGGGACGAGACCCCCTGATCGGCCCGGGCATGCTCCTCGTCTCGAATACTTTCCCGCAGAAATTTCCCCACAGCTGTCACCGCGGCCGGGGTTCGTTCCGCACTGGCGCAGGCGCCGCACCACATCAGGGAGCATGTGCGCGAGGGCCGAGCCGGAAATCCGGCGAAAAACACGCTCGCCCCCCATCCGGGGGCGCCGCGGCTCCGAATGCATAGTGGCAGGGCAAACTCTGCTCTGCCTCGAAGGGACTCTCGAAGGAGATACGTCACTATGCTCAGCACTCTCAAAAACTCATTCGCAGCAGCAGGCGTCGTCGCGGTCGCGACGATGGGGCTTGCGGGATTGACAAACGACAGTTCGGCGCTGCCCGGGATCTCGGCGGCCAGTGCGCAAGGGTATTCGTCGGCGCTGGTCGGCGCGGGCTGCAAGGCGTACGCCGCGAAGGTGCCGGCCGGACCCGGGTCAGTCGCCGGATTGGCCGCGGACCCGGTCGCGGTGGCGGCTTCCCATGTCCCGTTGCTGACGACGCTGACGTCGGCGGTGTCGGGCAAGCTGAATCCCGAGGTGCATTTGGTCGACACCCTTGACGGCGGCGAATTCACGGTGTTCGCCCCTGTCGACTCGGCCTTCGCGAAGATCGACCATGCCACGATCGACTCGCTCAAAACTGATTCGCCGACCTTGACGAAGATCCTCACCTACCATGTGGTGCCTGGGCAGATTGAGCCCGAGGACATCGACGGCGAGCACGCCACCGTGGAAGGCGGCGCGGTGACCGTCACCGGCTCCGGGGACGATCTGAAGGTCGACGGCGCGTCGGTGATCTGCGGCGGCATCCACACCGCCAACGCGACGGTCTACCTCATCGACACGGTCCTCATGCCGCCGACCGAATGACGTGTTGCTCGCCGCACCGGCGCGGGTGGGGCGAGCAAGGCAAGTCGTCCGACCCGGCAGCGCTCCGCCGTATGGCGGGCAGCACTGCCGGGTCGGACTCGTGCTGGTGCAGTCAGCCCAATGGCTGGGCGTGCGGCGCAATGGGCCTCGGCAGCGCCGTCTCGCCTTCCAGCCATTCGTCCACGGCAGCGGCGGCGGCGCGGCCCTCGGCGATGGCCCACACGATCAGCGACTGGCCTCGGCCGCCGTCGCCGGCGACGAAGACGCCCTCCACGCTCGTCTGGTAGTTCTCGTCGCGCTTGACGTCGCCGCGCTCGGTGAGCTCGACGCCGAGCTTGTCCAACAGGTCCGGGCGCTGCGGCCCGGTGAAACCCAGCGCGAGCAGCACCAGGTCGGCCTCTTGGGTGAACTCGCCGCCAACGGACACAATGGAGCGGCCTTCGCGACGGACGTCCTCATGCGCTTTGAGCCCGACGAGCGCGCCGTCGCGGCCGATGAACTCGATCGTGTTGGCCGCGAACACGCGCTCGCCGCCCTCCTGGTGCGCGGCCGAGGAGCGCAAGACCCTTGGGTAGGTGGGCCAAGGCATCGTCTCGTCGCGGGACTTCGGCGGCTCGGGGTTGATGTCGAACTGATGCACGCTCGCCGCGCCTTGCCGAAGCGCGGTGCCGAGGCAGTCGGCCCCGGTGTCGCCGCCGCCGATAATCACGACGCGCTTGCCCCTCGCGTCGATCCGCGCGGCGCGCCCCTCGTACAGGGCGCGGTTGGCCTCCGGCAGGTAGTCCATCGCTTGCACGACCCCGTCGAGGTCGCGGCCCGGAACATCCAGCTCCCTTGGCTCCAGGGCCCCGACGGCGAGCACGACCGCGTTGTAGCTGGCGCGCAGCTTCTCCACAGTGACGTCGACGCCGACGTTCACGCCGACGCGGAAAATCGTGCCTTCCGCCTCCATCTGCACGAGCCTGCGGTCGATGTGCCGCTTCTCCATTTTGAAATCGGGGATGCCGTAACGCAAAAGGCCGCCGATGCGCTCGTCCCGCTCGAAGACGGTCACCATGTGCCCGGCTCGGGTCAGTTGTTGCGCGGCCGCCAGGCCAGCGGGACCGGAGCCCACGACGGCGACGCGCTTGCCGGTGAGCTGATGCGGGTGCACCGGCGGGACCCAGCCCTCCTCGAAGGCGCGGTCGATGATCTCGACCTCGATCTGCTTGATCGTCACCGGGTCCTGGTTGATGCCCAAAACGCACGCCGATTCGCACGGCGCGGGGCAGAGCCGGCCGGTGAACTCGGGGAAATTGTTCGTCGCGTGCAACCGCTCGATCGCGTCACGCCACTGGCCGGTGCGGCTGAGGTCGTTCCAATCGGGGATCAAGTTGCCGAGCGGGCAGCCCTGATGGCAGAACGGGATGCCGCAGTCCATGCACCGGCTCGCCTGGTTGCGCAGCGTCGTCTCGTCGAACTCCTGGTAGACCTCGTTCCAGTCGCGCAGACGCAACGGCACGGGCCGACGCGCGGGGAGCTGGGCCATGGTGTGCTTTAAAAAGCCGCTCGGATCAGGCATGGCAAGTCATCTCTTTCTCGCTGGAAAGCACCGCGTGCTCAGCCACGAGTCGCCTCCATAATCGCTTGGTTGGGGTCGCGGCCCTCGCGCTTGGCGCGTTCGATGGTGATGAGCACGCGCTTGTAGTCCCTGGGCATCACCTTCACGAAGTTGCGCCGTTCGGTTTCCCAGTCGGCAAGGGCGCGGGACGCGACCGAGGAACCGGTCTCGTCCACATGCCGGGCCAGAATCGCGCGCAACCACTCCTGGTCGGAGCCGTCCACGTCTTCGAGGTTCACGAACTCCGGGTTCACCCGGCGCTCCAACGTGGTGTCCGGGTTGTAGATGTAGGCGACGCCGCCGGACATGCCTGCCGCGAAGTTGCGCCCGACTGGGCCGAGGATGACGACCTTGCCGCCGGTCATGTACTCGCAACCGTGGTCGCCGATGCCTTCGACAACGGCTGTCGCGCCGGAGTTGCGCACCGCGAACCGCTCGCCCACCATGCCCCGGATGAAGGCGTGGCCGCTGGTCGCCCCGAACAGCACCACGTTGCCAGCGATGATGTTCCTTTCGGCGACGAGCCGGTCCGAAGACTCCTCGGCCGGACGGATCGTCACGTTCCCGCCCGAGAGGCCCTTGCCGACGTAGTCGTTCGCCTCCCCGCGCAAACGCAAGGTGACGCCCTTGGGCACGAACGCGGCGAAGCTGTTGCCCGCGATCCCGGTGAAGTCGACGGTGATGGCGTGCTCGGCAAGGCCCGCCGCGCCGTGCGCCTTGGTGACCTCGTAGCCGAGCATGGTGCCCACGGAACGGTTGAGGTTGCCGATCTTCGACTCGATGAGCACTTCGGCGCCGTTGTCGATGGCGTCCCTGGCCTGGGAGATCAACACCTGGTCGAGCGCCTTCTCCAGCCCGTGCTCCTGCTTGCTGGTGCAGTACGGGGCCTGGTTCATGAACGGCGACTCCGGCTGGTGCAGGATCGGCGAGAGGTCCAGCTTGCCCGCTTTCTCACCAGACCAGCGCGCCAGCGCGCGCGAGGTGTTCAGGTGCTGCGATTGGCCGATGGCCTCTTGCAGGGTGCGGAAACCGAGGCTGGCCAAAAGCTCGCGGACCTCTTGCGCGACGAACTCGAAGAAGTTCACGACGAACTCGGGCTTCGCGTCGAACCGGGCCCGCAGCACCGGGTTCTGCGTCGCCACGCCCACCGGGCACGTGTCCAGGTGGCACACGCGCATCATGACACAGCCCTCGACGACGAGCGGCGCGGTGGCGAAACCGTACTCCTCGGCCCCGAGCAGCGCTGCCACGACGACGTCGCGGCCGGTTTTCATCTGCCCGTCCACCTGGACCACGATCCGGTCCCGCAGCCCGTTGAGCAACAGGGTCTGCTGGGTTTCGGCGAGGCCGAGCTCCCACGGGGCCCCCGCGTGCTTGAGCGAGTTCAACGGGCTCGCGCCGGTGCCGCCGTCATGGCCCGAGATGAGCACGACGTCGGCGTGGCACTTGGAAACCCCGGCCGCGACCGTGCCGACGCCGATCTCCGAAACGAGTTTCACATGGATCCGCGCCTGCGGGTTCGCGTTCTTCAGGTCGTAAATGAGCTGCGCGAGGTCTTCGATCGAGTAGATGTCGTGGTGCGGCGGCGGGGAGATGAGCCCGACTCCGGGCGTGGAGTGCCGTGTCTTCGCGATCCACGGGTACATCTTGTGCCCTGGCAGCTGTCCGCCCTCGCCGGGCTTCGCGCCTTGCGCCATCTTGATCTGGATGTCGGTGCAGTTCGCGAGATAGTGCGAGGTCACGCCGAACCGTCCCGAGGCGACCTGTTTGATCGCGCTGCGCCGCCAGTCGCCGTTCTCGTCCGGGGTGAACCGGTCCTCGTCCTCGCCGCCCTCGCCGGAGTTCGAGCGACCGCCGAGCCGGTTCATCGCGATCGCGAGCGTCTCGTGCGCCTCCGCGGAGATCGAGCCGTAGCTCATCGCGCCGGTGGAGAACCGTTTCACGATCTCGCTGACCGGCTCCACCTCCTCGACCGGGATGGGCGCGCGACCGCGCGGGTCGAACTCGAACAGCCCGCGCAGCGTGCCGATTTTCTCGGCCCGCTCGTCCACGGCCCGGGTGTACTCCTTGAACACGTCGTAGCGGCCCGTGCGGGTGGAGTGTTGCAGCTTGAACACCGTCTCCGGGTTGAAGAGGTGGTACTCCCCCTCCCGGCGCCATTGGTATTCGCCGCCGACTTCCAGCTCGCGGTGCGCGCGCTCCTCAGGGCGTTCGATGAAAGCGCGGTGGTGGCGCACCCCGACGTCGGCGGCCAGCTCGGCGAGGCCCACCCCGCCGAGCTGGCTGCGCAAACCCGTGAAGTACTCGTCCACCAAACCCTGGTCCAGGCCGATAACCTGGAAAAGCTGCGCTCCCGTGTAGGAGGCGAGGGTGGAGATGCCCATCTTGGACATGATCTTCAAGACGCCCTTGCTGGTCGCCTTCAGGTAGTTCGCCTCGGCTTTGGCGTAGGTGAAGCCCGGCATCAGCTTCCGCTCGACCAAGTCGTGCAACGTCTCCAACGCGAGGTACGGGTTGACCGCCGCCGCGCCGCAGCCGAGCAGGGCCGCCATGTGGTGCACCTCGCGCGCGTCGCCGGTCTCCACGATCAAGCCGATCTTGGTGCGGGTCTTCTCCCGGATCAGATGGTGATGCACCGCCGCAGTGAGCAGAAGCGACGGGATCGGGGCCAGCGACTCGTTCGAATTCCGGTCCGAGAGGACGATGAGCCGCGCGCCCCCCGCGATCGCGTCCGACGCCTGGGAGCGGATCACGTCGAGGGCGGCGGCGATGCCGTCGCCGCCCTTGGCCACCGGGTACAGGCCAGGGATCACCGTGGAACGCAGCCACGGGTACTTCCCGTCGTCATTGGCCGCGACCAGCCTCGCCAAGTCGTCGTTCGAGAGGATCGGCTGCTCCAGCTGCACCTGGCGGCACGAGAGCGGCTCGGGGTTGAGCACATCGCGCTCCGGGCCGAGCGAACCGTACAGGCTCGTCACGATCTCTTCGCGGATCGCGTCCAGCGGCGGGTTCGTCACCTGGGCGAAAAGCTGCTGGAAGTAGTCGAACAACAGCCTCGGGCGCTCGGACAGCGCGGCGATGGGCGTGTCCGTGCCCATCGAGCCGATGCCTTCCTGTCCGGTCATCGCCATCGGCTTGATGAGGATGTTCACGTCTTCTGTGGTGTAACCGAACACTTGCTGGCGGTTGAGCACCCGCTCGTGGTTCATCCGCACCGTCTCGCGCTCGGGCAAGTCGCGCAACGCGATCTGCTCGTGCAGCCACTCCCCGTAGGGTTGGGCGGCGGACAGCTCGTCTTTGACCTCTTCGTCCGTGATGATCCGGCCTTCGGCCATGTTCACCAAGAGCATCCTGCCCGGCCGCAGCCGGGTCTTCTGGATGATCTTCTCCTGCGCCACGGGGAACGCCCCGGCCTCGGAGGCCACCATCACCTCGTCGTCAGTGACCCACACCCGCCCCGGACGCAGGCCGTTGCGGTCGAGCAACGCCCCGACCAGCGAACCGTCGGTGAAGCACATCGCCGCAGGACCGTCCCACGGCTCCATGAGCGAAGCGTGGTAGCGGTAAAAGTCCCGGTGCGCCTTCGGCATGTCCGGGTTGTTCTCCCACGCCTCGGGGACCATCATGAGCATCGCGTGCGGCAACGGACGGCCAGCGAGGGTCAAGAGCTCCACAACCTCGTCGAACCGGGCGGTGTCCGAGGCTCCGGGCGTGACGATCGGGAAAATCTTCTGCCACGCCTCCGGGCCGCCGAACACGTCGCTGCGGATCAACGACTCGCGCGCGCGCATCCAGTTGGAGTTGCCCGCGACCGTGTTGATCTCGCCGTTGTGCGCGATGAAACGGTACGGGTGCGCGAGCGGCCACGAGGGGAAGGTGTTCGTGGAGAACCGGGCGTGCACGATGGCGACGGCGGACTCCACCCGCTCGTCCTGCAAGTCCGTGTAGAACTCGCGCAGCTGCAACGTGGTGAGCATGCCCTTGTAGACCAGCGTGCGGGCCGAAAGGCTCGGGAAGTACACCCGCTCATCGCCCCAGCGCAACTCGTGCTCCACGCGTTTGCGCACAATGTAGAGCCGCCGCTCAAGGTCCAGGCCGTCGAGCTGGCCACGCGGGTCCGCGATGAAGATCTGCCGGAACGTCGGCATCGCGTCCCGCGCCAGCGCGCCGATGGACGAGTCGTTGACGGGCACCTCCCGCCAGCCGAGCGTCGCGAGGCCTTCGGACTCGACGATCTTTTCCACAGCCCGCGCCGCCTGTTCGGCGTCGGAGCCGCCCTGGGGCAGGAAAGCGATGCCGGTGGCGTACACCTCGGGCAGTTCGAACCCGGCGACAGCGCGCAGGAACCGGTCCGGCACCTGGATGAGCGCGCCAGCGCCGTCCCCGGTGTTGGGCTCGGCCCCGGCCGCGCCACGATGGTCCAAATTGACCAGAGCGGCGATCGCCTTGGCGACCAATTCGTGGCTACGGCGGCCATGAATGTCAACGATCATGGCCACGCCACAGGAATCGTGCTCTTCGGATGGGTGATAAAGCCCTTGCGGGCTGGGGCTGCGGTTCATCTGGTGGTTGCTCGAAACTAGGAGTGGGCTTTAGGAATTGGGGGGCGCGGCGCACACCGACTTCAAGGTGGCGCGGAAGGCGTCCGCGGCGAGGTTGACACGCTGGGCGGTGGCGTGCAACCAGGAGGCGGACTGCGGGTCGGGGTCCTCGCCAAGTCCGTTGTCCAGGCGGTCCTGCAGGGCGTCCGAGAACCCGTTGAGCGCGTCCGCCCAGTTGTTCAACACCCCCTGGACCTGTGGGTTCTCCACCGTGTCCGCGACGCCGCGCAGCTGGTCGGCGGTGCCGTTCTGAATGTCGATGGTTTGGCTGAGCTGGCCCTCGCGAGACGCGATCTTCTCGTCGGGGTCGTTGGTGTTCTCACGGATTTCACGCTCCTTGGAGCTGATCCCGTTGATGCTCGAAACTTGCGCTTCGAGCTTGGGCTGCAAGTCGTTGAGCGCCGCGCAGGCCGCCGGGTCGGATTCGGCCGAGGCCGGAGCCGCGCCGAACGCGCCAGAACCGAGGAGCGCCAAGATGGCAGAAAGAACGAGATGTCGCTTTCGCATGGTCCTTTTGGATTCCTTTCGAATTCTTTCCACTGTCCCAACGGTCTGTCTGAGCAGAGGATACGGCATGTTCCCCACGCTGCGCTAGTAGAAGCTCGTGATACATCAGTCACGCGGCGACGCCGGGCAAAGCCCGCGGGCGCCAGGCCAGAGCGGTCCGGGGAGAAGACGCCGGGCAGACCGTCCGCCGCGCGAGCGCGGTCCTCGACGGCGTTACGGAAGCGCCTGCACCTTCTGATAGGTCTCAAGGAACATTTTCTGCATAGTCGGCAGATAATCCTGCTTGCCTTCGAATTGTTTGCAGTCGGCGAAGACGATCACGCCCCGCACGAAAGCCACATAGGCGTACTCGTCCGCGACGGTGTACACCTGGTCCGGCAGCGGGACCCCAGAGACGTGCCACACAACAGACGGGGAGAAGATCTTGATCCCGACGCCATGGGCCTGGGAGAGCCCTGGGTCCTGCTGGCGCTCGACGACGGTTTTCTGGGTCAAACTGATCTTGATGTCGGCCGCGTCCCAGTGCTCGACCTCGTCGTAGTGCGCGCACTTGCTGATCCACGAGTCCAATTCGGCTGATCCGGCGAGTTTCCGCGCCCGCTCGTGGTGGTTGACGATTGCCATGCTGGGCCGTGAGCGTCATATGGTTTTGAGCCAAGGCTCCTGCGCGCGCTCCACGCGATCGCTTCGCTCGTCGCTGGGCGGTGTGCGATTGATGAGTCCTACGACTCTCAAGCCGGCCGCAGAGAGAAGCCTCGACGCCCACTCCGAGTTAGGGCAGGCTATACTACACCGCGTGTCTCGGCCTTGGCCCGTTCTCTATCGTCTCATCGCCCCCGATCCGTCCGTGCCGGCGCCGCCCGAGCCGAATTTGGACCCGCCGTTCGCCGTGCGACGCGTGGACCCGGACAGCGAGGACACCGCGATCATCGCCGCATGGATGCGCCAGCCCGCGCTTGTGCGCGGCTGGGAACAGGATTGGCCCGACGAGCGCTGGTACGACCAGCTCAAAGCGCAGGTCGAAAGCAACTACTCGCATCCCTACCTGATCTTGTTCCGCGACAAGCCGATCGGCTATCTGGAGTGCTACCGCCCGGCGCAGGACTCGATCGGCGCCACATACGCCGCCGATCCGCACGACCTGGGCATGCATGGCGCTATAGCCGACGAGGCGATGGCGAGCAAGGGGTTCATGGTCATGCTCCTGCCCAGGCTCATCAAAAGTTTTTTCGAGCTCGAACCGCAATGCCGAAGGATCATGTTCGACCCCGAGCACAAGAACGTGGAGACCCGCCGGGTTTTCGAGCACGTCGGATGCGTCTTCCTCGGCGAGCATCAAATGCCCAACCGCAGAATGGCGTTGTACACCCTGCCGCGGACTCCGGCCGACGTGCCCGAGTCCTGGCCCCTGGAAGCCGAAGAGCCGGCGGCGAAAACGGAGGAGCAACCCGAATAGCTCGGTGGAGAAAGAAGAAAAGAGCCCCCGTCCGAGGGCTCTTTTCTTCTTTCTCCAGGACTCTGCTCCCTGATGTTCTGCTGGGGCTCCCTGATGCTCTGCTGAGCTCTCCGCCATCCCGCGCTACGGGCATAAGGAACGGTAGCCCTCGACATCCGGCTTCATCGCGGTGGCGACGAATTCCCAAAGCGTCTCATCCGTGCCGCCGCCCACGCGGGCCAACTTCATATCCCGCCACCAGCGGCCAATCGGGGTGTGGTCGACCAAATACCCTGAGCCGCCGAAGATATGCAGGCACTCGGAGAGCACTTCTTCGCCGAGCCGGGCCGCCGTGACTTTCACGGCCGCGGCTGTGCGCAGGTTCATCTCGCCCGTGGCCGCGATCCCCGCCAACGAGTAGCGCATCATATTGACCCTGGACCACAGGTCCGCGAAACGCAACCGCAGCGCCTGATGCTCGATGAGGGTGCTGCCGAACTGCACCCGGTCCGTCATTCTGGCGAGCGTGATCCCTAAAGCCCGTTCGCAGAGCGCGACGATTTGCGCCGCGACGCCGAGCCGTTCATGGGACAACCCCCAACTGATCGCCGCGAGGCCCGCGCCGGGCCGGGCGATCAATGCCTCGGCGGGCACCCAGGTGTCGATGTCCACCCACGCGGTTTCGAGCGGCCCGGCGCTGAGTTTGCGGTAAGGCTCGCGCACGGCAGTTTGCGCCGTCGGCACCAGCAAGAGCATGACGTTGCCTTTTTGGCCCTCCGGCGCGCTGTCCGCGCTGCGGGCCACCACGACGATGTGGTCGGCGACAGGCGCGAGCGACACGAATTTTTTGCTGCCGTTGATCTGGTAGCCGCCGTCGTGGCTGCGCACCATAGTTTCGGAGATTTGCAGGTCAGAACCACCGATTTCCTCGGAGGCCCCGATGCAGAGCAAGGTTTCGCCCCGAATCGCGCTCTCCGCGACTTCGCGCAGGTAGTCGGTCCTGCCGAATCGGCGCAGGACCGAGATGGCCGAATCGTGCAAGCTCACGCCGACGCTGATGCCGACAGAGCCGAGTCCGCCCAGCGCGAAGCCCAATTCGACGAGTTTCGCCACGTCGGGAAGGGCCCCGGACGCCCATTTGTCCTCGAACACGCCGCGCTCGCCGAACCGTTCGATGAGCTTGCGGGGGAACCGCTCGTCTTTCTCGGCTTCCTCGACCCAGGCCCGGACCTCGTCGTCCACGACCGAGCGCAGCAAGTCCTGGAATCCCTCCGGCGACAGCCGCTCTTGCGCCCTGCGGCTCACATCGACGCTTGTCATCGCAGTCCTCCTCCGGTCTCGATCATGTGCTTGACGTCGAGCCGACGTAATTTGCCCGAAGTCGTGACCGGCAGCTCCCCAGGGGCGGCGAACACGACCTCCGCGGGGACGATCCCGCAGTCGGCGGCGACCCGTTGGACCACCCGCCTGCGAGCAGTGTCCAGGTCGGAGCCCTTGTACTCCAGAGCGAGCGCGAGCCTCGGGCGCAGACCGCCCTCGTCGAGGCCGACCGCCGCGACCCTGCCAGCCCGCACGCCCTCCACCGAGGCCGCCGCGCGCTCGATATCGGTGGGGTAGACGTTGCGCCCGGCCAGGACGATGAGTTCCTTGAACCGGCCGACCACAACAAGCTCGCCGTCGAGCAGATAGCCGAGATCGCCCGTCTTGAACCATTCGTCACGTCGGATCGGATCGGCCCCGAGGTAGCCGTTCATCATGCACGCCCCGGTGACCTCGATTTCGCCGACCTCTCTGCCGTTGATGGCAGGGACCGGGGCCGCGGGGGGCGCAATGCGCAGGCGCATGCCGTCCAACGCGGCGCCGAGACGCGCGTACCTGCGGCGGGACTGGCCGCCGTCCGGCATGGTGACGGACACGTCGTCAAAGCGCGCTCCGGCTCCGGGCCGGGAAGCGGCCACCGCGCACGTCGCCTCCGCCAGGCCGTAGGCCGTCATGGCGGAGCCCGGGTTGAAGCCCACCGGGGCCGTCGCGGCGAGGAAGCGTTCGAAGCTGTCGCAATGAATCAACTCCGCCGCGCTCACCGCGACCCGCAACGTGCCGAGGTCCACACCGCGGTCGATCTTGTCCCCGTACCTGCCGATGATGTCGTACGCGAAGTTCGGGGCCTTCACATACGTCGCCCCGCTCTCGGTGATCCAGTCCAGCCATTTGAGCGGCGCGGCGGAAAACGCGCCGCTGGGGGCGAGCCACAGCGGCGCGCCCGCCCACATCGCGGACACAAGCGTGATGAGCCCCATGTCGTGGTAGAGCGGCAACCAGCTGCACACCACGTCTTCTTTGCCCAACAGCGTCCGGTCCGCCACTGCGGCGATATTGCTCAGGAACGCCCCACGGGACAAGATCGCCGTCTTCGGCTGCCCCGTGGACCCGGAGGAGTTCTGCAGCACCGCCGGGGTGCTGTCGTCCCCTGTGCGCGGCGGGACAAAGGATTGGGGGCGGGGCTTGGCTCCGATGCGCGCGACGTCTTCGGTCCGGACGCCGGATTGCACGGCGCGCAACTGCTCCAGCTCGCGGCCGTAGCTGAAAATCGTGCGCACCCCGATCTGCGCGCACCGGCCCAATGTCGTCTCAGCCCATCTGCCCAGGTCGGCGCCGCGCACCATGCCGGGGAAGAGCGACACGCTGCCCCCGGCCAACCAGGCGCCGAGCACGCTCGCCACGATGTCGACCGTGGGGTTCCCGATCAACCCGAGCGTTCCCACCGGGCCGTCCGCCCTGTCCAGGAGGTCGGCGGCGACAGCCTCAGCGCGCGCGTGCACCTCCCCCCAGGGGAACCGGCTCCATTCCCTGGTTTCGGCGTCCATGATTACCAGGTCGGCGGAAGTGGACAGCATCGCCTCGGAGATCTTTGCCGCCAGCCTGTTTCCTTGCGCGTCCGTCATCGTCACAGTCGCTCCCTCAGACCGCGGGCTTCGCTTCGGCAACGGGAGCAGAGCCCGCGTTCTTCATGGAAGAGACGATGTCGACGAGGTCGCCGAAAGAATTGCAGACGAGCAGCTGGTCCTCGGAGAGCGCAACCCCGAGCTTCTCCTCGATCACGACGAGGCCGAGCGCGAACCCCACCGAATCGATTCCCAGGTCGTCGACCAGCAACGCGTCCCGCGTGATCTGGCTTGCCCGCACCGAGAGGTCTTCTCGAAGAACCTGCTCCAGTTTTTCGGCGACATCCATCGACATATAGCGCTCCTTTTCGATTTTCTTTCGTGACGGGATCGGGTCGTGGTCCACGCTCGCGCCAGTCCAGAGACGCGACGTGAAGAGTCTGGACTGGCCGAACCGTTCTCCTGCGTGATCGACGCAAGAAGCCGCCCTCGCGGACGAGGAGGCTTTTGGGAGACCAGTTCACCGATGGCTTTTGTCTGCAACGGCTCAGACACTACCCGGTTCAGTTAGGTTAGGCAACCCTATATATATATTTTCCACGATGTATATCCCCGCATACTCTGCGCGGCAACTGCCGCTCTGCGGCCGACCAGCTCACCGACCCCGCCCCCGGCCAAGCCCGTGGGGCGGCCAAGGGTATAACGGCGCCCCGAACAACGAAAACCCTCCCGACGCTTGTCGGGAGGGGGTTTTCTCGCTCTCAGGCCGCCTGCGCTCCGGTTTCGCGGACACGCGACGGGGAGGCGCAAAAATCCTTAGTGGGCAAGGGGGGACTTGAACCCCCACGTCCTTGCGGACACTGGCACCTGAAGCCAGCGCGTCTGCCATTTCGCCACTTGCCCTGGAGACGCTGATGAAGTTCAGCGGGATGAACGTTACCACAGATCCGGGTTCGCGAACGAATCCTTCTCGCGCCTTCGACTGAGGCGAATTCCCCATGGCGGCGGAGCGAGCGCCGCCGCGGAAATCTCGTCCGCCGCGACAACGCGGGCCAGCCGGGCCGCCGCGAGCGAGCTCGGCGAACGAGCGGGCCAAGTCGACCACGGCAACGCGGCGGCATGGCGGCTCCGAGGGCCATATCGGAGAATTTCCTGCGCGCGGAAACAGCCTCGGCGGTTCGTTTTCCCTCGCCGAACCAGGTAACCTGACAAGGTATGGGAATGGTCCAGCGCATTGAGCGCACCCTCGAAGGCGCCATTGGCGATGCCTTCGCCCGCGTTTTTGGCGGGAATTTGCAGGTGAGCGAAGTGCAGGCGGGGTTGCAACGGGAAGCGGCGAGCAATGTCCGCACCGGAGCGGACGGCCAGCCGGGCACCTCGGACCAGTACATGATCCGGATCGGCCAGGACGACGTCGCTCATTTCGAGGAGCACTACCACGAGGTCACAAGGGTGCTGACCCGGCACCTCGAGCAGTTCATCGCGGCACAGGGGTGGGCGGTGCGCCGTCCGGTCTCGGTGCTGATCGAGGTCTCGCCGCAGATGCGGCCCGGACAGCTGCGCATTTCCAGCTCGGCGAGCGAACCTGGCGGCCCAGGGGCCGCCGCGCCGCAGCAACCGGCGGCGCCCGCGCGGACAACCGCTCCCCCGCCCTCGCCTTCCTCTTCGCACCGGCAGAGCGCGCGCCGGGCGTTGCGCCTGACGGAGGGATCTGGGCGCCAGCACCAGCTCCCGCTCGGGGTGACGGTGATCGGCCGGGGATCGGGCGCGGGCGTCCGACTGGACGACAAATCGGTGTCCAGGGAGCACTGCCGGATATGGTGGGACGGGCAGCGGGCTGTGCTCAACGACCTCGGTTCCACAAACGGCACTTCGGTCAACGGGGAACGGGTCGCGGAATGGGAGCTCGCCGACGGCGATGTCGTCAATGTGGGCCAATCGCTCGTTATCGTACGGTTCGGATAGGGGAAAGCTTTGCCGAAACATCCCAGGCAAGGGAGGTCGACATGCAGCAACAGGCGTTGATCTGGCAAGCCGGACGCGCGGCCTTCCTGGCGCTTTTGTGGCTTTTCGTGTTCGCGGTGGTCCGTGTGATCCGTTCGGACATCGCCAACGCGTCAGGCTCGCGGGTGCCCGCGCAGAGCAAAAGCCCCAGCAGCGGCTTTTTCGCCAATTTCGGCAGAGGGCGGCAGGCGAAATACCTGGTGGTCACCCGTGGCGCGCTGCGGAACACGCGGATCGCGCTCGGCGACGCGCCTGTGCTCATCGGCCGGGCCGACGATTCGACGCTGGTGGTGACCGACGAGTACGCGTCGTCACGGCACGCGCGTTTGCTCAAACGAGGAGAGGACTGGTTCGTCGAAGACTTGGGTTCGACGAACGGCACCTATCTCGACCGGGTCAAAGTGACTGCGGCGGTGCGGGTGCCGCTCGGCTCGCCGATCCAGGTCGGCAAAACAGTAGTCGAGCTGCGCGCATGAGCCCCTGGAGCACGACGAGGCGCGAGGAGCACAGCCACATCAGCACCATTTTTGAAAAGCAACCACAGCGCGACCGAGCAGAGGCGGCGCAATGAGCCTCGTCCTGCGCTACGCGGCCCGCAGCGACCGCGGCCTGGTCCGAGGCAACAACGAGGACGCGGCCTACGCGGGCGCGCGCCTGCTGGCGCTCGCGGACGGCATGGGCGGCCACGAGGCGGGCGAGGTCGCCTCGTCGCTGGTGATCAATTCACTCGCTCCGCTGGACGACGAGGAGCCCGGCGGAGAGATTCTGTCCAAGCTGGAGAACGCGGTGCGCGCCGGGAACATCGCCATCGCGGAGCATGTTGCCGAGCACCCGGAGCGGGACGGCATGGGCACAACGCTCTCCGCGCTCTTGTTCACCGGGACCTCGATCGGCCTCGCGCACGTCGGGGACTCCCGCGCCTATTTGCTGCGCGGCGGCGAGCTCACCCAGATCACCCGTGACGACACCTATGTGCAGAGCCTCATCGACGACGGGCGCATCACCGCCGAAGAAGCGCATTCGCACCCACAGCGCTCGCTGATCCTCAAAGCGCTGACCGGCCACGAGGTGCAGCCGACGCTCAATGTCCGCGAGGCGCTGGCCGGGGACCGCTACTTGCTCTGTTCGGACGGCCTCTCCGACGTTGTGAGCGCCTCGACCATCGAGACGGTCTTAGGCGAAGGGGACGTGGACACCGCCGCGGACAAACTCGTGGACCTCGCGCTGCGCAGCGGCGGCCCGGACAACATCACTGTCGTGGTGGCCGAGGTCGCCGACTCGGGGTTCGCGCAAACGCAGCCGATCATCGCGGGCTCCGCGCTCGGCGAAGAGCAGCAGCACGCGCCGCCGCCGGACAGCGCCGCAGGCCGCGCGGCGGCCCTCGGCCAGCAGCAGCGCACCCCGGTCAAGGTGTCAGCCGCCGAAGAGAGCGCTGACAAGCCCCGGCGGCATTGGCGGCTCATCGCCGTGTTGGCCGTGCTGCTGGTCGCCCTCATCGCGGCGGCGTACGGCGGTCGGGCTCTTTTGCGCTCGAATTACTACACAGGTTCGGAGAACGGCTCGGTCGTCATTTACCGGGGCGTCTCCGGATCGCTCTTCGGGGTGCGGCTGCAAGCCTTGGACGAGCGGGTGTGCTTCCGCGAACCGGCCGTGCCCGGCGAGAAAGCGAAAGCGGAGTTCCTGCGCGCGGGCGAGTCCAGGCCGGGCTGCGCGCCCCTCCGGCTCACCGACCTGGAAGTCGCCACCCGCTCCAGCGTGCCCAACCTGCCCTCCGGCGGCCACGACGAAGTCCAGGGCCAAGTCCGACTGCTGTTGGAGCACTTGCTCCCGAACTGCGCCGACCACGCGCGGGCTCCGTTGTCGGCGCCTGCCGCGCCAGCGCCGATGCCGAGCATCGCGCTTCCCGCGCCGCCGCCCCCGTCGGGCGAGCCCGCGCCCTCTTCACAGAGCCCGTTCCCGTCGATAGAGCCGAGCATCGAGCTCCCCGCGCCGCCGTCGGAGGTGCTGCGCGCCTGGAAGCCGGGAATCGACTGCCGGGAGCGCCTCGGATGAGCGCGGCAGGGAGCGCGGTCCGGTCGGAGACAGCCCCCGGCCAGGGCAAATCCCAAGCCCCGTCCGGCAGTCATCTCGCTCCGCGAAACCGCCGGAACGTCGAGCTGGCCCTGCTCGCCGTGGCAGTGGCCTTGGTGCTCGCCGCATTGGCCTTGGTCGACGCCAATCTGCACCGGCCCATGCTGGGCGATCTGGCGCGCATCGCCCTGGTGTACAGCCTGATGATGGGCGGGGCGCACCTCGCGATCCGCTTCTTCGCGCCATACGCGGACCCGTTGCTCTTCCCGATCGTGGCCCTGCTCAACGGGGTCGGCCTTGTGCTGATCTTCCGAATCGAGCTGGAAGTGCGCGACCCAGGGAGCGAGGCGGTCCGCCAGTCGATCCTCAGTTTCGACACCAACCCGCAGTTGGTGTGGACCTTCGTGTCGGTGGCGGCGTTCTCCCTGGTCCTCGGCTTCCTGAAGGACTACCGGGCGCTGTCCCGGTACGGCTACACCCTCGGCGCGCTCGGGGTGTTGTTCCTCGCCGTCCCGATCTTCGCGGCACCGATCAACGGGTCGAACGTGTGGTTGCACTTGGGCTTTTTGACGATTCAGCCGGGAGAGTTCGCCAAGATCGCGCTCATCGTCTGCTCCGCGTCGCTGCTGGTCGCCAAACGGGATCTGTTCGTCACGGCGGGCAACCACGTCTGGGGCTTGGATTTGCCGAGAATGCGCGACCTCGGGCCGCTGCTCTTGGCGTGGGGATTGGCGATCGCCACTTTGTTCCTGCAACACGACCTCGGCATGGGGCTGCTGATCTTCGTGACCGCGCTGCTCATGCTGTACATCGCGACCGAACGGGCCAGCTGGCTGCTGATCGGGCTGCTGATGCTCGTGGTCGCGGGCGCTTTCGCGTTCACGCAAATCCATCATGTCCAAGAACGCGCGCAGGCGTGGGCGAATCCGCTCACGGACTGCGACAACGTCGGCTACCAGCTCTGCGAGGCGCTGTTCGGCCTCGCTGTCGGCGGGCTCGGCGGGACCGGCCTCGGCGCGGGCTCGCCCGCCCGAGTCCCCGAAGCGCATAACGACTTCATTCTCGCAGCGGCAGGCGAAGAGCTGGGGCTGATCGGCCTGGCCGCCGTCATCCTCTTGTACTACCTGCTGGTCGACCGGGGTTTTCGCATTGCGCTCACCGTTCGGGACAGCTTCGGCAAACTGTTGGCGGCGGGCCTGGTCATCACCATCGCGATCCAAGTCTTCATCATCGCGGGCGGCGTGACCGACCTCATCCCGCTGACCGGCCTCACCACGCCGTTCATGTCGTCCGGCGGCTCCTCGCTGCTCTCGAACTACATCCTCATGGCGCTGTTGATCAAGATCTCCCATGAGGCGCGCAAACCGGGGTCGCTCCCAGTCGCGGCGCCGAACAGCGGCGGCAAAGCGAAAAACAACCGGCATTCGGCGCAAAAAGCCACCGCGTGGTTCTCAGGAGCCGACAGCGCCGCGTCAGAGGAAGAGCCGACCACCACCGACCTGCAGAAAATCCCCCCCGAGCCAAAAAACACAGCCGATCCGAAAAACACGAGGGGGGCCGCACAATGAACACGTCCTTGCGCCGGATCGGCCTTGTGCTGGCCTGGCTCGCCCCGCTCGTCCTGATCGCCAATATCACCTATGTGCAGGCCTGGTGGTCCATCGACCTGCGCAACAACGCGCACAACAAACGCGCGCTCTACCGCGAGTACTCGGAGCCGCGCGGCAAGATCACGGCAGGCGGAACGCTGCTCGCCTACTCCGACCCCAGCGACGACCGCTTCCATTACCTGCGCAAATACAATGAGCCGTTGGCGTACGCCCCAGTCACCGGCTATTACTCGATGCTGTTCGACCGGACCGAGCTGGAGCTGAAAGAGAACGACGTCCTCAACGGCAAAGACTCCCGCCTTTTCTCGCAGCGGCTCTTAGACTTCCTCGCCAGCCACGGCCAACGCGGCGGCATGGTGAACACCACTATCGACGCGAAGTTGCAGGAAGTGGCCTACCGGCAGCTTTCCTCCGGCTGCCCCGGCGGCTGCGTCGGGTCGGTGGTCGCCCTCGACCCGAAGAACGGCGCGATCCTGGCGATGGCCTCCAGCCCGAGCTACGACCCCAACCAGCTCTCCAGCCATAATCTCGACGAGACGGCGAAATACTACGAATCTCTCTCCCACGACCCGAACCAACCGCTGCTCAACAGGGCTATCGAACAGGCGTATCCGCCCGGTTCGACGTTCAAGATCGTGACCACGGCGGCAGCACTGTCCTACGGGATCTCGCCCGATCTCAAACTGACGGCCGCAGGCTCCATCCCGCTGCCCGGCACGGCGAACGCGACGATCCCCAACTACGGCGGGCAGGCGTGCCCGGACTCCATCGGCGGCGAAGTGACCCTGCGACAAGCGTTCGCGTACTCGTGCAACACTGCGTTCGTCCAGCTCATGACACAGAAAATACCGAAAGCGGACGCCGTGCTGCGTGGTATGGCGACCCAACTGCAACTCACCGAGAAACAGTCGATCCCCATGTCGGTGGTCCCGTCGCAACTGGTCAGCCCAGAGGAGCCGGATCTGCTGCAAAAGGACCCCGCCGCGCTCGGGCAGTCCGTGATCGGGCAACGCGACGTGCAACTGACCCCGCTGATGAACGCGGAAATCACAGCTTGCGTCGCCAACGGCGGTTTTTTGGCCCGCCCGTTCGTGGTGCGCCAAGAGTTCGGCCCGGACCTCAAACCGCTCAGCGACGACCAGACGACCCGTTCCGTGCTGGTCCCCGCGATGCGGCCGCAGACCGCGAAAACGCTCACCGACTTCATGGTCGAGTCGGAGCGCCGCTCGGGCGGGAAAGGCAAGGACCCGAAACTCGACATCGCCTCGAAGACCGGAACCGCGGACAATCCGCACAACAAAAGCCCCTACACCTGGTATGTCGCGTTCGCCCCGGCCAGCCGTCCGGTGATCGCCTTGGCTGTCCTGGTCGAAGGTTCGGACGCGCTGGGCCCCGGCGCCACTGGGGCAAGCGTCGCAGGGCCGATCGGACGGGCAGTGATCGCGCAAGCGCTCGCGGACGGGGGGCGGCGATGAGCACGCCGAAACATCTCGGGGGCCGCTACACCCTCGGCGAGGCGATCGGCTACGGCGGCATGTCCGAAGTCCACATCGCACGGGACGAACGGCTCGGCCGCACCGTCGCGATCAAGCTGCTCCGCCCGGATTTGGCCCGCGATCCTCGGTTCTACCTGCGGTTCCGTCGAGAGGCGCAGAACGCCGCGGCGCTGAACCACCCCATGATCGTCTCGGTTTTCGACACGGGGGAATCCGCATCGGACCAAGGCCCGATGCCGTACATCGTGATGGAGTACGTCGACGGGCAGACGCTGCGCGAGGCCCTGCAGAACGGGCCGCTCACCACCCAAGAGGTCCTTTCCTGGATCGCGGACGTCGCTGCCGCGCTGGACTTCAGCCACCATAACGGCATCGTGCACCGCGACGTGAAGCCCGGCAACATCATGATCGACAAGACCGGCCAGGTGAAGGTGATGGACTTCGGCATCGCCCGCGCCATCTCCGACGCGACGATCACGGCGACGCAGACCGCGACGGTGATCGGCACCGCGCAGTACCTGTCCCCCGAACAGGCACGGGGCGAGACCGTGGACCCGCGTTCGGACGTGTACTCCTTGGGCTGTGTGCTCTATGAGCTGTTGGCGGGCGCGCCGCCGTTCACCGGGGACACGCCGCTCGCCATCGCCTATCAGCATGTGCGCGAGGACCCCAAGCCGCCGTCCTCGCTCAAGAAGACCCTGACTCCGGACATCGACGCCGTGGTGCTCAAAGCGATGAGCAAGAACCCGGCGAACCGCTACCAATCCGCCGCCGAACTGCGCTCCGACGTGCTCAAACTGCTCGCGGGCGAGCGGCCGAGCGCGCCGAGGGTCATGTCGGAGGCAGAACGCAATTCGCTGCTTTCCAGCGGCGAGATCACCGGTCCGACGCACAAACCGCTGCGCGAGCACGGGCAGCCGGTCGCCGAACCGGGCTCACGGCCGCGCGGAGTCTATGCGGCGCTTGTGGTGGCTGTGATCGCGGCGCTGGTCGCCGCGTATTTCGCGATCAGCAATATCCATCCGGTGCCCGCGGGGTACGCCATGGTCCCCAATGTGGCCGGGATGAGCGAGCAGCAAGCCACCGACGCGCTGCGCACATCCGGGGTCCGCTACAAGATCGACCACCAGGAGAGCGTCGAGACCAAACAAGGCAACGCCATCGGCACGACGCCGCAGGGCGGCAGCGCGGTGGACAAGAACGCCGAAGTGACCCTGACCATCTCGTCCGGCCCAGGCCAAACGGTTGTGCCCGACCTGCGCAACGTCCCCTACGGCGAAGCGATAACGCGCCTGAGCGCGGCCGGCCTGGTCGAGGACCCCAATCGCCCGCCGCCGGAGTTCTCCGACGAGATCGACAAAGACCGGGTGATTTCAACCCAGCCCGCCGCCAACAAGACCGCGCTCAAAGGCACCAAGGTGCAGCTCATTCTCTCCAAGGGGCCGGAGAACACGCAGATCCCCAATGTGGTCGGCCAACAGAGCGACGCCGCCACCAAGGCGATCACCGACGCGGGCCTCGCCCCGCCCGCCTTCGTCGAACAAAGCTCGACCGAGCCGTACGGGAAGGTGCTGAGCCAGGACCCGCAGCCGGGCTCCGACGCGAAACGCAAATCCGTGGTGACTCTGACCATCTCGAAGGGCGACCAAATCGCGATGCCGGACCTGACCGGCATGACCGAGCAGGAGGCCCGCACGGCGCTGCGCAAGGCTGGCTTCTCCGGACAGGTGACGACGCAGAGCACGCAGGGCAACGGGATCATCCTCCCCGACCCCAACAAGGTCCCCGGCCAGATTTTCCGCCAGGACCCCGCCCCAGGAACCGCCTTCCCGAAACTGGGCACGGTGACCATTGACATGTACCATTCGGGGTAGTCTGAGACTTGCGGCGCGCGAGGCCGTCGTGTATGATCGAATGGGTGTTCGATGTCCTGCTCGCGCACGCGTTCGCGGCGTTCTTAGCCCCTGCGCTTGTCGCGCGTTGGGGGCGGCAGGCGTTCTTGGCGCTCGCATTCGTCCCCGCCGCGAGCTTGGCCTGGGTGCTGTCCGCGACCCGAGGCGGACAGGTCGAGCTGCGAGAACACCACACCTGGATACCCCAAGCCGCGATGGACGTGGACCTGATGCTCGACCCGCTCGGGGTCATCATGTGCCTGCCCGTGCTGGGGGTCGGCGCGGTGGTCCTGGCCTATTGCTCCCGCTACTTCGCCCCGGACGAGCCGAAACTCGGCGCCCTCGCGGGCCAGCTCACCGGATTCGCCGGCGTCATGTTCGGCCTCATCGTCAGCGACAACACGCTGCTGCTGTTCATGTTCTGGGAGATCACCAGCGTTCTCTCGTACCTGCTGGTCGGCCATCAGGGGCATAAGCTCGTCGCCCGCCGAGCGGCGCTGCGCGCGCTCAACATCACGACCCTCGGCGGCCTCGCCATGCTCGTCGGCGTCATCATCCTCGGCGAACAGACGGGAAGCTACCTGCTGTCCGAGATGCTCCGCCATCCCGTCGGCGGAGCCCTCGGTCAGACGGGGGTCGCCCTCGTGCTCGTCGGGGCGTTCACGAAATCGGCGCTGGTGCCCTGGCACCTGTGGCTGCCCGGCGCGATGGCGGCGCCGACCCCGGTCAGCGCCTACCTGCACGCCGCGGCAATGGTCAAAGCCGGGGTGTACTTGGTGGCGAGGCTGGCCCCCGCGTATGCCCACGCCCCGGTGTGGCATTGGATGGTCCTGCCGTTCGGCCTCGCCACGGCGCTCTTGGGCGGCTGGCGCGCGCTTCGCGCCTGGGACGCGAAGCTCGTGCTGGCGTTTTCCACGATCAGCCAGCTCGGGCTCATGACCATGCTCGTCGGCTCCGACAGCGAGGCGTCCCGAGCGGCGGGCCTGGTGATGCTGCTCGCCCACTCGCTCTTCAAGGCGGCGCTGTTCATGACAGTCGGCGGCGTCGACCGCACGGCAGGCAGCCGCCACCTGCCCAAACTCTCCCGCATGGGCCCGAGGGCGGCGCCGCTCGTCGCGGCGGCGGCGCTGGCGGGGGCTTCTATGGCGGCTTTGCCGCCTTTTTTGGGTTTCGTCGGCAAACACGCGGCATTCGACTCCTTGCTCACCGAGCACGCCCCGGTCTGGGAACTCGCCCCGCTCGCCCTGCTCGAAGTCGCGGCGGCGGCGCTCACCACGGGGTACAGCCTGCGACTGAGCTGGGGGCTCTACGCCCACAAGCGCGGAGCCGAACCCGCCCTGCGCCCCGCTGTCGCACTCTGGGCCCCGCCAGCCATTCTGGCCCTGCTGGGCCTTGTCGCGTCGTTCACGCTGCCCATGTGGTCCTGGATCGTCAACGCCGCCGCCGTCGGGCCCGTCTTCGGGGGCGACGCGCAGACCGGCCCGAGCGAACTGACCGCGTTCGGACAGCTCGGCGCGGGCGCGGCACTGGTCGCGGTGGCTCTGGTGATCGGCTGCGGACTGTTCGCCGTCAATCCCAACCTGCCGAAGTCGCGCCGGCGCCTCGGCAACGCCGACGAAGTCTACGACGAGATCATGCGCCTCCTGTCCGCGCTCGCGCTGCGCGTGACGGCGTTCGTCCAACGAGGCTCGCTGCCGATCGCCCAGGCCACCACCCTCACGGTGCTCACCGTCTTCCCGCTCGCCATGCTTTTCTCCGGACCGAGGAACCCGATCAAATGGCATCCCTACGACTCGCCCTTCCAGCTCGTCGTCGCTGTCATGATGATGATCGGGGCGGTGGCGGCGGTGGCGTTGACGCACAGGATCGGGGCGGTGCTCGCCGCCGGGGTCACCGGATACGGCTGCGGGGTGCTGTTCTCCCTGCACGGCGCCCCGGATCTCGCGCTCACCCAATTTCTCGTCGAGACGCTCACCCTCGTCGTCTTCACGCTCGTGCTGCGCAAGTTCGACGCGCGGACGAACGAGCCGATCCCGGTGTTCTCGTACGCCGTGCGCATAGTGTTCTCCTTGGCGGTCGGCGGCGCGCTGTCGCTCCTCGCGCTGTTCGCCATCAGCGCGCGAGGCGCGGGAGCGCCTGCCCTGGCGGGTTCGCTCGCCGCAGAAGGGCTCGCGCGCGCCCACGGCAGCAACACCGTGAACGTCATCATCGTGGACATCCGCGCCTGGGACACTTTCGGCGAGATCTCCGTCCTGCTCGTCGCGGCCACCGGCGTCGCGTCGCTGGTCTTCGTGAACCGCCGATACGGGTCCCTCCCCCGGCTGGCGCAGGCCCCGGCGCAGGCGGGCAAACAGGTGAGCTGGTTGCGCTCCAGCGAGTTCACCGACCCGAGGCAGCGCTCGATCATCCTGGAGATCGCGACCCGGATGGTCTTCCCCACGATCATGACCCTCTCCGTGTATTTCTTCTTCAGCGGCCACAACGCGCCCGGCGGCGGCTTCGCCGGGGGCCTGGTCGCCGGGCTCGCGCTGGTGCTGCGATATCTCGCGGGCGGTCGTTATGAGCTCGGCGAGACACTGCCGGTCGAGGCCGGGAAAATCCTGGGTGCGGGCCTCGCCCTCACCGCGGCCACGGCCGCGGGCTCGGTCCTCGTCGGCCTGCCCGCGCTCTCCAGCGCCAGCGTCGCGCTCGACCTCCCCGTCCTCGGGGCGCTGCGGCTGAACACCTCGAGCCTTTTCGACCTGGGCGTCTATTTGATCGTCGTCGGCATGGTCCTCGACATTTTGCGCAGCCTCGGCGCCCGCCTCGACGAGGGCGACGACGTGGACGCGGAACAGCCGGGGGCGCGCCCCTCCCCAGCCGCCGGAGCAGGACGGCCCGCATGAGCGCGAACATGACGCTGGTGGTCCTCATCGGCCTGCTCGGAGCCACCGGGGTGAATCTGCTCCTGCGCCGCACCCTGACCAAGATGTTGATCGGCACGATCCTGCTCGGCAACGCGGTGAACTTGCTCATTCTTGCCGCTGGCGGGCCCTCCGGGGCTCCGCCGATCGTGGGAGCGGCCCCCGGCGAGCCGACCGCCGACCCCTTGGCGCAAGCGATGATTCTGACCGCCATCGTCATCTCCCTCGGCGTCGCGGCGTTCGTCCTCGCCCTCGCCTACCGCTCCTACCGGTTGCAAACCGACGAGGACGTGGACGACGACGTCGAAGACGAGAGCGTGGCCCAGCGCGCGGAGTTCGACGGCGAGGCAGAGCCGGACGACGAGCCGGCGAAGGTGGACGTGGGCGACACGGAAGGCCAGCTTCGCACATGAACCTCGCGCAAGTGCTCGTCCCGGCTCCCGTCATCGTGCCGATGGCCGGAGCCGCCGGAACGCTCATCCTCAGCCGAAGGCCCAGACTCGCCCTGCTCACAGCTTCCAGCACGCTCATCGCGACCCTGGCCGCCAGCGTCGGCCTGCTCTTCCTCGTGGACACGCGGGGCGAACAGCGCGTCTTTCTCGGCGGATGGGGCAAGACGGCGCATTCCCCGGGGCCGCTCGGCGTCGAGCTGAGCGGCGACCGCCTCAGCGCGCTCATGCTCGTGGTCTCGGCCTGCGTGCTCTTCGCGGTGTTGGTGTACGCGGTGAGCCAGGGCGTTCGGGACGGAGACGGGAACGAACCGGTCTCGATCTTCTTGCCGACGTACCTGGCGCTGACCGCCGGGGTGTGCGACGCGTTCTTGGCCCACGACATCTTCAACCTCTACGTGGGCTTCGAGGTGCTCCTCGCGTCGAGCTACGTGCTTTTGACCATCGGCGGCGGCGGAGCGCGGATCAGAGCCGGGATCTCCTACGTGATGGTCTCCATCCTTTCCTCGACGGTCTTCCTCATTGGGATCGCGCTGATCTACGCCACGACCGGATCGCTCAACTTCGACCAGGTCGGAGCGTCGCTGCAGAACGCTCCCAGCGGCCTGCGCTCAGCGCTCTTCGCTGTTCTGCTCGTGGCGTTCGGCGTGAAATCCGCCATTTTCCCGCTGTCCGCGTGGCTGCCCGACTCCTACCCGACCGCGCCCGCGCCGGTGACCGCGGTCTTCGCGGGGTTGCTGACCAAGGTGGGCGTGTACGCCATCATCCGCGCGCACACGCTGCTCTTCCCCGGAGCCGGGCTCGACGCCGTGCTGCTCGTCGCGGCGCTCGGCACGATGGTCATCGGCATTCTTGGCGCGCTCGCCCAGTCCGACATGAAACGGGTCCTGTCCTTCACGCTGGTGAGCCACATCGGCTACCTCGTGTTCGGCGTCGCCCTGTCCACCCCGCAAGGGCTTGCGGGAACGGTGTACTACGTGGCGCACCACATCTTGGTGCAGACGACGCTCTTCCTTGTGGTCGGGCTCATCGAACGGCAAGCGGGGGCCTCCTCGCTGCGCCGTCTCGGCGGCCTCGGAGCCGCAAGCCCCCTGCTCGCCGCGCTGTTCCTGATCCCGGCGCTCAACTTGGCCGGAATCCCCCCCTTCTCCGGCTTCATCGGCAAACTCGTCCTCACCCAGGCCGCCGTGGCCCACGGGGGAGCCCTCGCCTGGATTCTCATCGCGGGCGGCATGGTCACAAGCCTGCTCACCTTGTACACGATCATGCGCGTGTGGAACCTCGCCTTTTGGCGGCGGCGCGAGGACGCGCCGGAAGGCGAGCTCTCGAACGCCGCCCCGCCGACGATGAGCAGCGAACTCGTGGACATCGCGTACGCGGACCGCGCGGACGTCGGGCGGATGCCGTACGGCATGGTCGGCTCGACCATCGCCTTGGTGGTCCTCGGGCTCGGGCTCGCCTTCGCGGCGGGGCCGATCCTCGGCATCGCCGAACGCGCCGCGGTGGAGACCAGGGGTGCCCCATGAGCAGGCTCGGCAGCAAAGAACAAATCCGTGAACTGGTCGTGCGGGGCGGCGCGATCATCTGGCTGATCGTGGTGTGGGTCTTGCTGTGGGGCGAGGCGACGCCGCTCATCGTCGGCTCGGGCGTGCTCGTGTCCGTGTCGGTGATCGTTTTCCTGCCGCTGCCAAGAGTGCCAGTCGGCACACGGGTCCGACTCGGCTCCCTGTTCGTGCTGTGCTTGCTCATCGCCAGAGACCTGGTGGTCTCAAGCTTCCAGGTGGCCTGGTACGCCGTCCGGCCCGCTGGAGCCCCGCCCAGCGGCATCCAATGGGTGAAGTTGCGCATGAGCTCGGACCTCGTGCTGACGCTCGCGATTTTGGCGCTCACCCTGATCCCCGGCACTGTGGTGTTGGCGATCGACCGGGTGCATCGCCGGGTCCAGGTCCACCTCATCCCGTCCCGCAATGAGGCGGACGTGAAGAAGTTCGAAGCCCAAACAGCGGCCCTGGAGCGGTGGTTCAGCCGCGCCTTCGAACAAGGCAAAGGCAAATGATGGATTGGTTGTGGATCTCCTCAGCGGTTTTGCTCTGCGCGGCCGCGCTGCTCACCACCTGGAAGGTCGCCTTCGGGCCCAAGACGCTCGACCGGCTCGTCTCCGTTGACACGTTGGTGGCGGTGGTCATGTGCGCGTTGAACGGGTGGGCGGCGTACAGCATGGACTCGACGGTGGTCTACGGGACGACGGCGCTCTCGTTATTGGGTTTCATCGGCTCGCTCAGCGTGGTGCGCTTCCGCGTGAAAGACAAACGGAGGAGATCCTGATGGACCTCGCCGCCGCCCTCTTCATCTTCGCGGGTTCCGTCCTCGCGCTCACCGCCGCGCTGGGCATCGTGCGCTTCCCGGACACGTTGACGAGGATGCACGCCGCGGCCAAACCGCAGGCGCTCGGGCTTGTCCTCAGTTGCGTCGGGGCCGCGATCCGGCTCCGGCACAGCATCGACCTCGGCATGCTCGTGCTCATCGCGCTCTTCGCCCTGCTGACTTCGCCCGTTCTCGCGCACCTGATCGGCAGGCTCGCCTATCGGGAGCTGCTCGAGGACCAAGCCGCGCTGCAAGCGCGGCAAAAACTCTGACAAGGCCCCCTCGCCCGGCGACGGCGCAAATCTGATGGAAAAACGTCAGCCAAGTGCGCTATGAATGAGGGCATGGCGCAAACCACACCTGGTGTCAGGGCTCTCGTGCGACTGTGGCCGTACGTCCGGCCCTACGCGGGCCGGATCGGCCTCTCCTTAGGTCTGGTGCTGCTCTCCGTGCTCACCAGCGTGTGCATCCCGCTGATGGTCAAACATGTGGTGGACGGCCCGATCGCTCGCAACGACACGCGGGGGCTTGTGTGGCCCATCGTGGTTGTGTCGGCGTTGGGGCTTGTGGACGCGGGTGCGATCTGGGGCCGTCGCCGCGTCGGAGCGCGCCCCTCCGCCGAGTTGGAGACCAGCATGCGGGCCCGAGTGTTCGCCCATGCGCAGCGGCTCGCGATCGGGGAGCACGCCGAATGGGACTCCGGGCAATTGCTCTCGCGCGGCGTGGAGGACCTGCGCCAGTTGCGCCGCTTCGCCGCCTTCTTCGGCCCGTTCTTCATCGTGAACACTGTCGCCATCGTGGCGACCACCGCCACGATGCTCGTCTTGTGCTGGCCGCTGGGCGTCATCCTCATCGTCTGCGAAGTGCCGATGCTGGTGGCCACGAGCAAGCTCGAACGCTCCTGGCGCCGCGTCTCCAGGCAGGTGCAAGACCTCGTCGGCGACATCACCACGACCGTCGAGGAGTCGGTGCTCGGCGTCCGAGTGCTCAAAGCGTTCGGCGCGGGGCCGGGCTTCATCGCCCGGTACCGCGCGCAAGCCGACGAACTTCGCGCGCTCGAACTGCGCGAGACGCGGCTGAAGGCGTCGCTGTGGATGGTCAGCGGCGCCACGCCGGTGTTCACCGTCACCGCGATGCTGCTCGTGAGCGGCTGGGGCGTGGCGAAAGGGCAATGGACGCTCGGCACGCTCGTCGCCGCGATTTCCTTGGTCATGTATTTGAATTGGCCGCTCACCTCCATCGCGCTGCTGCTCGGCGACCTGTTCAGCACCGTGAACGCGGCAGTCCGGCACTGGGAGCTCATGGACCGGCCGGTCTCGGTCACCGACCCGATCCGCCCGCGCGCCTTGCCGCAGCCGGTGCGGGGCGAACTCGCCTTCGAACATGTCGGCTTCACCTACCCGGACGCGAAGGCTCCGGTGCTCACCGATGTGTCGCTGCAACTACGGCCCGGTGAAATCCTCGCCCTGGTCGGCCCGACCGGGTCGGGCAAGAGCACGCTCGCGAATCTCGTGCCCCGACTGCTCGACGTCACGTCGGGGCGGATCACCCTCGATGGCGTGGACATCCGCGAGCTGCGACTCGCGGACCTGCGCGCGCAGATCGCTGTGGCCTTCGAAGAGCCTGTGCTCTTCTCCGCGAGCGTGCGTGAGAACGTCGCCCTCGGACAGCCCGACGCCACCGACGGCGCGGTCGCCGACGCGCTCGAGATCGCCTCTGCCGCTGAGTTCGTCGCGAAACTTCCGTGGGGGGCCAGCACCCGCGTCGGCGAACAAGGGCTCAGCCTCTCCGGGGGCCAACGCCAGCGTCTGGCCCTCGCGCGATCCGTCCTCGGCCAACCGAAGGTGCTCGTGCTCGACGATCCGCTCTCCGCGCTGGACGTGGACACCGAGGCGCAGGTCCAAGCGAAGCTTCGCCGGGCCGTCCAGGACAGCGAGGGCGCGCAGGGCGCCGCCGCGCCAGAGACACGCCCCTGGGCGCCGACCACATTGCTCGTTGCGCATCGCCCTTCCACCGCGGCCCTCGCCGACCGGGTGGCGCTGCTCTGGGACGGACGTGTGGAAGCCGTCGGGTCCCATGAGGAACTGCTGGCCGCCTCCGAGCGCTACCGCCACGTCATGGGCGCGATCAGGGAGCAAGCCGATGTCTGAGCAGGATTGGCGGGGAGTCGCGAACGAGGACGAGGACCCGGACAAAAAAGGCAACTTGGTCCTTGCCCGGCGCTCGCGGGCGCTGCTTGTGGACCTGACGCGCCCGCACGCGGGCAAACTCTGGACGCTCGGCGCGCTCGTTGTGGCCGACAACGCGTGCTTCGTGCTGATCCCGCTCGTGGTCGCGTACGGACTGGACAAGGGGATCGGCCAGGCCGCGCAGAGCGCTGGGGCTCCTGCCGCGCAGATGCTCGGCGTGCGCGTCGGCGGGGGATGGGCCGCGCTGGCCTTCGCGGTGGCGGCGCTGCTGCTGCTGGCGCTGTTCGGCGCGTGGCTCAACTACGCGTCGCAGACAAGGGCGGCGGCACTGGCCCAATCGATACTGCTTGAGCTGCGAACCAGAGTGTTCACCCATGCGCAGCGCCTCTCCGTCGCCTTCCACGAGCGCTACACGTCCGGCAAGGTGATCGCTCGGCTCGGCAATGACATGGACACGCTCATGGAGTTTCTCAGCGGCTCAGTCGTCGAGTCCATGAACGCCGCGCTGTCCCTGGTGAGCATGACCCTGATCCTGTTCTGGCTCGACGTGCCGCTCGCGCTCGTCGGCCTCGCCGGGTTCGTCCCCATGGTCGTGATGACCCGGCGCTCCGGCAGGCTCCAGCGGATTTCGCAGCGCCGGGCCCGTCGGGCCATCGCGAGGGTCATCACGCATTATGTGGACGCGATGAGCGGCATCCGGGCCGTGCAGTCGTACCGAAGGGAGCAGCGCAACGAGGAGATCCTCGCGGCCGAAAGCGCCGAATACCAGGCCACCACGGTCGAGGCGACCGTGAACATGGCGAACTACATCGGCTTTTCCCGGCTGGTCGACAACCTTTCGACGGTCGCGGTGCTGCTGGTCGGCAGTTGGCGCGTGATCCACGGCGAGATCCAAGTCGGCGTGCTCGCTGCGTTCTTGATGTATCTGCGCAACTTTTATGAGCCGCTGGAGACGTTGGCCCAGGTTTTCAACATGTACCAATCGGCGGCCTCCGCGTTGGAGAAGATCTCCGGGGTGCTCGAAGAGCGCCCCGCCGTCCCGGAGCCTGAACACCCGGTCGTTCCGGCGAACGACGAGGGCGGCGTCGTCTTGGACCGCGTGACGTTCTCGTATTCGCCGCAGGGTCCGCCGGTCCTGCCCGACTGCTCGCTGTCCATCGCGCCGGGGCAGGTGGTCGCGATGGTCGGGGAGACAGGGGCGGGGAAGTCCACTATCGCCAAGCTCATCGCCCGGTTCTACGACCCGACTTCGGGGTCGGTGCGCCTCGACGGGGTGGACCTGCGGGACATCGCGGACGCGGAACTGCGCAAACGGATCGTCATGGTGACGCAGGAGCCGTACCTGTTCTCGGGAACCGTCTTGGAGAACATCCGACTCGGCAAGGCGGACGCGGAGCTCGCCGAGGTCATCGCCGCCGCGCGGGCAGTCGGGGCGGACGAGTTCATCAGCGCGCTGCCCGAGGGGTATCACACGTGCGTGCAGAAGCGCGGCGACCGGCTCTCCGCCGGGGAACGCCAGCTCGTGGCGTTCGCCAGGGTTTTCCTGGCGGCGCCGAAAGTCATCGTGCTCGACGAGGCCACCGCGAGCCTCGACATCCCGAGCGAACGAGTGGTGCAGCGGGCCTTGGGCGCGCTGCTCGACGGGCGCACTGCGATCATCGTGGCGCACCGGCTCTCCACCGTGGAAATCGCGGACCGTGTGCTCGTGGTCGGCGAAGGGAGAATTCTGGAAGACGGCCCGCCCGCCGAACTGCTGCGCGGGCAAGGGGGCGCAGAAGGCTCCCCCACCGGCTATTTCGCGCAGCTGCACACCGCCTGGCAGCGCTCTCTGGCCTAAAGCCTCGCGCGTGTCCTGCGCGGATTGGGCCTGGCGAGGATTGGCTCCGCGCGGACCCTGGGGATTCTGCTCTGCGAGGATTTCCCACGAGCACTTCCTACGGTCTTGTATCATTGGGGCATGCGCGTGTTCCGGGCCGACACAATGCCCCCTTGGTGGCTGGGGGCGCTCAGCGCGCTCGGGCTCGGGGCCGCTGTCGCCTCGGCGGACTTCCCGATGTCGCGGCGTGAGCGGTTCCTCGCCCGCGCGGCGCGCATCGCGGGCTCCGCGGCATGCGCGGGCGCGGGCGCGGAGCAACTTCGGCGCGCAGCCTCGCTGCCGCCCCCGATCCCGATCTCCCAGCGAGCAGGCGCGGCCATCGCATGCGCGGCCTCACTCAGCACCACCCCGTTGATCGGCGAGCGCTGCGTCGACAAAGCCGCTCGGGCGCTCTCCGCCCGAGGGGCGAGCTGGCCCAGGGCGCGACTCGGCGCGCTCATCGCCGCCACAGCGCTGCTCGGCGAACTGTTGCAACGTTTCCCGGCCCCGCCGACCCCGAAGACCCCGCCGCCCAGGCGGCGGCTCGTGCGGCCAAACCCCGGAACAATAATACGCAACTAGTTTCATAGACACTTTGTTGCATATCATCACTGGGCGCGCTACCCTGAGACGATGGCCCTCGAACACGCCCTGCTCGTCTCGCTCGCCGAACGTCCGAGCACGGGCTACGACCTGGCCAGGCGGTTCGACAAATCCATTTCCTTCTTCTGGTCGGCCTCGCACCAGCAGATCTACCGCACCCTGCAACGGATCGTCGCGGCCGAATGGGCCACCTGCGAAGTCGTGCGGCAAAACGGGAAACCCGACAAAAAGGTCTACTCCATCTCTGAAGAAGGCAAAGCCGAACTCGCGAAATGGGTGAACAAACCCAGCTCGGGGCCGATCCTGCGCTGGGAGCTGCCCGTCAAACTGCGCGGCCTCGCCCACGGCGACCCGGACGTCCTCGTCAAAGACCTGCGCGCGCACCGCGAGCAGGCCGTCCGCACGCTCGCGCATTACCGGGACAGCGAAGCCAGGCACTTCCCCGCAGCCCCGCTCACCGGAGCCCCGCTGTACCAGCGCCTCGTGCTCGAAGCCGGAATCCGACAGGCCGAAGCCCTCATCGCGTGGCTCGACGAGGCCGCCGCCGCGCTCGAACCACACAGCCCCCAGCCCTCCGAAGACGCCATCTGATCGCCCGCCCGCCACGACCGCCCCGCCACGACTAGGAGACAGCGATGAACACCAGCATCCGCCGCCCTGCCGCCGAACAACCGGCGCTCCCCTACCCGAACCTGCTCTCCGAGCTGGACCTGGGCCGCACCAGACTGAAGAACCGCGTGGTCATGGGCTCTATGCACACCGGGTACGAGGACTACCCCTGGATGATCGACAAACTCGCCGCGTACTACGGCGAGCGCGCGGCGGGCGGCGTCGGGCTCATCGTCACCGGCGGCTACGCGCCGAACTACCTGGGCTCCACCGTGCCGCTGTTCGGCCAGTTCACCACGAAGCTCGTCGCGAAGTCGCACCGGAAAATCACCGACGCCGTGCACGAGCACGGCGCGAAGATCCTCCTGCAAATCCTGCACACCGGCCGCTACGCCTTCCACCCGCTCGCTGTCTCGGCCTCTGCCACGAGCGCCCCGACGACCCCGTTCCGGGCTTGGAAGATGCCGGGCTGGCTGATCCGCAGCACCATCCGCGATTACGCCAGGGCCGCGAAGCTCGCCAAAGCCGCGGGCTACGACGGGATCGAGGTCATGGGCGGCGAGGGCTACCTCATCAACCAGTTCCTCGCCCCGCTCACCAACAAGCGGACCGACGAATGGGGTGGCACGCCGCAGAAGCGCCGCCGCTTCCCCGTCGAGATCACCAGGCAGATCCGCGCGGCGGTCGGGCCCGATTTCATCCTCCAGTTCCGCATCTCCTTGGTGGACTACGTCCCAGAAGGGCAAACGTGGGAGGAGATCGTGGCGCTCGCCAAAGAGCTCGAGGAAGCGGGCGTGGACATCTTCAACACCGACATCGGCTGGCACGAGGCGCGGGTGCCGACCATCGTCACCTCGGTGCCCTCCGGAGCTTTCGTCGAGTACACCCATGCGCTCGCCCAACAGGTGGACGTCCCGGTCATCGCGTCGAACCGGATCAATATGCCCGAAGCCGCCGAGCAGATCCTCGCCGAAACCGACGTGGACCTGATCTCCATGGCGCGTCCGCTGCTGGCCGACCCGAACTGGGTGAACAAGGCGAAGGCGGGCCAGTCCGACCTCATCAACACCTGCATCGCCTGCAACCAGGCCTGCCTGGACCACGCCTTCGCGCACAAGACTGTCTCATGCCTGCTCAACCCGCGCGCAGGGCGGGAGACGCAGTTGCAGCTCCTGCCGACCCGCAAAGCCAAAAAGGTGGCCGTGGTGGGCGCTGGACCCGCGGGCCTGGCGACTGCGGTCTCCCTCGCCGAACGAGGGCACAGCGTGACCCTCATCGAGGGCGACGACCGCATCGGCGGGCAGTTCCTCATCGCCAGCAAAATCCCCGGCAAGGAGGAATTCCGGCACACGCTGCGCTACTTCCAGAAGCAGTTGGAGCACCACAAGGTGCAGGTGCGGTTGAACACGAGGATCACCGCGGCGCAGCTGTCCGCCGAGGGCTTCGACGACGTGGTGGTGGCCACCGGCGTCGCTCCGCGGATGCCCAGGATCCCCGGCGTCGAGCATCCTATGGTGCTCTCCTACGCCGACGTGGTCAAAGAGGGCAAACCCGTCGGCAAACGGGTCGCGGTGATCGGGGCCGGCGGCATCGGCTTCGACGTGAGCGAATTCCTCACCACCGAGGATTCCCCGACCTTGCACCTGAAGGAGTGGCGCCAGGAGTGGGGGGTTTCCGACCCTGTCGATCCCGCCAGGGGCGGGCCTCGGGGCGGGATCGTCGCGCCGAAACCCGGCCCTTCGCCCCGCGAGGTGTATCTGCTCGCCCGGACCCCGGGCCCGCTGGGGAGGAAACTCGGCAAAACCAGCGGCTGGGTCCATCGGGCCGCGATCAAGGCGAAGAAGGTCGTGCAGCTGTCCGGCGTGAATTACGAGAAGATCGACGACCAGGGGCTGCACATCACCTTCGGCGAAGAGCACAAAGACCCTCGGGTGCTCGAAGTCGACAACGTCGTCATCTGCGCAGGCCAAGAGTCGCAGCGCGGCTTGTACGACGAGTTGGTCGCCAAGGGCGTCCGGGCGCACGTCGTCGGCGGGGCGCTGCTGGCGGGCGAGTTGGACGCGAAACGCGCGATCCGGCAAGGGACCGAGCTCGCCGCGGCCTTGTGATCGCCCAGCGGCACGCGCGCGGCGGCGCAACGCGGCTCTCGTCGTAGAATGGGTCTGATTTGATCTGCTAAGGAGCCTCATGCCACTGCCGCCGCCTGCCCCAGGGCAACCCGCTGTCATCACTGGAGCCTCGGACGGCATCGGCAAAGCCATCGCTTTCGAACTCGCCGCGCTCGGGCGCCCGGTGCTGCTGGTGGCCCGCCGCGGCGAGCTGCTCGAAAAGACGGCCGAGCAGATCCGCGCCCGGCACGGCGTGGACGCGCAGATCCGCGCAGTGGACCTGGTGGACAGAGACGCGCGCCGGAAGTTCCTCGACGAGCTGGCCGAGATGGACGTGTCGGTCCTGGTCAGCAATGCGGGCGTGGTGACGGCGGGCCTGTGGCACGGCAGACTCGACCCGGCGCTCGAGCGCGCCGAAGTGGAGCTCAACGTCGTGGCCGCCTACGAGGTCGTCCTGGCCGCGCTGCCGAAGATGCTCGAACGCGGCTCCGGCGGCGTCGTCGTCACCGGTTCGATCGCGGGCAACGGCCCCGCGCCGATCACCACGACGTACTCGGCGACGAAGGCGTTCCTGAACACCTTCGCCGAAAGCCTGCACTTCGACGTGCGCGGACGTGGCGTCAATGTGACCCTGCTCGCCCCTGGCGTCGTCCACACCGGACTGCTCACCGGCCCGCTGACGCGCGTGCCGGGCTTCCTGTGCGCCACCGCGGAACAAACCGCCAAGGCCGCGGTCGAGGGCGTGGCGCGCAACAAGCTCCGGGTGGCCCCCATCGCCGCGCACAAGGTCCAGTCCGCGCTCGCGAACTACCTCCCGAGGCCGCTGTGGGCGAGGGCCATGTACCGCTTTTACGGAGGCAAGTGAGCATGGGCGACACGAAAGACCGTTTGCTGTGGGTGGACTGCGAGATGACCGGGCTGCGCCCCGGCTTCGACCAGCTCATCGAGATCGCCGCCCTGGTCACCGACGGCGAGCTGAACATCATCGACGACGGGATCGACCTGGTGATCCACGCCGAGGAGGACAAACTCGCCCAGATGGACGAGTACGTGACGAATATGCACGCGAGCTCCGGGCTCACCGAAGCCGTGCGCGCCTCCGAGCTGTCCCTCGCCGAAGCCGAGGAGCGCGTGCTCGCCTACGTCAAAGAACGCTTCCCCGCCCCGCGCACCGCCATCCTGGCGGGGAACTCCATCGCCACCGACCGGTCTTTCCTGGCGAAAGACATGCCGGAGCTCGACGCGTGGCTGCACTACCGCATGGTGGACGTGAGCACGATCAAAGAGCTGTCGCGGCGCTGGTATCCGAGGATTTACTTCAACCAACCCGAAAAAGGGCTCGCCCACCGGGCGCTCGCGGACATTGTCGAATCGGTGCGCGAGCTGCGCTACTACCGGTCCACAGCATTCGTCGCGCAACCAGGCCCCAGCAGCGAGGAAATCGAATCGGTCGTCAAAGAGCTGACAACGGGCTGAGCCGCCCGGAACTGTTCTGCCCTGTCGGGATTGAACTCTTCGCAATGCGGAACGTGCTGCAGGAGCACTCTGGTGTGAGCCTGAGCTGGAGCAGGTCACCCTGCGGACAAGAGAGTCGAGAGGCGGACGCGGTGCCGCTGCATGGAAAATGGCTACCGCCGCCCCCTGCTTTCAGCCCGAACAGCACAAGCTGGTCGCGTTCTCGAGTTGTTTCGCCAAGAACCTTGTGACAGAAAACTCCGGGCAGCCTCCCCACGTTGTCTGATGTTCTCGTTATCCTGGTACTAGGCCATCGTTCTTAGAGCGATGCCTGTCCGCCTTCGACCCCGCCTCGGCGGGGTCGATGTGCTTCACGGGCACCAGCACAAACGGTGCCGAACCCTCGGCATGTAAAGAGAACACAGCATTTCATTCGTCTCAATCGCCCTGGGGTCTTTATCTCTGCCGCTGTGCACCCGGAAGTTGAGGTACGCGACGAGATCTGCTAATTGCAACAATCGGCTGAAGTTCGAAGGCGCGAAGTGAATCGTGTCGGCTATCCAGTTCAGTTTTCGCGCCCGATATCCAGACGTGCTCGCACGTTGATAATGCCAAAGGTGCCCTTGATGGGTTTTGTGCTCCTTCGCATCGGCAATCTCATCCGCGACAACCAGGATCGGAGCCTGGCGGCCCTCTCCGTGTTCATCCAGCCGTTCGAGTAGATGCCCAAGCACAACCACATGCGGATGCACTACTTTGCTATATCTCTGTCTCTGCCGTTCTCGGTCAATCCCTCGAATAAAAATCTGCACCTCAGGGAAACTCTCAAAAACAGCAAGCGCGTCTCGGTACACTCGAATTCTCGCACGCAGCCTGCCTGCCAAGGGCGCCCAATGCCCCTTACCTTGAAAGAGCTCGTAGCCATGCAGCTCTGCATTTTCATCTTCTAAAGGAAAATCACGAACAGCAGCAGCAACAACCTCGTCAAGCGCGACAGAAAGCGGAATGACGCAGTCCGAGGGGCAGGCTACCGCCACAATCCAGTAAACCCGCTCGTCATATGACTCGTCCAAATATGCCAGGAACACCGCATAAGCATAATTTTCCCAAGGGAAATTGTGGCACACGACACGATCAGAGCAGGCTCACGCCCACGTCCAGGCCCGGCAACGGCCCAACGTCCGAGGGCGACGGCTTCGCGCCCGCCGCCGCGAACCCGGCTCCGAACGCCGCGATCATCGCGCCGTTGTCGGTGCACAACCTCGGCCTCGGCACCCGCAGCTCGATCCCCTCTGCCGCGCACCGCTGTTGCGCGAGCCCCCGAATCCGGCTGTTCGCGCACGCGCCGCCGCCGAGCACCAGGGTGCTCGCGCCGTGCTCTTTCGCGGCGGCGACGGCCTTCGCGGTGAGCACGTCCGCGGCCGCCTCTTGGAACCCCGCTGCCACGTCGGCTTTTTCCGCGTCCGGGTGGGCCTGCAGGTAGCGGATGACCGCCGTTTTCAGCCCCGAGAACGAGAAGTCGTACCGCGCGTCCTTCGGCCCGGTCATCGGGCGCGGGAACCGCACCGCGTCCGGGTCGCCGGTTTGCGCGAGCGCGTCCACCACCGGCCCGCCGGGGTAGCCGAGCCCCAAAAGCCGCGCGACTTTGTCGAACGCCTCCCCCGCCGCGTCGTCCACGGTGGCTCCGAGCTCCACCAGCGGCTCGACCATGCTGTGCGCCTTGAGGATCTGGGTGTGCCCGCCGGACACCAACAGCGCCACAGCGGGCGGCAACGGCCCGTGCTCGATCTGGTCGACCGCGATGTGGCCGCCGAGATGGTTCACCGCGTACAGCGGCACACCCCAGGCGAGGGCGTATGCCTTGGCCGAAGCCACCCCGACCGACAACGGGCCGACCAGGCCGGGGCCGACGGTCACGGCCACGGCGTCGGGTTTGTCGATCTGCGCGGCGCGCAGCGCGCGGCGCACGGTCGGGCGCATCGCCTCCAAATGCGCGCGGGCTGCGATCTCGGGCACGACGCCGCCGAACCGGACATGTTCCCGCACACTGGACGCGACCTCGTCGGCGAGCAAGGTCAGCGCCCCGTCGGACTCGACCCGCACGATCCCGGCGCCGGTCTCGTCGCAGCTGGACTCGATCCCCAGAACGATCACGCGCCACCGCCGAATTCCGCGGGGCGGCGCATCACCACCGCGTCTTTGCCGACGCGGCGGTAGTAGTTCTTGCGCACCGAGACTTTTTCGAACCCTTCCGCGGTGTAGAGCGCGATGGCGGGCTCGTTGTCCACGCGGACCTCCAAGAAAACATCACGTCCCTCTGCTTCGTAGAGCAGCGCGCCCAGCAACGCCCTGCCCGCGCCGGTGCGCTGCACAACCGGGTCCACACCGATGGTGATGACTTCGGCGGCGTCGGCGAGCAGCGCCACCCCGGCGAAGCCGAGGACGGCCCCTTGCAGATCCCGCGCCGCGAAATACCGCGTGTGGGCTGCCTTCAGGTCGCCCTGGAACATCGCGAGCGTCCACGGCCCCTCCTGTTGGAACAGCAGCTGGTCGATCTCGACGACGCGAGGCAGATCGACCTCTCTGAGCGCGTCCACAGTCGCCCACGCGGTCATGCGGTCAGATTCCTTGCCACAGCAGGGGCGGCCGGGGGCTTGGCGTCGGGCGCTCGCAAGTACAGCGGCGCCAGGGGGCCCGGCGCGGCCCCCGAAAGCAGTTCCTGGGCGATGGCGGCGGCAAGGCCGCATGGGGACGGCGCCGCGACCGGGGACCTCGGCACGTCCTGCAACGCTGTGCCGTCCAACAGGCGCGTCGCCCCGGCGGCGAGCTGCGGGACGCAGCCGTCGAGCAGTTCGGGCAGTTCGGCTGGCGGGCACACCCCCAGCGGGCCGATCCGACGCGCGCCGAGGTAGCGGGCCCAAAACACCTCGCGGCGTTTCGCGTCCGCGACGACGAGCAGGTCTTGCTCGTCGGGGGCAGCGCGCGAGACGTCGTGCGCGACGGCGTCGAGGCCGCACACCCCGTGCACCGGCAGCCCCGCCGCGTCGCCGTACGCGGCGGCGGTCGCGATCCCGATCCGCAGGCCGGTGTACGGGCCGGGGCCGAGCCCGACGACAACGGCCTGCACCGCGCCTGCCTGCCCGTGCCGCTCGCGTGCCTCGCGAAGCCGACGTTCGAGCATCGGCGCCAGTTGTTCGACGTGGACATTGCCCGGAACCCGCTCCTCGCCCAGCGTGCGCCACCCGGTTCCGCCAGGCGGCCAGAACACGAGCCCGACGGACGAGTCCGAGGTCGATGTGTCGAGAGTCAGCGCAAGCATGGCTGCTCAAGTGTAGCGGCCCGAATGGAGCGGCCCAGCTCGGTCATGGTCGCCACCACCAGCTGATTCTGCGCACGTCGGTCTCCCAGTCGGGCTCGATCCGAACTTCGAGCGCGCGAGAGCCCAGCCCTTCGGCGTGCCCTTCGCCCCATTCGACGACGACCACCCCGGCCGCGAGGGCGTCTTCCAGCTCCAACGCCTGGAATTCGGCGTGCCCGCCGAGCCGCTGCGCGTCCACATGGGCCAGCGCGAGACCGCCCTGGGCAGGGGGGTGGGTGTGCACAATGACGAAACTCGGCGACTGCACCCTGCCGCTGACGCCGAGCCCGTGCGCGATGCCTCGGGTCAGCGTGGTCTTCCCCGCGCCCATCGGGCCGACGAGCACCACCACGTCGCCGGCGCGCAGCTGCGCGGCCAGCTCGTGACCGAGGGAAAATGTTTCGTGCGCAGTCGCGAGAACGCGCTCGGACGGCTCAGGCATGATGGGTATGGCGCAGTTGGTCGACGGGCTCGCGTTGGTGGATGTGGCGCAGTTGCACGCGGCCGCGCAGCTGGGTGACGATCTCGTAGTTGATGGTGCCCGCCGCCCGCGCCCAGTCGTCGGCCGTCTGCTCCCCGTCGGAGCCCGGCCCGAACAGGACCGCGGTGTCGCCCTCGCGCACCTTCGGCTCGCCCGGCCCGAGATCGACGAGCACTTGGTCCATGCAGACCCGGCCCACCCCCGGATAACGCCGCCCGCCGATGGACACCTCGAATTTTCCCGCGAGCGCGCGTTGCAGCCCGTCCGCGTAACCGATGGGCAAAAGCGCCAGTGTCGTGTCGGACGCGGCGACGAAGTCGTGCCCGTAGGAGACGCCGTCGCCTGCGTGGATCCGTTTGGTCAACCCGACCCGCGCCGTCAAAGTCATCGCCGGGATGAGCCCGAAATCCCGGCCCATAATGGGGGAAAGCCCGTACACCGCGACGCCGGGACGGGTCGCGTTGAACACAGGCAGCTCATTGACCAGTGCTTTCGGCCGGGTGAGCACTGCGGGGGAATTGGCGAGGTGCACCAGTTCGGGGGCCAAACCCGCCGCGCGGGCGAACGAGACGGCTTCGCGCAGGCTCCTCGCCTGTTCGGCGTTGGTGCGGTATTCGGGCCGGTCGGCGTTGGCGAGGTGGCTGAACACCCCGCGCACCTGCACCGCCCCGGCCGCCTCCGCGTTCGCGAGATCGGCGAAGGCCTTGCGCCACTCTCCGCGCGCGAAGCCCCCTCGGTTCAAGCCCGTGTCCACCTTCACCGCGACGACGGCGAGCTGGTCGGCCCGCAGAGCCGCCTCGGCCACAGCGCGCACCTGCGACGAAGTGGAAACGCCCAGCTCGATCCCCGAAGCGATCGCCTCGGCGAACACGGCGACGGCCTCGTCTGGGTCGAAGGCGTGCAGCCATGCGATGATCGGGGCTTCGATCCCGCCTTGACGCAGCTCGAATGCCTCGGCCAGGGTCGCGACGCCGATCTGAGCCGCGCCAGCGGCAAGGGCGGTCCGCGCCACCGGCACAGCGCCATGCCCGTAGGCATTGGCTTTGAGCACCGCGATGACCTGAGCCGGGGCCGAAGCCTGGGCGAGCAGCCGGACATTGTGCGCGATGGCATGATGGTCGACCGTCGCCTGCACCGCGGGGATCATGGGTATGACCCTATCGCGTTGCCATCGCCTGTCCGCCCCGCGGCCCGCACGCTGGGAGTCCGCCGCGCAAGCCCGCTCGCGCGCGCGGAGCGGATGGCGTCGGGAATGCGCGCGGCGAGCGCGCTGGCGGTGATCGGGGCTCCGGGCTCGGCGCCCGCGGCGAGGGCCGCGGCGCGACTGTGGATCGCAGCGGCGACAGGGGCCGCGTGCTCGGCGGCCGCCGAGGCGAGCAATGCGCCGATCATGCCGGAAAGCACATCGCCCGAGCCCGCAGTGGCCGCCCAAGAATTCCCCGCGATGTTCACCAGAACCTGCCCGCCCGGCTCCGCGATGATCGTGACGTGGCCTTTGAGCAGCACTGTCGCCCCGCACTCGGTCGCCAACGCCGCTGCGGCAGCCGCCCGGTCGGCACCGACCGGGCGGCCCGCGAACGCTTCGAACTCCCGCTCGTGCGGGGTGACGACCGTCGGCGCGGACCGGCGTTTGATCGCGTCGGGGACCAGGCGCAGCGCGCTGGCGTCCGCGACGACCGGCAGATCCGTGGCCAGCGCGCGCAACAGCAGCGCGCGCGTGGACTCGTCCGCGCCCGGGCCGAGAACCCAGGCGTTCACCCGTCCCGTCGATTCGACGTCCTCGCTCACCACAAGTTCCGGATGCACGGCGACGAGCGCTTTCGCGCCTGGGCCCACGGCTCGCACCATGCCCGAGGTCGTCGCCAGCGCCCCCGAGGCGCAGAGCGCCCCGGCTCCGGGGTATGTCGGCGATCCGGCGACGACGCCGAGCACGCCCTGCGTGTATTTGTCGTCCCCCGGTCCCGGCGCCGGCAGCAGAGCCGCGAGGCGCTCCTGCCCCAACGCGGTCAGGCCGCGCGCCCCGTCGAGCACGCCCAACGGGCCGAAACCGGCTTCCGGGTAACCGATGTCGACCAGTTCCAACCGGCCGCAGCGCCCAGGGTTGAGGGCATGGGCCTGTTTGAACACCCCCATCGCCACCGTCACATCCGCTGTGACGGCAGGCCCGGCCACCGCCCCGGTGTCCGGGTCGACGCCGCTCGGAAGGTCCACTGCGACGACCCGATGCCCGCTGGGCCTGCTGAAAATCTCCGCAGCGTGCCCGCGCAATGGCCCCTTCCCGGACAAACCGACCACCCCGTCCACCACAACGCCGCGTCCGGGCCCGCCGCCGAACGGGGCGGGCGCGTCGGGCACGTCGTCGACGAATTTCCCGCCAGCGCGGCGGAACGCGGCCAGGCCCGCAGGGTGCGCGCGCCGCGGGTTCAGCAGCAGCGCACGCACGTCCACGCCCCGGCGTTTGAGGAACGCCCCTGCCCAGAGCGCGTCAGCGCCATTGTCCCCGACGCCGACGACCAACCAAACCTTCTGGCCGACCGCGCCCCCGGCATGATCGCGCAGTTCGCGCAAAACCACCTGCGCCAGGCCGAACGCGGCGCGGCGCATCGGAACCCCAGGGGCGAGCGCTCGGATCAACGACTCGTCCGCCCGTTTGACCAGGGCCGCCGGATAATAAGAAGGCATCAGGGTCCACCCTAATCGGTCGCGCCGCGGCAGGCAGGCGGGCGGCTACTCGACCGTGACAGATTTCGCGAGGTTGCGCGGCTTGTCCACATCAAGGCCCCGAGCAATGGCGACCTGGGCCGCGAAGACCTGCAACGGGACGACCGCGAGCAGCGGCTGCCAGAGCGTGGACACGGCGGGCACGGTAAAAAGGTGGTCGGCGTGCGGCGCCGCCGCGTCGTCGCCCTCTTCCGCGATGACGATGGTCCGCGCCCCGCGCGCCTGGACCTCCTGGATGTTGCTGAGCACTTTCGCGTGCAGCATGGACTTGACCGGCGGTGCGACGACCACGATCGGCACGCCCTCTTCGACCAGGGCGATCGGCCCGTGTTTGAGCTCGCCAGCGGCGAAGCCTTCCGCGTGCATGTACGCGAGCTCTTTGAGCTTCAACGCCCCTTCGAGCGCCACCGGGTACCCCATGTGGCGGCCGAGGAACAGGATCGTCGAGGCCCCGGAGAGCTGTGTGGCGAGTTCGCGCACCGGCTCCATCTGGCCCAGCACATGGCGCAAAAGGTCCGGGATGGCTTCGAGTTCGGCGATCTCGCGGGCGACCTCGTCGGGGTATTTGGTGCCCCTCGCCCCCGCCAGGGCGAGGCCGACGAGGTAGTTCGCGACGACCTGGGTGATGAAGCCCTTGGTGGACGCGACGGCGATCTCGGGGCCGGCGTGCGTGTACAGCACCCCGTCCGCTTCACGGGGGATTTGCGCGCCATTGGTGTTGCAGATGGCGAGGACTTTCGCGCCTTGTTCTTTGGCGTGCCGGACCGCTTCGAGGGTGTCGAGGGTTTCCCCGGACTGCGAGATGGCGAGCACCAGGGTGGAGCTGTCCAACACCGGGTCTCGGTAGCGGAATTCGCTCGCGAGCTCCACCTCCACCGGCAGCCGGGTCCAGTGCTCGATGGCGTATTTGGCGATGAGCCCCGAAAGGTGCGCGGAGCCGCAGGCGACGACGAAGATCTTGTCCACGTCCCGCAGGTCCTGGTCGGTGAAGCGCTGCTCGTCGAGCACAACCCGCCCCCCGTCGAAGTGGCCGAGGAGGGTGTCGGCGATGGCCTGGGGCTGTTCGGCGATCTCTTTGAGCATGAAATGCTCGTAGCCGCTTTTCTCCGCCGCCGCGAGGTCCCAGTCGATGTGGAACGGCTTGCCGGTGCGCTGTTCGCCGCCGAAGGACCAGATCTGGTAGCCGTCGCAGGTGATGGCCACGACTTCGTCCTGGCCGAGCTCGACCGCCTCGCGGGTGTGCTCGATGAAAGCCGCGACATCCGAGGCGAGGAACATCTCGCCCTGGCCGACGCCGAGGATGAGCGGGGTGGAGCGCCGTGCGGCGACAATCGTCCCCGGATGCTCGGCGTGGGCGAACACCAGGGTGAAGGCCCCGTGCAGGCGCTGCACGACCGAGCGGACGCTCGCGACGAAGTCGCCCTTTGTCGGGCCGTCGGCCACCGCGCGCGCGACGAGGTGGACGGCGACCTCGCTGTCGGTGTCGCTGGCGAATTCCACACCCTCCGCTTCCAGCTCCATGCGCAGACGCAGATGGTTCTCAATGATCCCGTTGTGCACGACCGCGACCTGGCCGGCGGGGTCGAGGTGCGGGTGGGCGTTGCGGTCGGTGGGGCGACCGTGCGTCGCCCACCGGGTGTGGCCCATCCCGAGCTGGCCGGGGACCTGCGGCATGGCGGCGAGCACGCGTTCCAGGTTCGCGATGCGACCGGCTTTCTTCGCCGTGGCGAGGGTGCGGTCGTCGGCGACCACGGCGACCCCCGCGCTGTCGTAGCCCCGGTATTCCATCCTGCGTAATGCTTCCATCAGGACTGGACTCGCTTGCCGGTGCCCGACGTAGCCGATGATGCCGCACATGCCGTCTAGGTTAGGTGAATCCGAGGCAAATCCCTAACGACGTGCGGGCCGCGCGGGAGACACGGTCTTAGAGCACACCGCACATGCGTCCCAGCCCGGACGCCAGCAGCACCACCACGCCGAGCGCGGCGACGGGCCAAAACCACACGCGCTTTCGCCGCCGGGCCATGGCCACGACCGCGCCGAGGATCGACCAGGGCAGCGCCACGAGCAGCGCGCCGCACACGAAGTACCACGCCAGCGAGGCCCAGCCGTCCACGTCTTGGCCGTTGGCGGCCCCGATGATGACGAGGACGACGTCGATGGTCCCGATCACCAAGCCGAAAACACCGACGGCCGTGCTGGCGATGAGCAAGAGCGCCCAGAGCGTCCAGGTGATGCTCTTCTCGGCCTTGCTCATCCGCGCTAGGATACGTCCATGGCGAAAAATCCGAAACCGCTGCTTGCCCGCTTGGCCCGCACCGGGCCGAACCGAGTGGCGCGCGGCGATCTCGGAGCCGCCGGGCTGCCTGGGCTTGTGTTCTCCCCGGTGAGCGGCTCGAATCTGCCCGCCATCGTGTTCGCGCATGGTTGGATGGCGCATCCCAAGCGTTACCATCGCACCTTGCGCCATCTTGCTTCGTGGGGTTTCATCGTGGCTGCGCCGAGCGCGCACCGCGGCCTGTTCGCCAGCGACAAGGATTTCGCGGCTGACCTGAGCCGGGCCGTGGAGATTGTCCGCGCCGCCAGCATCGGCGCGAACCAGGCGCGGGCGCAGCGGGTCGGGCTCGTCGGGCATGGCCTCGGGGCTTCGGCCTCAGTGCTCGCCGCGGCGAAAGACCCCAGCGTGGCGGCCGTCGCGGCACTGTGGCCGAGCAAGACCACAGCAGCGACGGTCCAGGCCGCCGAGGACGTGGCCGCTGCCGGTTTGATCCTCACCACCGTCGGGGAGGAGCTTTCGCTCACCTCGAACGCGACCGAACTCGCGCTCGCCTGGGGCGCTGTCGCGGCGCTGCGCGCCATTCCCGACTTCGCGCCGGAGGACTTGCCGGAACGGCGCGGCCCTCGGGGCTGGTTCGAACTCGACCTCGGCGCGGGGCGGAGCGTGGCGCACGCGCAGCTCACCGGCTGGTTGCTCGCCACATTGGCCAAGGACAAGACCTACGCGGCGTTCGCCGACCCCGACGCGTCCTTACCGGGGGCCGCGCCCCTGGACGCGAGCGCCGTCGAACGCAATCCGGTCAACGCGTTCCGCGCGCTCCTGAGCTGACGCTCCTCCAGCTAATCCTGCGCAGACCAGCCGATCCGGCGGGTGCTGTCGTCCCAGCCCCGGCCTTTGCGCGCGTCCGGTTGCGCTGCCCGCCGCTGCTCGGCTTGTCTCACCTGGCCCGCCTGCCGCTGCGGCGCAGCGGCGCGGTCCTCGCCAGCACGTCGGAGACGGGCGGCGAATTCGCGTTGCCACCGCAGCTCCATGTGCTGGTTGCGAATCAGGATGTTGCGCAACTCGGCGGGCGCCCCAGCTGGAATGGGCTCGACGAAAGGTTTTGCCTGTTGCGGGGCTGTTGGTCCGCCGACGTCCCGCGTGCTCGAATCCCAGCCCCGGTCCGCTGAGCGCGAGGAAACAGGCCCGGTCGCGCTGAGGCTCTGCCGGACTCCGCGCGCCGACGCCTCTGCGCTTTTGCGCAGGTAGGCGAAACCTTGGGTTGTGTCGTGTTGCAGCTGCTGGATCTGTTTCTGGTTCTCTCGTTGCAGGTGGTACAGCTGTTCTGCGGCGTCCATGGCGATATCTCAGAAACTCGGGATTGTGCTGGGCTGGGCCGAGACCGGCGTGGTCGCCGGAACGGCGTCTGCCCGCCGCTCGGCGGCGTCTTCCTTCGGGGCGGGCGCCTGGAGCTGGTTCGCCGCAATCTCGAACTCGCCGTGGCCGACTTGGGCAGGCCCGGCGGCAGACATCGGCTCGGCGTGCTGGCGCGCCGCGGCCGCCGGGCACGCGTCGCCGGCAGGCTGCGCGAACGCAGCGTCGTTCTCGGGCGTGGCCGTCGGGCTGTGCGCGGACAGTGAAGCCGCATCGTCACCGGCCTCCTCCGCGCTGTCCAAGTCGGCTTCTGCGTCGAGACCGGAGCCGGAAGCGCCCTGTGCGTCGGGATCCACGTCAAAAGACTCCGCGTCAACGTCATCCTCTGCTTCGTCCGCTGCGACGGACTCGTCCGCCGAGGCTTCGGTCGCGTTCTTCGCGTCGTCGCCGTCGAGCTTCGAGAAGTCTGTGCCGCTGAGCGCAGTGCCGACCGCCCCGACCCCGGAACCGAGCGCGCCTGCGAGGCCCGTGACGATTTGACCGGCCGCGTCCGCGATGCTGCCGATCGCCGAACCCACAGCGCTGCCGATATCGCCGAGAAAGCCAAGGTCAGGAGCGCTGGCGCTCTCCTCGGACGCCGTGTCGTCCCCTGCTGGGCCCGCAGCGTGCGCCGCCTCGTCGCCCTCGACGGAGTCGTCCGGGCCGACGCCCTTGCCGGAAGGGCCGGATGAGCCAGGAGCATCAGCGCCCCCGGAACCCTGAGCGCCGCCGGAAGCTCCGGGAGAACCGCTGGGTCCGCCGCCCGACCAGCCGCCCGCTGCGGGGAGGGACTGCGCGGCCGCAACGGTTGCTGGGGGTTCGGGCTTCTTCTCGTCGTGGTCGCCCAGGCAACCGCAGTCCGGCTCGTCGGCGACCGGGAACTCGGGCGCCAGGTACGGGTCCGTGTTCACGCCCCGCAGCGCGCTGGCGACAAGCTCCGTCGCCGCAGCCCCTTGCTGCTGCGCCATGTCGAGCAGCCGCCGCAGCTGCGCCGCCGCGTACTCGGTCGGGGTGGCCACTTGGTTCTGCAGCTGCTGGCGCATCGCGTCGACGACGTCCCGCGCGTTCGGCGCGGCAGGCCGCTGCCCCATCACGTCCTGCACCTGCCGCACCGCCTGGAGGACAGCGTCGGTGGTCCGGTATTGGCCGAGGCTGGCCAGCAGGTTGTCGAGGATGAGCTGGGCCTGTGTCCGCAAGCTGTCCAGCAGCTGGACGAGAGCGCCGTGGTACACGCCCAGCGCTCGGGAGGACTGCCCGACCTTGGCCAGATCGGCGTCGGCGCGGGCCGAGGCCGCCTGATAGTTCTCGCACGCGGCGCGGCCCGCCGTGTCCGCCCAGGCTCCGGCCAAGCGGTCGGCGGCCGAGCCCGCGTCGGCGCGAAGCTCTTCCAGGCCCGTCCTCGCGTTGTCCAGAAGCTCGGCGGCCCGAGCGATCTTTTGCACGCCCAGCGGACCCCACTGTTCGTACCGGCGCCGAAGGTCGGTTCCCGAGGCATGGGCCTGGCACTGGACTCCGATCGAGCGCAGCGCGTCCGCTGCGGCGACGACCTGGTCGATCGCTTGGAACCCAAGGGCCAAAGCGCCGTCCTGGATCAGGTCGTGCCCGGTCTTCGCAGCAGTCGTCATGATGTTTCCCCTTCCCCGTGGTCGTTCAGTTGTTGTGGCCGAGGAAAGCAGCCCCAGCCTGACCGCTCGCGCTGTCCCCGGCGGCGAACGCGCGGGCGTTGCGCTCGTCGGTCTTCTCGTACGTCGCGGCGGCCGCGATCAGCGCCTGGCCGAATGCGGCGAGGTAGTCGTGGTACTGGTTCATCGACTCCGCGAGCTGGCCGAAACCGGAGGACATGCCGTGCGCCTGCGGGGCCACCGGAGTGTCGCTCAGCGCGCAAGCCAGCAATTCTGCCGCGGCGGCGACATCGGCCCCGATCTGCCCGACCCGGTTGCCGTCCCCCTGGACCGCCGCGCCGATGCGACGCACCTCCGCTGCTTGCATGTCCGCCACAGCTCTCGCCCCTCTCCTTGTCTTGTTCTGCCATATCGTGGTTCTGCTCTGTTGGACGTTTCGGGGAGCGCTTTGGTTCCCTCGAATATTTTTCCGCCCCGGGGCGCGCTCGGAAGCCGAGCGGGACGCGAGAGGCGGAGACGGCAGAACGCAGACCCGAGAACAAGGAGGGACCGGGGGCGAAGGAACGGTCGCCGGGCTCGGCGCACACTACTTCAGATTGGTGGCGCGGACCAGTCCAGCCACTTGTTCGGCCACCTCGTGCGCGCTCAGCGCCGATTCGGCCTCGACCATGACACGGACCAGCTGCTCGGTGCCGGACGGCCGCAGCAGCACACGCCCTTTGCCGCCGAGGCGTTCCTGCGCGGACGCGACCGCGTCGAGCACGGACAGATCGCTGGCGGCGGCGAGTTTGTCGACCACCGGCACATTGACCAGGACTTGCGGATACACCTGCACGACAGAAGCGAGCTCGGAAAGGCTCTTGCCGCTCTCCACAATGCGGGAGATCAGACGAAGGCCGGTGACCATGCCGTCGCCGGTTTCCCCCAGCTCAGGAATGACGACGTGGCCGGACTGCTCGCCGCCGATGGAGTAGCCGCCCTCGCGGAGCGCGTCGGTCACATGCCGGTCGCCGACCTGGGTGACCTCAAGCTCGACGCCCGCCGCGCGCATCGCGATGTGCAAACCGAGGTTGCTCATCACGGTCACCACGAGCTTGTTATGGCGCAGCTGGCCGCGCTCATGCAGGCCGAGCGCCAGAACAGCCATGATGGCGTCCCCGTCCACCACGTCGCCGTCCTCGGCGACGGCGAGGCAGCGGTCCCCGTCCCCGTCATGGGCGAGGCCTAGGTCCGCGCCTTCTTCCAACACCGCCGCGCGCAGGCCGTCGAGGTGCGTGGAACCGCAGCGGTCGTTGATGTTGAGCCCGTCCGGTTCGGCGTTGAGCGTGATGACCTCGGCGCCCGTGGCCTCGTACACCTGGGCCGCCAAACGCGAAGTCGCGCCATTGGCGCAGTCCACGACCACACGCAACTGCCCGGCTTTCGGGGTGATCGGCGCGAAACGGGACACATAGCGCGCCGCGCCTTCGGGGAAATCGACGAGGTCTCCGACGCCCGCGCCGGTGGGCCGCTCCCCTTCGCCCCATCCCCAGCTCGCCTTGCCGCCCTTGCTGACGCGCGAGACATCGGCGGCGAGCAGGTTTTCGGTCTCCGCGTCGAGCTTGCCGCCGCCAGGCCCGAAGAACTTGAGCCCGTTGTCCGGCATGGGGTTGTGCGACGCGGAGACCACCACGCCGAGATCGGCTCCGAGATCTTTGACCAGCCAGGACACCGCGGGAGTTGGCAGCACGCCCGCCCGGAGCACGCGCACGCCGGAGCTTGCCAGCCCAGCGCACACGCATGCTTCGAGCATCGCGCCGGAGATGCGGGGGTCGCGGCCGACCACGGCGAGACCGGATTCGCCGCGCAACCTCGAGCCAGCTAAAGATCCGAGTGTCAACGCCAACTCGGGCGTCAGCTCGGTGTTCGCGACACCACGAACACCGTCGGTGCCGAACAGTGCTGTCATAAGAAGACGGCGAAGCTCAACGCTTCGAGTACTGCGGGGCTTTCCGGGCTTTCTTGAGGCCGTATTTCTTGCGTTCGGTCGCACGAGCGTCGCGGGTCAGGAAGCCCGCGACCTTCAGGGCGGGACGGTCCTCCGGGCTTGCCTCGATCAGCGCCCTGGACAGGGCGAGGCGCAACGCGCCGGCCTGGCCGGAGATGCCCCCGCCGTGCAGCGTGGCACGCACATCGACCGAGCCCTCGCGGTCCGCGTGGACCAGCGGGGACTTCACCAACTGCTGGTGGACCCGGTTCGGGAAGTAATTCTCAAGGCTGCGGCCGTTCAAGGTGAACTTGCCGGTGCCGAGGGAGAGGCGCAGGCGCACAACGGCTTCCTTGCGCCGGCCGACCGTGATGATCTCTTCGGTGAATTCGCGCAGCGGGGCCTTCTCCCGCGCGGGGGCGCTGCCCGCGCCCTGCGTTTCGTCTTCGGCCGATTCGATGGCGTCGAGCGCCGCGTTTTCGTCGTCGGTCAGGTAGTCCTCGGTCACTGTCTCTTGCTCCTCGCTCACTGCACGGCCTTGGTTCTCGTCCGCGCTCACTGCGAAACCTGGGTGATGGCGTACGGCACGGGCTGCTGGGCCTGGTGCGGGTGCTCCGGGCCTGCGTACACCTTGAGTTTGCGCTCCACGGCGCGGCCCAGCTTGTTGCGCGGGATCATGCCCTTGACGGCCTTCTCCACCACGCGGCGAGGATCGCTGTCGAGCAGCTGCCCGATGCTGCGGGTCTTGAGGCCGCCGGGGTGGCCGGAGTGGCGGTGCACCAGCTTGTCAGCGCGCTTGTTGCCGGTCAGGGCGACTTTCCCGGCATTCACGATGACGACGAAGTCGCCGTTGTCGAGGTGCGGGGCGTACGTCGGCTTGTGCTTGCCGCGCAGCAGGGTCGCCGCAGTCACCGCCAACCGGCCGAGCACGACGTCGGTCGCGTCGATGACATGCCACTGATGGTTCAGGTCGGCAGCCTTCGGGCTGTATGTGGTGTGTGTAATCGTGGGCAAGGGGGAACACCTCGGGTCTCAAACGGTCGTATATGTCTCTTCGGCAGAGCCCCCCGCCGCTGGATCAGCCGAAAATAGACTGTTCGAGGGCGCACGAGGTCCGCAACACCGATCAATTATCGTACCGGCTCGGAGCCGACCCGGTCAAATCCGCACTTGCGGCCGCCGCGCGCAGCCGGGCGGAGCGAACATCGCGCCCGCCCGGCTCGCCGGTCATTCGCCCTCGGAAACCTTTTCCGCGGCTTTTTTCGCGACGTCTTGGACCTTGTCCACTTTGTCGGCGTACTTGCCCTGCGTCTGCTTGTCGATCAGGTCGCCCGCCTTGTCAATGGCCTGCTCGACCTTCGCGGGGTCTTTTTTGATGAAACTCTTCACCTTTTCAAGAAATCCAGGCATAGCGCTTCCCTCTCTGCATGTCTTGTGACCATGTCGTGTCGCCCCGGCCCGAAACCTGCCGGGGCACTCCATGAGCATACCCGCAGAAGGATTGAGCAGAATGGTCTGCGTGTCACCTCCCTTGAGCCCAGAGCGTCCTTTCGGCACAGAGCGCGTTTGGGCGGTCATCGTCACCCACCGCCGCGCCAGCACGCTGCGCCGCTCCCTGGCCGCCCTGCAGGCCCAGACCGCGCCGCTGGCCGGGTTGGTGGTCGTCGACAACGCGGCGGAGCAGGAAGTCGCCGAACTCGTCGCGGAGCTGTGGCCCACCGCGCGCTACATCGGCTCGAAGCGCAACCTCGGCGGCGCGGGCGGGTTCGCGCTCGGGATTCTGACCGTCCTGGCCGAAGGGGCGGACTGGGTGTGGCTCGCCGACGACGACGGGCGCCCAGAAAGCCCCGAAACCCTCGGCGCGCTCCTGAGCTGCGCGCGCCGTCACGGGCTCGCCGAAGTCTCCCCCGCGGTGGTGGACGAGGCCGACCCGGACCGGCTGGCGTTCCCCCTCCGCCGCGGGCTGCGCTGGCGAAGGCGCAGGTCCGAGCTCGGGGACGAGGAGCTGCTGCCGGGCATTGCCTCCTTGTTCAACGGCGCATTGTTCCGAACCGACGCGCTGTTCGCCGTCGGCGTGCCCGACCTGCGCCTTTTCTTGCGGGGCGACGAGGTCGAAGTCCACCGGCGGCTCGTCCAGAGCGGCCTGCGGTTCGGAACCTGTCTGCACGCCGCGTACCTGCATCCGCAGGGTTCGGACGAGTTCCTGCCGATCCTGGGCGGCGCGATGCACGCGCAATACCCGTCCGACGAGGTGAAACGCTTCTACACCTATCGCAACCGGGGGTATTTGCAGGCCCAACGGGGCATGCGGAAACTCGTGGCGCAGGAATGGGCGAGATTCGGCTGGTTCTTCCTCGTCACCCGGCGCGACCTCGGCGGTTTTCGAGAATGGGCGCGGCTGCGCCGAATCGGCCGCCAGGAGCGTTTCGGAGATCGCGAGCCCCAACGGCACCAGCGCGCGAGCCCGGCGGCTCCGGTCGACTAAAGTCAGCAGACGTGCACGCCAACCTCAGCGCCCCCGCGTACAGCGAATGGACGAAGTGGCTTGCCAAATTCGGCGTGCAGAACTTCGGCGACTGGATGCTCACCCGCGGCGTCCGGATCGTCATGGCCATGATCGCCGCGGTCCTGCTCGCGCGCTTCTTGCGGTGGGCGGCGGGGATTTTCGGCCGAGGCGGCCTGTTCTCGCAGAAGCACTCCGGCGTGCGCAGCGAGGGATCGCGCCAACGCGAGACCCTCGCCGCGACGATCGCCTGGGCGCTCACCGTCCTGGTGTACTTCGTCGCGGGGCTGCGGATCGCCAAACTGCTCGAATTCGACCTCACCGGGCTCACCGTCCCCGCGACCGCGGCGGGCGCGGGGCTCGGCTTCGGCGCGCAGCGCATCGTGCAAGACCTGCTCTCCGGGTTCTTCATCATCGCCGAGAAGCAGTACCGCATCGGCGACTTGGTGCAGCTGTCCGTCCTGGGCACGACCTACGACCCCGTCGGCACCGTGGAGGAGGTGACCCTGCGCGTGACCAAGCTCCGATCCTCCGAGGGACAGCTGTTCACCGTCCCCAACGGCCAAATCGTGAAATCGACCAATATGTCGAAGGACTGGTCGCAGGCGGTGGTGGACATCCCCGTGCCGAACTCGACGGACATCGGGCTCGTGCGCGAGAAGCTGGTCGAGATCTGCGCGGCGGCCAAAGAAGACCCGAACCTGGCCACGCTGTTGCGCGGCGAGCCCGTGTACACGGGGGTGGAGAGCATCGAACTCGACCGGACCAGCATGCGCATCGTCGCGAACTCCGTGCCCGGCCAACAGTTCGTCCTCAGCCGGAGGCTGCGGGCACGAATCCTCAGCGACCTGCGCAAAGAAGGCATCGCGACCATGGCGAGCCCAGGCCCGGCGCAGCCTGAGGACGCGTCGAAGAAAACCGTCCGCCCGCCCCGGCCCGAAGAAGACACCGCGCCGCAGGAGCGTGTGCGATGAGCGAGCAGAAAGACGCCACACGCAAACGGCCCTTCGTGGAGGAGTCACCAAGTTGGCGATTCCCGAAAATCACCGCCCAAACACCGAAGGAAGAGCCGAAACGGCGGGTGCCCGCGACCCTTTTCGGCGGCAGGCTGCGCACCTCGACCTTCGCGCTGCTCCTGTTGTACGTGATTCTCGACGTGTCGAAAAAACCGATTCCGACCGCGCAGAGCCCCGCGCAACCGTGGGCCCCGCCGACGAACGCCGTGTTCGGCTCGGACGGCAACTGGACGGTTCCGGCGCAGGTGCCGACCAGCCAGCAATACCAATACCGCCCGACGCAGCCCACGAGCACCCGGCGCCCGGAAACAACCGAGACCTCCACCCCCACGACGTCGCCCACGCCGTCCGGCTCGGAAAGCACCTCCGGTTCGCCGAACTCCTCGGACAGCCCGGACGGTCCTGAGCCCCGTCATTCGCGCCCGCGCGGCCAAGACGATTCCAGCACGTCCACGGCGCCCTCGGCCACAGGGTCCGCCACCACCCCCGCCGACTCGCGCCCGAGCGGCTCCGCCGAGCCGAGGCCGAACCAAACCCGCTCCCGCACAGCCTCGGGCGAGGAGGGCCACAGCTCGGGATCAAGCTCCGCCCGGCCGTGAGGCTTGGCCCGGCGCGTCCGGCAGACGCGCGGGCGCGCGGAAGATGACCATGCGCTGCACGAGGAAGTTCATCACCGTGACCGTGCCCTGGGCCAGGACCCACGCGCCCGACTCGGCGAGGAACTTCGAGACCTCCCAGGACCGCGCCAGCGCCAAGGCGCCGGCGAAGATGCCGGCCCGCAACAGGAACGCCGCCGTGTAGAGGAGGGCCACCTGCGCAAACCGTTTCGCGCTGGGCTCCGCCTGGAACGTCCAGCGCCGGTTTATCAGGTACGCCACAGTTGTGCCCACGACGAATCCGACGATGTTCGCGGCGTTCGGCGCGGCCCCGAGCTGGGAGAGCGCCATGACCAGACCATAATCCACGACAGCGGAGAAAACGCCTGTCACCAGGAATCGAAGGGCTTGGGTCCGCAGTCCTGCGGTGGAGTCGTCCGGCACGGCCCTTGACTTTAACGCACACCGTTCGGGAGCGGAGCGCACGAGATGGCGAATCCTCTCAGCTTTTCTTTACACGGCAGCACTAGAGTGACCTGTATGACCGCTGTGAACTTTACTCCCACCGCAGATCTCGTGGACCAGATCGGCGAGCAGGTCCGAAGCTGCGACACGCAATTCCGCCAATACGGCGGCCGCCGCCAGTTCGCGGGGCCGGTGCGCACGATCCGCGCCTTCCAAGACAACGCGCTCATCAAATCCACCCTCTCGACGCCGGGCAACGGCGCGGTGCTGGTGGTGGACGGCTCCGCCAGCGTGCACACCGCGCTGGTCGGCGACGTCATCGCCAAGCTGGCGGAGGACAACGGCTGGGCGGGCCTGGTCCTGAATGGAGCAGTGCGCGACGTGGCGGCGTTGGCGGGGCTCGACCTCGGCGTCAAGGCGCTGGGCTCGAACCCCCGCAAGAGCGGCAAGACCGGCGCGGGCGAGCTGGACGTGCCCGTGGAGTTCGGCGGGGTCGTGTTCCGCCCCGGCGACCTCCTGCACAGCGACGAGGACGGCATCGTGCTCACAGAGCGCTGAGCGGCACAGGGAGCGAATCAGCGATGACAGCAGGGGCAGTCGAGGAGAAAAAAACAGGCGCCAGGGGCGAGCTGCGTCCGCCTCGGCCGGCCGCGGGCGACAAGCGCAGACGCAAAGGCCCTTTGCATCTGGTGCCGCACCGGTCCGGGATGGCCATCGCCGCGTTCTCGGTGCTCTCGTTCCTCTTCAGCGTCTCCCCACACCTGCGTCGTTGGGCGGAAACCCCCCGCGTCTACCTGGACACGTATTTTTTCGCCGTCCCCGACACCAGCTTCGCCTGGGCGTTCGTGCTGGGCATCCTCGCCGCCGCGCTCGCCGAGCGCAAACGCCTGGCCTGGCTGACCCTGCTCGTGACCCTCGTCGTCTTCTCGTGGTACAACGTCGTCCAACTGCTGGACGGGGAACGGCTCTGGCCGATCATCGGGCTGGCAACGCACTGCGCGGCCGTCGCGCTGCTCCTGGCCGCGCACGGGGAATTCAGCACGAAGGTCCGCCGCGTCGCGCCGCTGCGCGCCCTGGTCGCCCTGTTCATCGGCCTCCTCGTCGCGACCGGGCTCGGCTGGGCGCTGGTCGAGGCGTTCCCGCACACGGTGCCCCCGGACGAGCGCCTGGCCTACACCCTCAACCGGGTCGTCATCTTCACCGCGTTCGAGAGACACGACTTCAGCGGCTACTCCTACGGCTTCGTCAACACCCTGCTCGGGCTGTTCGGCGCGTTCGCGCTCATCGCCGCGATCATCGTTCTGTTCCGCTCCCAACGGCTCGCCAGCACGCTGACTGTCGAGGAGGAACGCTCCATCCGGAGCTTGCTGTCCTTGTACGGCGAGGACGACTCGCTCGGCTACTTCGCGACGCGGCGGGACAAGTCGGCGGTCTTCGCCCCCAACGGCAAAGCTGCCCTCACCTACCGGGTGGAGGTCGGCGTGTGCCTCGCCTCGGGCGACCCGATCGGCGAGGAGCGCTCTTGGCAGGGCGCCATCGGAGCCTGGCTCGCGACCTGCGAGAGCTACGGCTGGACGCCCGCTGTCATGGGGGCGAGCGAACGCGGCGCCATCGCGTATCGCGAGGCCGGCCTTTCCGCGCTCCAGCTCGGCGACGAGGCGATTCTGAACCCGCGCAGCTTCAGCCTCGACGGCCCCGCCCGCAAAGTGGCCCGCCAAGCGGTCACCAGGGTCCGCCGCGCCGGGATCACTGTGCGCGTGCGCCGTCACAGCCAACTGTCCGAAGAGGAGCTGGCCGCCACGGTGCGCAGAGCGGACCAGTGGCGCATCGGCGCGGAACGCGGCTTTTCCATGGCGCTGGGCAGGCTCGGCGACGGCACAGACGGGGACTGCATGCTCGTGGAGGCGCTCGGCCCGGACGGCGACGTGGTGGGGCTGCTCTCCTTGGTCCCGTGGGGCCGTTCGGGAGTCTCGCTCGACGTGATGCGACGGGACCCGAAATCCCCCAACGGCGTGATGGACCTGATGATCTGCGAGCTCGCCCTGCATGCCAAACAGCTCGGTGTCTCGAAGATCTCGCTGAATTTCGCCGTCTTCCGCAACGCCTTCGAAGAAGGCTCCCGACTCGGCGCGGGCCCGATGATCCGCTGGTGGCGCGGCGTGCTCCTGTTCTTCTCACGTTGGACGCAGCTGGAGGCGATGTACCGCTTCAACCACCGGTTCGGGCCGGAATGGGTTCCGCGCTACGTGTGCTTCGAAGAGGCGCGCGTGGTGCCCCGGGTCGCCATGGCTTCGGGGATCGCCGAGGGCTTTTTGGTCGTGCCGAAGTTCGGCGGCAAATCCGAGCCGAGGGGGCAGCACCCGGTCCCGCCCGAAGCCCTCCTCGCGGCCACCGCGCTGCCCGAGGAGGACAAGCAGGACCACCCGCGCCTGCCGCAGCAGGTGCGGGTGCGGATCGGGAAACTCGAACGGCTCAAAGAACAAGGCGTGAACCCGTACCCCGAGTGCGAGCCGCCGACTTCCACCGTCCGCGACGCCTTGGCGGCGGGCCGCTCCCGCTCCGGGCGGCAGGTGCGGGTGTCCGGTCGGGTGCTGCGCGAGCGCGACCATGGCGGCGTGGTGTTCGTCGACCTCTCCGACAGCTCCGGCGCCGCGCAAGTGGTCCTTGAGGAGCGCGAGCTGCCCGACGGCAAGCTCAACGCGTTCCGCAAAGAGATCGACCTCGGGGATCTGATCAGCGTGGAGGCGGCGCCCGGTGTTTCCAGGACCGGCACCGCGTCCCTCATGGCGCGGGATTGGCGGCTCAACGCCAAATGCCTGCGCCCGTTGCCGGACAAACGCCGGGGCCTCACGGACCCGGAGGCAAAAGTGCGCCTGCGGCATGTGGAGCTGATGACGAACCCGCAGGCGCGGGACGCGCTCGCCAAGCGCGGCGCGGTGCTGCGCACACTGCGCGAGCAGCTGTGGGGCGAGGGGTTCCTGGAAGTCGAGACGCCGGTCCTGCAACGAGTCCACGGCGGCGCCAACGCGGAACCGTTCCGCACCCACATCAACGCGTACGATCTGCCCCTGTACCTGCGCATCGCGCCGGAGCTGTACCTCAAACGCC